>CASFQR010000006.1 GCA_949297275.1 uncultured bacterium | reverse complement strand
AATAATGTTAAAACAAATGTGATAACTGCAAGTAAGAATAAAGCGATGATATAGATGTTTACGATTAAATAAATAATATATTTATAAATAGGAATATTAAAATCAATAAAAAGATTATAAATTGGGGCATATACTCTAATCGGAGTAAATATTTCAACAAAGAAAATTAAAGCACCAAATAAAAGCAACGAACTAGCGATGATTTGTAGAATTTTATCTTTTTTATTTATCAAGATATCCATAATTTAAATGTTTAATGCCAAATATTAAATACTTCTCCTTGTGACCACATTTTAACATAAAGCCATAGGCTAAAAAAGCATTTTTAAAAATAGTCAGTTGATATTTATTGGATGTTATTCGCGCTTCGTCATATAATTGACCCGGTGTATAAGTGAGGAAAAAATATTGAAAATTAAACAAAGTCAAATATTCTTAGGCATGAACTATCTTTGGTGCTCATAGCAGTGACGGGATTAGTTATAAACGCTAGTGTAAATCAAGAAAAAATTTATACCGCGATCGCTAATGAGGGTTATGAATTAACCTTTAATCAAGAGACCAATGTGTTAACTAATAATGAGACATCTTCTAGTGGCGATACAACAATTCAAACCACTTTAAATAACACAGTTGACTTTGCGTATAACAATGTCTATCAAACAGCTGGAAATTGGCAAAGCCTATCTCAAGATGGTGAAATTTATAATACCACCGCAATTACGGGTATTAAAAACATTGAAATATCAATTCAGAGTCCTTTCCAATTTCTAGTTATCTATTCTGGTCATCGTAATTTTAGTGAATATGAATTTAAAACATATGCTGGTAGTAATTCTGGCTTAAGAAGTTATACGATTTCATTTGACTCACTAAAGCCTAACTATTTTAAGATAATTAATACTCGCCAAACCGCCTTAAATATAATTAATCTTGAAATTTCTTATTCATGCATCGATGAATATTTGAATATTAAAGACCATCCAACTGTCAATGAAGAATATAATTTTGGTTTTTATCCACAAACCTTAGAGGTGGATAATGCCCAAGGTATCGCTAATAACGCTAAAATTGCTAATAACTTGTTAAATGGCTATGTCATTTATAGCAATAATCTATGAAATTAATGGTGAAACTTCTTATTTCAAGCTTGAACCTGTTACTTGGTTGGTGTTAGGCAAAACTAATCAAGGTTATGAAATGGTAGCTAAAAATATTTTAGACGCGAAAGTATATTCTTCAAAGGTTGTAATAGATGGCATCTATCCATCAAATTATGAGCATTCTGAAATTCGCGCTTATTTAAATAATGATTTTTATAATTCTTTATTTAATGAATTTGATCGCCAAAAAGTAGTTAATCACTTAACTGATAATCAAGCTTCGACAACGCGTGATGTTTATCAAATGCACCCTGATCGTATACCTAATCCTTATGTTTGTAGGAACACTAATGATTATGTATATTTACTCGCATATGTTAATTTTGATCAAGACTAAGGCCATCAAGGTCTTTTAAATGCTCCACAATTAAGAAAAGCCTTCACAAGCGATTATTGTCAAATGCTAATGGATAATGAAGTAACCGCTAATAATTATGGTGAATATTGGACACGCTCACCAAATAATGAAGGAAATGGTAACCAAGTTAGCTATGTTAGTGCTTCTGGTTCCTTGCTAGGTGGCAGCGATGCTAAAAATATTTTAGGAATTAGACCAGCCAGTACGGTAAATTTTGATTAATAAAATTTTAATAGCGATAAAAGCATTTAAAATTTAAAATATTCCTATCATTTAATTTATCAATTAAGATTTATATTAAATATATTTAATATCGCTTGATTTAAGCCTTAATTCTTTCTATACTTTAAAAGTATTTTATAGAGATAAGGAGATAGATTTTATGGCAAAAATCATGGCAGTAAATGCTGGTAGTTCATCGTTAAAATTTAAATTATATGAAATGCCTAGTGAAACAGTAATTACCTCGGGCATTGCTGAAAGAATTGGGCATGATGATGCCATCTTTACAATTAATTATCAAGGTCAAAAAGATACGAAGGTATTACCGATAAAAAATCATTCGGTGGCTGTTACTTTATTATTAAATGCTTTAATTGATAAAAAGATTGTGCAAGATATTCATGAAATTAAAGCTTTAGGCCACCGCATCGTTCAAGGGGGAAAATATTTTTCACAATCAGTAATTGTTGATGAAGATGTCGTTAACAAAGTGCGTTCTTTAATTCCTTTAGCCCCTCTACATAACGAAGCCCATTTAATTGGTTATCAAGCTTTTAAAGATGCTTTGCCTGAATCTTTAAATGTCTTTACTTTCGATACCGCCTTCCACCAAACAATGGCGGAAGAAGATTATTTATTCCCGATTCCTTATGAATTATCACTTAAATATGATTGTCGCCGCTATGGGGCGCATGGCACTAGCCATAAATATTTAGCGCATGAAGGTCAAAAATATTTAGATCCTAATTCTTTAAACCGCATCATTTCTTGTCATATTGGTTCCGGCGCTTCTTTAACCGCCATTAAAGATGAAAAATGTGTAGCGACCTCGATGGGTTTAACACCTTTAGGCGGAGTAATGATGGGAACTAGGACTGGTGATTTAGATCCCTCAGTCATGGATTATTTATGTCGCATGGAAAATAAATCAGTCACTGAAATGTATCAAATATTTAATAAACAAAGTGGTTTTTTAGGTGTCAGTGGTGTCTCTAACGACTCCCGCGATATCATCGAGGCACTCAAGCAAGGCAATAAACGCGCGCTGATTGCCGATCAATTATTTATTCGTCGCATTTTAGATTATATCGGCCAATATTATGTCCGTTTAGGCGGGGTAGATTTAATTATCTTTTCTGCTGGCATTGGGGAAAATGCTTCCTATTATCGCCAAAAAATCTGCGAAGTTTTAAAAGATTCATTAGGAATCATCATTGATGAAGAGAAAAATAACGAAATGATTCGTGGTAAGGAAGGTTTAATTTCCACCGCTAAATCTAAGGTGAAAGTTGCTGTCATTCCTACCGATGAAGAAATCATGATTGCTCGCGATACTTACGCTTATTTTGCTAATCATCACCTCGATTAAAGAAAATAAAGACTAAAAAACAAATTTAAAATTAAAAACTATTGACAAGTTAATAATTAATTATTAATCTTGTTTATACTTTTGTTAAACAAAAGGGTATGTAAACAAATTGGAGGTCAAAACAATGAATAAAACTATCTTAAAAATTACCCCGCTCGCCTTGGTTGGTGTCTTTGCCTTAACGGGTTGTCCAGCTGAAGAAGAATCAAGTTCCGCGGTGCAAAATTATCAAGACTTTATTAATTCCTTAGCTGATGGGGCTTTAAATGAAGAAGATATCATCATTTTAGAAACTAATGACAATATTCAAAATGGTTTCTTAAATCACGATTTCATTTCGCAGACAATCGATGTTGATTATAATGTCGAACCAACAATGATTAATCCAGGTTTTGAAAGTCAAGCGGTTTATAAAGAAGATCGTACCGATACAATAACCTTTTATCAAAACGATATTATTGAAGTAACTGGCGATGTTTATTATGCACCTTGGGATGGTGTTACTCCTGGTGGTGAACAAGGTCTAAATGGCGGTTTTGGTCCCGCGCAAGATTATAACTATGATGAAGTAATTTATGTGGATCATGTCAATAACAAATTAAATGCCACTTATACCCAAAACGGCGAAATCACTAATCCTTTATCCTTCCATAAATCAATCGATTTTGATTGGACGATTTATGATGCAATGTTTAATCGCAATGATTCAGGGGAAACTTTCCATTCATATCACGATGCGATTAACGAATTAATCGATGCTTATGGTCAACAACTAGCCCCAGAAAATGTTATTACCACTAAAACTGCTACCAAAACAACCGATTCTAATGGCGTCCAAACTTTAGAATTAAATTATGATGTTAGTTTAGAAGTTTTACCATTATTTACTTGTACAATTTGGGGAAATTCATATGAATATATGTATTGTATTCGCGATTATCAATTAGGTTATTCTTATAAAATTGTTGATGGTAAAATCACTGACATGGCATTCCAAAGTCTATCCTTTAGAGAACGCCTTTATTATGATTTAAATGAAATTCCAGTCGCGGAATTAGGTACCGATTATAATATGGATAATCCTAGTTTAACCCCGGAAGATATTGCTTTATTAGATTTAAGAGCAATTCCTTCTAGCGAACAATATATTTGGAACTGGGAATTTTATAATTTCCATTATGAATATGGCGAACTAGCGGAATATAGTAAAGCATTACCAGACGCCTCTGCTTATCGCGTTGCCGACCAAACTGATGTCGGTGATGGCATCTTCTACGATTTAACTATCGATATGACATCTTTCTAATAATTTAATAAAATTTATCCGATTAAGGGCTGTTAATTTAATAGATTAAACAGCTCTTTTTTTATTATATTTTTAATTTAATCATCAATAACAGCGTATAAATCATAGGGGGAACAATCAACAATCTTAACTTGGATGATTTCCCCTAACGCGAGATCTTTTTCAGTTTTTAAATAAATATTCCCATCGACCCCATCAGGAGCGTTATAATACGAACGCACTAAATAATAATTTAAAGTCGGATCAAAATTAACAACTAAGGCCTTCATCTTTTCACCTAGATGCGCTTGTTTTTTATTTAAAGCAATCTCTTTTTGGGTTTTTAATAAAATATCTAAGCGTTTTTGTTTAGTTTTTTCCTTAACTTGCTGAGGTAAAGAGTACGCAAGAGTACCTTCTTCCCGCGAATAAGTAAAGGCGCCTAAATGATCGAATTTAACTTCTTGAATAAAATCGATTAATTCTAAGAAATCTTCTTGGCTTTCGCTAGGATAGCCGACAATAAAAGTTGAACGCAAAATCGCCTCTGGTATTTCTTCTTTAATCTTTTTAATTAGGGCTAAATATCCTTCTTTTGTCCCATGACGATTCATCGCCTTTAAGATGCGATTAGAAGCATGCTGAAAAGGTAAATCAAAATAAGGAACAATATTAGGATATTTTTTCATCGTCTGAATAAATGGCAAATTAATCGCATCGACATATAAATATAATAAGCGTACCATCATAAAATCGAGCTTAGCAATATCCGCTAAAAGGTCTTCAATATGATAATCAGGATATAAATCAAATCCATAATGCGAAGAATCTTGTGAAATTAAGATAATTTCTTTAACACCTAAAGCCTTTAACCAGCGCGCTTCTAATAAAATATCTTCCTTTTTTCTTGAGTGAAAATGACCGCGAATTAACGGAATAGCACAAAAAGAGCAATGATTAGAACACCCTTCCGAAATGCGTAGATAAGCACTATAAGGAGATGGTGGCATCATTCTTTTTAAAGGATTAAAAGGGGCGACTACATTAGTGTTAAGCACTTCATTAATAATTTCATTTAAGCGATGATATTCGCTAATTTTAACAAAATGGAGCTGCGGGTTATTAAAAGCTTTAATTAAATCCGCTTGATAACGCTCGCTTAGGCAACCAATGACAAAAATTTCTTTATGGTATTGCTCATATTCACTAATCACATCAATTGATTCTTGCTTGCTAGCCAAAATAAAGCCACAAGTATTGATGATGATAAAATCGGCTTCATTGATGTCTTGGGTAATTTTAAAATCAGTGGGCGGTAACATCCCAAGGACTATTTCCGAATCAATTTCGTTTTTCGCGCAGCCTAAAGAAATTAAAATGCCACAATACATCTTATTAATCGGTGATTAAATGCCTAAGCATAGGCCCATTAAAGCGGGATAATCAATGAAGGGATTGCGATTGCCTTGAATGGTAAAAATATATTCATTGCGACTTCTTTCGATGTCACTAACGGGATCAATTTCATTCCAATCTAATAATAAATCGTAGATTTGCATAATATCATACCCATCCCAAAACACGGCAGCAAAACCTAAAGCGCCAGTATATTCATTCGTTAAACCGCCACTCGCCGCGTTATAATGGACATAAACATACATTAAAATGCGGGCGACATCACCTTTAAATTCATCGCTAGGTTCATAAATTCTTTCACTTGGACAAATGATTCCAGCGTCCACGCCAGCTTCTAGCAATGTTTCTTGGTCACTCGCGTTTGTAAGATCGGCTATTTCGCCATAGCCCCACGCCCAGTGAGCAGTATTAGTTTCAGGATCAGTCGGGCGAATATGATGGAGATCACTACCCGCCCCGCGACTACTTGGTTCAACATCATTAAATAGACTATTAGATTTTGAACGCGGCCAGACATGCTCGCGGTTATAATTATAAGTTTTAGGAACACTGCGGCCCGACCAGAATAATTCTAAATTGCCGCTATCATCAAGATCAGCACCAGCTTCAGAATATTCATAGCATTCATTATAAGTATTATAATAAGTATGCGTTTCAATCATTAAATTATGTAAGGATATCGTGATATCACCACTCGAGACATTTTCGTCATAAATATTCGTACTAGCGTAATAACCGTTATAATCGCTCGGATTTCCTTCAAAGACATCATAATCCGCGCGTTTATCTTCGCAGCTAGCTAATAAACATAAACTAAAGAGGACAAAGGTTGAAGCATAAATTGTTTTTTTCATATTTTTTCTCCTTAAATTAAGCCGCAGATGGCTTTGGTTTGATCGCTAACATTGCCCCAAATGCGACAAGCGTATTCAGGATGATCAATAAAAGGATTGCGGTTAGCTTGACTTGAAGCATAGATTGCTTCATTACGTTGTTTTTCTCTATCTAAAACCGGATAAGTTAAATTCCATTCTAATAAATCCGATAAACAACCCATTTGATTGAGGTCACTTGGAGCGCTTTTTGCGTCCACTAATTCAAGCTCTAAATATCGCGTCGCCGTGTAAAAAAGGATGCGAGCGATATCGCCGCGATAAGTAATATCTCCACCCTCAATTTTAGCGGGATCAAAAACATTATTGCCTTCTTCCGCGTAGAAATAATTTGAGCGACTAACATTAATCGAATATAAAGTTGGCCTAACCATATGGGGATCACTATAAGGTCCTGGGATTGCTTCCCCATAAACTTTAAAGCGCGACTGCGGCCAAACATGCTCACGATTAATATCATTTAGCGATGTTCCCATTTGGCCCCAAGGTGACCATTCAACTACTTCCCCAGTATAAAATAGGACAACTTCTGTTGGAAAACCAGTTAATGAATCAATCTCACTATTAGGAGCAGCGTCACTAGTCGCATAGATGCGGGCTAAGGAGGCGTAACTAACTTGTTCGCGATGACTAATAATTTTATTTAACGCTAATTTGAGTTCTTCGCCTTGATAAGAATCTTTAATTGCAGCGTAATAATCTTGATTACAACTATTTAAAGAAAAAATGCCGCCAATTAGAAGCACAATCGTCGCGCTTAAACTTAAAAGGGGTTTTAAAATCTTATTTTTGAACATCATTCACTTTCCTACTAGGGACAACAACGCCCATATATATTATAATAAATATCAAATAAATTGCTACGCTCATCGCAGCAATTAAAGCAATATAATAGGAAGGTAAAAGACTCACTCTCCATTGATTAATCGCGTAATTAGGGTTCGAGGCTAAAAATAATGAACGAAGTAAAAATAAGCCGACAATATATAAAGCATCAAAGGGGGTTGCTAAACCTAAGAGAATAAAAGAATATGGAGATTTTTTCTTAGAAAAAGCATAATAAAATGCAAAAATAATCGTCATCATAATCATCGCTAAGCCAGCGATGAGAGTACAAAAGATAAACCCGTTCCCACTTATATATAAGGTATCTAAATTTACTAGATTAGTAAAATCATCCCCGAACGCTAAATGGAGAAAATTTAACATCATCTTTCGTTCGCTCGTTAAAGAATTATCGACACTTAATAGCGGAAAAAATAAGGGGATGAAGGCGCATAGGGCTAAGGCAATCATCACCATTAAAAAACTGAAAGTTAATTTCTTATTACGCACCATTATTTTGTTAATCTTATGAGAGAATAATTTTTAAATTCCTCGCCTTTAAAGGTTAGATTATTAATTTCTTCCTTAGAAAATAACATGACCCCACTAGCAAATAGGAAGGGGGTTAAATAATTAACTTTAGGATAATTTAACGCTAAATAATTGACTAAGGTCGCATGATAATGATTATCTTTTAATAAAAATAATTTATTAATTTTAAAATTGCGTTCTAAATTTAGGCGATAAAATTGACTTTCGTCTTTGGTCTTTAAGGCCGCAAGTAATAAACGATTTTGCATAATTAAATCAAATAATTGTTGCGCATAATATTTATCTAATTCATCAAGTGCGTAAGATAAAGACATCCGATAAGCAAATTCGCTGGGGCTAAGATCACAATAATTATCTTTATTAAAAATCGCTAAAAGGACATTTTGAATGCGTTTTTTCATTTGATTATTGGCGGATAACGCTAAGAGGGAATCGCGATGATATAAATAGGCATAGTGATAAGAAAAAGGAAAGGGGAAATTATTAATTATAGGCATATTTTGATCACAATTAATAAAAGCATCTTGTTGATTAAAAAGGGCAATTAAATAGTTAAATGGTAAAGGTGAATTTAAGCGCTCAAAAACTTCTTTTAAGATTATTAGCATTTCTTCTACTGCTAATAAATCTTTATTATCATCATGATTAATTGTCTTAATTAAAGTGATTAAATAAGCTGCTAATTCAAGATCTTGATTATTTAGATGCGATTGATAGGTTACATCATAGCCATGATAAAAATAACCTTTTTCATTTAATAATAGATAAAGATACATTGTCCCTAAATAAAAGGGGCAATCTTTCTTTTTATCTAAAGCAGTTAAATCAATTAAACAAGTCTGATCGTGATGACGGAGATGAATCTTATAATCATTTCGCGGGGCTAAACTAATTTCATAGAAGATTTCGTTAGGGAAAAAATAATAAGACTCTTCTTTGGTTAAACTAGGATAAGTACTTATTAATGGTAAGGCTAGGCGATAAGTTAAAGTCGCATGTGGCAAATAATGGAAATAAGCTCCGAAAGTTTCTTTAGTTTGCATTGTTAATTACCTCTATGATTTTCTTTAAATAACGATTTAAACCATCTAAACCATTTTGATCATTTTTATACACCGCAGTGTTATTTAATATGCCGCGGATAACATCCCCTAAATAATCTTTAATTAAAGCATCTTTATCGGGATTATCTACTAAGATTAATTCATCAATCATTCCGCTAAATTTTTCTAAATTAGGGTAAGCGCGTAGATATTCTTCTTTTAAGGAAGGATTAGCTAAAATTTTGGCAATTAAAGGCAATTCTTTATCTAAACGGCCAGGTAAGATAAAATACCCACTAGCCTCAATAAGGCCAATTCCTTCTTTTTTAATATGATAATATTCTTGATGCGCATGGAAGATGCCTTCCGGATATTTTTCTGAGGTACGATTATTTCTTAAAATCATAAAAAAGCGATATAAATCACCTTTTTTCTCTAATAAGGGAGTAATTGAATTATGTCGCTCATGATTACTCGATGCAATAATATCGCATTTTTCATCGCTATGAGTTAGCCACACTTCATTCATCACCTTAATGACTTCCACTAATTTTTGACAATTCTTACTTTCAAGAATAAAAGCGGTATTTGGCCAATCTAAAATGCCTAAATCAACATCGCTATATTTTTCACCTAAAGAAAAATGCTCTTTGGTCTTTGCTAACATTAAAGGCATCCTCTCTAAGCCCCCTTGAAAATGTTCATGACTTAAAATCGAACCGCCGGTAATTGGTAAATCGCTATTGCTACCAATAAAATAAAAGGGGAATTGATCGACAAAATCAAACATTGCTAAGAGATTATTTAAAGTGATATGCATCGGTTCATGATGCTTTTTAATCACGATTAAATGTTCATCATAATAACCATAAGGCGAATATTGCATAAACCAATCTTCGTGATTTAAAGTTAAAGGAATCACGCGAATATTTTTGCGATTTAAAAATTTCCCTTTGCCAAAAAAACCTTCATTTTCATAACATAAAACACATTGGGGATAAGTAACATTTTGATTTAAAAGCGCGTTACGGATATCTTTATTATCTTTTTCTGGCTTACTTAAATTGATGGTGATGACTAGATTATCTTTTGTCCACCATTTTTTATTGCGAGCAATATTTGTCGCTTGGACATAATAAGAAGCAATATTTAAATGATAAAAATCTTTGATTGCTTCTTCTTTATTTTGATAAGCATTAAATCGCTCAATAACGCGGCTAGGTAAAGGTGATAAAATACCCATTACTTCAGCTTTAATTGTTTCTTCACTATAGGGTAATTCAATCTTGTTAATAGCGAGTTCATTCATTAAGCGATCAAGTAATATATCAGGGCGATCTAATTGGTCGATATAAGATAAATCTTCGGAAGTAAACGCCATTTCATCCGCGTTTAAGAAATGTAATAATTCATTATATTTATAAATATTATCAAGCGTTGCTAATTCTAGATGCTTATTCGCGTAATAAATTAAATGATTAATGACAGGTAATTGCATAAAATTTATTCCTTTCTAATCGCGAGGGAGATAATTCCAATCAATTCATTTTGATCTAATAATAAAGGCACGGGGTAATCAGGCGTCGCTTCCTTATAGGCTAATGAAGCGATGCGACTCACCTCGATAAAATTATATTTGATTTCTAAGGAAGTTGGTAAGCCTAATTCTTTAACAAGATTTTTAATGTAAGAAATAAAGGCTAAAGCCTTTTCTTTATTTGATTGCTTGCTCGGGGTTAAATTTAAGGTGTCACTAAGGATAGCTAATTTTTTCTTCGCGCTTTTACCATAACGAGTGAGGACAAGCGGCAACAAAATAGCGTTAATTTCCCCATGTGGGATATGATATAAACTCGTAAACGCATGGCCTAAAGCATGGACATAACCAACATACCCGCGCGTAAAAGCATTCCCGGCATAATAACTAGCTAAAAGCATCTCAGAAAGATAATTGATATTGTTTTCTTGATCAAAATAAGCTTTTAATAAATTATCATGAATTTTCTTTAAGGCCAGTAAGGCATATTCTTTCGTCTTTTTAGTATTAGATCGCCCAATAAAACTTTCAATTAAATGAGTTAAAGCATCCATCCCAGTGTTTGCTAGGAGGTGTTTAGGCAAAGTTTTTAATAAATTAGGATCTAAAATCGCATAACTAGGAATTATAGAGGGGTCATTAATAATAAATTTATGACCAGTTTGTGTAGAAGTTAAGACGGCCGCTAAGGTGCATTCAGCCCCGCTACCGCAAGTAGTTGGTACCCCAATCATTAAAGGAGTTTTAGGATGATGAACTTTTAATAAACCGCGATATCTTTCTAAAGGCCTGCCCTTTTTGACTAATTTAATTTTTAAACCCTTCATTGCATCAAGCGTTGAGCCTCCACCAACGGCAATTAAAGCAACATCATGATAATTTTTATAATATTTTAAAAATTCTAAATAAGCGCGATCAATTTCATTCGTCGAAGGATTTTGTGAAATTTGATCATAAATCACATAATGAATATTTTTTGCAGCTAAATCTTTCTTTAAAGGGGCGATTAAATCTAAGCGATTAATTACAGGATCCACTAAAATAAAAGCTTTTTTCAAAAAATGGAGATATAAAATTTCATCGACCTTGGTTAAGGCTCCTTCTTCAATCCGCATCACTGGTTCTTTAATGCCCACCATCGGCTTAAGTAGATAAATGATGCCTTGATATAAACGAACGAAACTTTTTTTAATTAAATTCATTTTCTCCTCTTATTTTAACAAAATTGTCGCTAAAGAGAAATTTAATCGCTAAGATAAACTTTCTCCTTCTCTTAGCCAAATGCCATACATATATAAATATGGTGTATCACTAGGATAGACATCGTTAGCAAAATCCCATATTTGATCGAGGCGATCAGCAAAAGGATAAGGTGACCAACCAGCAAAAACCGTAAATAATAAATCATCGCTTTCTGTTGGGGTAGTTGGCTCAGTTAATTTTTCCCCTTCATCAACCCAAATCGTTAAATAAATATCACTACTAGATTGTTTATTGTAATTAAGATAAAAATCAACTCGATAATCCCCGCGGCCTTCTTTAATAGAACTAGAAGATTCTTCACTAGTGGAAGAAACGCTATTATCAGGATCGCAACTAGCTAATACTAATAACGGTAAAAGCGCTAAAAAGATAATTCGTTTTTTCATTTTACCAATTCCCCTTATATATAGCACAAGTTAGGCCAGTTAAAGATAAACCAACACCATTATTATTCGTGATGCCACCATCTTCACTTGGATTAGAAGTAAATAATAATTCGGCTTGATTAATATTATCAAAAGAGATTGCCCCGCCTTCGCGATTAGTTAAGAAGACAAAATAATATTCGCCTTGGCCAGCAACTACTGAGCCCTCTTCATTACTCCAAGTATTGACTTTATTTTCCGTTTCGCCATAAGCAAAGCGCGAAAAGTAAGAATGAATCGCTACTGCTTCTTTAAATTTTTCGCTATAGGACGAAACATCAATGTCTTCGCCATGATATTCAATGCTAATTTTGCGGTCCCACTCAAAGGCATTTGTTGCATCGCTAGAATTATAAGAATTATGAGTGATGGTGTAACCATACATCTCATAATTATCAGTCGTATCGCTTGGATCATATTCTTTCTTCGTGCGGAAGATTTCTTCCCCGCCATGCATAAAGGCGATGCCTTGGCTAGCAAAGATATAAGCATGCACCGATAAAGAAGCCTGCGCGACCGTTAAAGGCGAAGGCTCATATTCTGCTGGGGGATTAGTTAAACCACCATTATGAAGATGATAATTTAATTGATCGAAAAGTGTGTAATTATCATGACAAGAAGCATAATTAATCGTTTGATCAGGATTTGCTCCTTCATTAATTACCCCTTTAAATAAATTCATTACATCATTAACTTTGTTGCTGCTATCGCCTGTCCCTTGACTAATAAAGCCATAACCATTCCCGCCGCAAGTATTTTCGCCTTTTAAGGCATTGCGACCGCTGTCATTAAAAGCGGCAACGCCGTTCATCCCATCATGACCATAAAGTTTACTATAAACTGTCCCGCGATTAGTTGGTCCAGTGCCATCCGTTGAGCCATTATAACCGAGTGACCAAGGTTCACCATAGATGACGATATCAGGATCAATTTGATAAAGGGCTTCTTGCACGGCCGCCATCGTTTGATAATCAATTAACTCCATTAAATCAAAGCGGAAACCTTTAATCTTATATTCTTTTGCCCAGTAAGAGACGGAATCAACGATAAATTTTCTCACCATCTTGCGTTCGGTCTTGATTTCATTATTGCAACCGGAACCATTCATATAATAGCCATCATCCGTCATTCGGAAGAAATATTTCGGCATAATTTTATTAAAATTAGAATTAGAAGCACTCGAAACATGGTTATAGACAACATCCATAATAACCCTAGTATGATTCGCGTTATTTGCATAGGCTAACACTAATTGTTTAAATTCATTCGCCCGTTTAATCGGGTCATATAGACCACCAAGATTATCGATGTCACTACTACTAGAAGCATAGGCGCCTTCTAAAGCATTATAATTTGTCGGGTTATAGCCCCAGTTATAACTATAATTTGTCTCATCATTATCGCTATCAAAAAAAGGCAAGATTTGAATCGCGTTGACACCGAGTTCTTCGATGTGGTCAAAACCAGTTTTCACGGTTTTACCACTTTTAGGATCAGTATAAGTCGTCCCTTTTTCAGCAAAGGCTAAATAAGTTCCGCGTTCATTATTTTGATTCGACACCCAAGTCTCATCAATCGTTAAATCGCGAATATGAACTTCGTAAATTGTTAAATCACTCGGACGCTTTAAATCATAGATTTCATCTTGATCCCATTTTAAAGGTAATTCATCCCAACCTTCAGGATCGGAAGCATCTAATGGTCCAACATAACCGCGCATCCCATTAACTCCTACTCCTTTCGCGTAAGGATCAACAACTTCACTCGTCCCATTGACATTGGTAACTTCATAAGTGTAAAACCAATTTAATAAGGTTGGGAGAGTTTTAAAAGAGACACTTGCCTGCCAGACACCATAATGAGTATAAGCCATGGTGAAAGAACGACCATCATCATTACCTAAAGTGCTACTAACTTGCTCAGGTGTACCATTAATATATAAATTTAATCTAACATTACTTGAGCAAGGTGACCACAATTTAAAAGTCACTTCCTCTTCGCTATAAGTAACACCTAAATCATCGCCATCATAGGTATAATATTCTTCAAATAAAGGCGTATCATATAGATACTCAAAAGAAACATATTTTTCTGGTTTTTTATCTGGATAAGTCTCATAAACGGTTTCCACTACATATAAAACATTAATATGAGCGGTCGTCGCTAATTCGATATCAAATATGTAAGTCTCACTCTCAGAATCATAGGTACAATTTTCTTTACCGACCTCTGCTCTTTTAATTAGACGATAAGGTTTTAAAGTATTTTGCACTGGTGCGCCTTCTCTTAAATAACGACCTTCATAAGCATAAAGTTCATAAGATTCTGGGAAATAAGTCGCTTCACAACGAATTGTTTTCCAATCATCTAAAAAGCGCGCCATTAAAACTTTATCATAATAAGTATCTTCTTCGCTGAGATGGACTTCTAAGGCTGAACCTTCACCTGGGATACACCAAATCTCTAAAGTGTTATTTACTAATTGATAATCCGCGTAGTCAAGATAAGTATCGCTTGATTGTCCGTCCCATGTTCCCTCTAATTTAACGATAAAATATAAACCAGCTTTCCCATTATAAAGAGCATTTTCCGGTAAAGTTAAATCGAAAGTAAAATACATATTTTCATCATCGACAAGCGTATAATCGCTATTTTCTTTCCCATTAACTCCACTGCACCAAGTATATAATCTTCGTTTAGGATTATTGCCATCATTATTGCGGTAATGGATGACAACTTTACTAGGAGAAGTTGCTTGTAATTCTAAATGTTCACCACTAAATTCTTCGCCATCTTCAATTTGATAATGTACTTCTTCATCATAAACGATAGGATCTTCAAATAAAGGAGTAGATGTTTGATCTTTAGGGTTAACCCCAAGCGTTAAAATTGGTAATAAAATTAAACCACTAATAAGTGAGAAAATATTATGTTTTGGCATAAGACCTCCTAACTAGCTAAGCCTAAATAAATATTTAAGCCGCCATCAAGATAAAATTTAAGATAAAGATGATAAGTGCCGGAATTTAAACAGACAATATTTTCACCTTGACCACCACAAAAATATGTGCCGTTTTCTTCGAGCCAAGGACTAAGCCAATTGACTTGATTATTTTGCCTTGAAATAATTTTAAATTGATCGTTTTGATTAAAAGTTAAAGTAATGGTATATTGCTCTACGATATTAGGATCATCGCTAGCTAAAGGGGTTAATTGGAGATTAGATTCTTCACTCCAAGAAGCATTCTCGCCCATAAAAGCTCCTTCACCAGTAACATAATAAATACTTTCACTAACTGGATCATCGGGATCGATCGTGCTGCTACCATTACTAGTACCCGCCCCTAAATTAATTTCGCCCTTGTAGCGATAAGTCGCATATAAAATCTCATAATTAAGGGATGGTACTTCTTGATAAATCTTAGGCGTACCATCGCCATCATATTTGACCCAGGAAACGAATTCGACATCTTTAATTTCGCTGCTCACTAAAGTTTTATCAGGCAAAGCTGCTCCACTTTCAGCAACATAACGCACAGTGTTTTCTAAAAAATCACTCGCGATATCTTCGCCCTTTTGGCCTTGGTATAAACCATTTTTACCTAAAACTAAATAAGTGACAACGCTGATTTCTTTTTCTAAGGGGAAAGTATTAATATCATGATGAACATTACATGCTCCAAGTAATGTACATAAACTTAAAGCTAAGATTATTTTTTTCATCGCTAAGTGCTCCTTATTTTAAAGTGTAACTAATAATTGTCCCATAGGGGGCTAAAAGGGTGGAAGTTGAACCATTTAAACAGACATTTGTGTCCCCCCTTAATTCAACATTCTGCGCTTTCTCGCCCGCGTTAATATAGATATAAAATACCCCATTATCGCTATTAATTTCATAATGTAAAACATCAGTGTTCGCCTGAAATTCATGTCCAATATATTTAGCATTTTTGCCATAAAGTTTTTTCACTTCATTTAAAGCGCGATAATAATTTAACATCGAATTAGAATCAGTTTCTTGTTCGTTTAAAGATGGGAGTGTTTGATTGTAATCATCCCACTTAATTTCATAACCACCAAAGGTATAATCAGTGGTAATTTCTTCCTCACCCCACTTAAAGGGTTGACGATACCACATATCTAAATTATTCGTGTTGCCATAAATTTCTTCATGTTTTAAGGTGTTGCCGCTCATCCCGAGTTCATCGCCATAATAAATCCAGGAGATACCAGGAGCTAAAATGGTTGATGCAGCGTGAACCTTCGCCCGATTAATTTCTAAGTCATTACCTTGAACATCATAAGGATTACCATCTGATGAATTGATGTGATTAATTGCTCGAGCTACATCGTGATTAGAAGTGAAGGCCCCATTAATGAAATCTGGTCGATTGCCGCCACTAACTAAGCCAACATTATCAATGTTAGTGGAAGTACTAGTACTAAATTTATTATAAGTTTCATTTGGTTGGGTAACAGCCATATAAGAAGCATGCATCCCATTTAAATGACGGAATAACCATTCTTGGTTATGATAATATAAACTAAAATCAAATTGGGAATCTAAAGCTTGATAATATGGGGCAATGCGCGCGCCATAACCATCAAAGTTTTCCCCGACCAAGAAACAATCTGGGTATAAATTCTTTAATTCGACAGCAAATTCTTTCCAAAAATTGACATTTTTGGTTAGATCGGAACTATAATCATTCGTTTCGGTAACTTCTTGGAATAATTGTTCGTCATAATAAGTCTTATCAGCGATATCGGTGACAATTAAATCATTACCGGTATCATCGACTTCGTCTTTCATATAGATATGCTTAACAGCATCGAGGCGGAAACCATCAAGGCCAAAGCCTAGCCAATAAGCCGCTAAGGAAATGACAAAATCGCGCGTCGCTTGATTATCGTAATTTAATTCCGCCATATTGGAACCAAATTTACCATAGTAGTAATAATTTGATTCCCCATCGCGATACCAATTAGGATGATCTTCAACATTAATCGAGGTGTAGCGACCTAAATCTTTATCATAATATTGCACTTTCGTGCCTTGATATTTCCAGTGGTAAAGATTGCGGTAATTTATTGGGTTACCATAAGGATCAGTTCCTTTTTCCGCGCGTTGTGATTTAGTAAACCAAATATTATTAGTGGAAGTATGATTTAAAACTAAATCCATAATAATTTTGATGCCGCGCTTATGGCACTCATAAATCAATTCACGATAATCATCAAGCGTCCCAAATTTAGGATCAATTTCATAATAATCAATCGTGTCATAACCATGATAAGAACTACTAGTTTGAATCGGAGTCAACCATAAGGTTTGCACTCCTAAATCTTCTAAATAATCTAAAGAATCAATAATGCCGCGGAGATCACCTAAACCATCGCCATTACTATCGCGGAAGGAAGCTACAAAGATTTGATAACCTACTCCTAAAGATGAAAAGGAATCAGAAGTAACACTATTTGTATATAAGCTATTTGATGACTCAACATCGCTAGTCGAGGCATATTGCCCAGTTGTGTCCTCCACCGTCGGATTATCAATCGAAGTAAGATCTTCACTATAAAAAGAGAAATTACTAACTGAACCTTTAACGCAGAAAATATGCATAGAGCCATTTTCACGGAAATGGTCTTGGAAATCGCTAATATAGGTATCGCGACCACCATCACTCGTCCAATGCTTAGAACCATCCATCGATGATTGATCGCAAATTAAAAAACCAACTCGCTCAGCGTCAATTAAAGAAACTGGTGAGCCACTATTACCGCCGATAATATCCGTTCGCGTCATATCAATATCCATGATTTTGCCATATTGATCGACATTCCCACCATTAGGGGTAATATTCTCCATCCAAGATGTTGACATATAATTATATAAATTTTGGACATCAGGATTAGAAGCGCCCCATAAAGAACCTTCGCTATCAATCGGAGCACTTTGCCAAATCCAAATCGCATAATTATCGTATTCAGCTTCACTAGCCCCTTCGCGAAGGTAATGAATATATAAATGACCCTCTTCGCTCCAAGAATTAATCCAATCTTCGTATTCGGCTATTTCTTCGACGCTTGCTGGGCTAGAATCAACTTGACTAGATGAGGTTTGATCATCGCAACTAGCTAAAGCCGATAAAGAAATGCACACTAAAGAAAGCAAAGATAAAAATCGCTTTTTCATCATTTTAAACTCCTTCTTTAAATTGACATGAAACCGCTTTCATAATCTATTAGTAATTATAAAAATTTATCATTATTTATTCAATAATGATTTTGCGACTTTTCTCCTAAAAACTATTTACTAACTTATTGACAAAAACTAAAAGATAAATAAATGTTCTTATTAATAGTAAAATCTAAAAAAATGAGTTAATATATAGGCGTGAAAATTAAGAAAATCTTGTTATTTTTATTTGCTTTATCGCCGCTATGCTTAGCGAGTTGCACTTCGATGAAATGGTCTTGGTGGAGTGAAGAAAATATTAATATTGTCCGCGGGATATCGTTAGTGGATGCCCAAGCTGTCGTTAGTGATGCCTCCACTAATTATGATTATTTTAATTCTAGACGCGTCTCTTATTCTTACCAAACCTTTTATCGCGATTATTTAGGCACCTTTTCTAGTGAAAGTGATGCGAATATTTTAATCTCTTCCCTAGCGGAAGCCCATCGCTATCAAAATGAAGTCACGCATGAAGTTATCGATTATACCGAAGAAAGAAATTATTTAACCGCGCATCAAGTAAGTGCATATACTTCCAATATTTATTTAGCGGGTGAAAATAATACATATTTAGAAGAAACGATTGTGAATGATTATGGTTATGGTGATTTAGAAATAACCATCAATAATTTTACTTTAGATGCATCGACTTATGCTTCGCGAATTGCGTTAGGCTACATCATTCAACAAAATAATATTAATTGGGATTCTTCCACTTACGGTTTTGCTAGTAATGATGAAATTATTATCGAAGAATACGCGACATCAACTGAAGGCACTTTCCGCATTGCCTTTACTAATCAAACTGTCCCAACTTTAACTAATTCTTATACGATGTATCGCTATTTACCTTTTACTAATGAAAATAATGAAACGCATTATACCCTTGATTATATGATTGAAAGAGAGCAAATCTTAACGGGTTATGGTATCTTTGGCAATGAACCATTAGAAGCACCGGTCTTATTATCTAGCGAAGAGCGAGTTACCTCATTAAGTAACGAAAATTTAGGAAATTTTAATAAAGAAGAAATACCAACGATTTAAGGAGAAAAAATATGAAAACAAAACAACTTTTTACTAAGGAAAAAATTATCGCTACCATTAAAGAATATAAAATCTTAGGCATCTTAACATCTATTGCTATAATGCTTGTTGGTGTCTTAATGATGATTTTTCCAACCTTTTCTACCTTTGCTTATGTCATCATCTTTATCGTTGGCCTTATTTTAGCTGGGGCTTTTGGTATTTACCGCTATAGCCGCGATAAGAAAAATGGCTTCAATCATGTCTATTTATTAATTAATGGCGTCATTAATCTCCTTTTAGCAGTGATGCTAACTATCTCTTTAATTACTAACGCCATCATGATTGGGGCAATTACTGGTGAATCTTTCACTAATTCTTTATTATTTGCGATTACCGATTTATTTTATTGGGTTTTGATGTTTTATGCTTTTGCCAGCTTATTCCGCGGCATCTTCCGCTTAAGTAACCTTCGCCAAGATAGTGATACTTTAAAATGGTATGAAATTACCACTGCTATTATTCAAATCATCTTTGCGGTCGCGTTAATTATTTTATCGCTATTACCTGATGCGACAATTATGTTAATCATCATGATTGTCTTAGGTTTTTACGTCTTTTTACGCGGAATTATTCTATTTATCGATACCTTAATTTCTCATCATCACCAAGTTAGTAAACGCGATAAAATTATTGATGAAAGCGATGTTATCGATAATGATATCGATTCTAAAGCATAGGGGCAAATAAACGCAAAATTGTCCAATATAAAGTTTTATATTTTTTTAAGGCGCGATATTTAGTCGGGGTAATTTCTTCACTAATTTTTAGAGTATTTAAGAAATCTTCCTTCATGGCTTTTAAAGCACTTGAGCGATATAAATAAATACCATTTTCCATATGTAAATAAAGGGAGCGATAATCTAAATTAATCGTTCCGATCGTCCCAACATTTTCATCCGAAATAAACATTTTGCTATGAATAAACCCTGGAGTGTATTCATAAATTTTAACCCCATTATTAATTAATTTATGATAGTAAGATCGCGTGACTTGATAGACGAGTTTTTTATCAGGAATATGGGGAGTTAAAATGATGACTTCCACACCGCGCAATGCGGCATTAATTAAAGCATTTTCCATCTCTTCGTCTAAAATGAGATAAGGAGTTGTAATATAAACATAATTTTCAGCCTGATTAATGATTGATAAATAAACTTTTTGACCTAAAGAGATATCATCAAAGGGAATATCACTATAAGGATTAATATAGCCATCAAATAATGAGGCACTATCTTCTTTAATGTAATAATTATAGGCATATTTCGGATTATTAATTTCACTAAAATCATGAACTAAAGCTCCATAAGTTGATAAAAACATTCGGGTTAATTCTTGGACAGCTTTCCCTTTAAGCATGATACAATTATCTTTCCAGTGCCCAAAGCGTTCATAAGCATTAATATATTCATCCGCTAAATTGATGCCACCAGTAAAACCAGTAAAGCCATCGATTACTAATATTTTCCTGTGATCGCGATTATTCATCCTAATATCCATTAGGGGACGAAATTTATTAAAGGCCAAACATTTAATGCCAAATTTTTCTAATTGTTTAGGATAAGAGCCTGGCAAATAGGAGATGGAACCAACATCATCATAAATTACTCTCACATCAACACCTTCTAAGACTTTGCTTTTTAAAATATCTAAGATGGAATTCCACATCTTCCCTTTAGCGATAATAAAATATTCCATATAGATATAATGTTTAGCTTTTTTTAGTTCAGCTAAAATGATAGGAAAGGCCTCATCACCTAAGGCAAAATATTTCGCGCTGGTATTATTATAAATCCCTGTGCGAGAGACTTTAGAAATATAATTTGACATGTGAATTGCTTTATAGCCATCAGGATATTTTTTGATTTCTTCAAGAACATTTTGCGGAGCATTTAAAGCTTTATTAGCTTCTAAAAAAGGCGCGATTTTCTTCTTTTGTCTTTTGCTTAATTGGTTTTTATTGGCAAATAAAATATAAAGAATGATCCCAAAATAAGGCACTAGACCAATAATGAAGAGCCAAGAGATTTTATAAGAAGAATTTTTTGAACTCCAAATGATATAAATCATCACCACTAAGGCAACAAAATTAAAGACTAAACCCGCGATAGCGTATATATAAGGATCAATCGAAAACAAAGTTTCTAGCACGACAAAAAAGGCAATAAATAAGATAATTTCAATTAAAATAATTAAACCGAACCAAAAGAAGCGGCCAAAGAATAAACGAAAGAATTTTTTCATTGATAAATGCTCGCTAAATCGTCTTCATTAATCGGGACATTTAAGAAATTGCCATTATTTAAAGTGGAATAATTATATTCGCATTTATCTTCACTAACAATTGTCGATAATGATTCATCTAAATAAGTCGTTTGATAACTAATTAATTGCGATAAAGAATTATTGCGGATAATTAATTCGATTTTCCCCACTTGGTGAGTTAAAGTGTTACTAGTTAAATAAGAGGCATAAATCGCCCCATCGGCTAAATAACCAGCTTTAAAATATTGCACATCACTTAGTGGCGATTTTAATAACTCGGGACTCACTAAAGTAAAGAAACTATCGTAATGATAAATATCGTATTCGCCTAATAAAGAGGTTTTAATAATTTCAATTGTGGAATTATTATTGCCATAAATTTCACTCTTTAAATAATTTTGATAACCTTCGTCGATAAAGATATATTCTTCTTTTAAAAAAGATGCACTATCTTCATCATAGATTCCAAAGCGTTTACCAGTTTCAATTAAGGAAGGAATCTCATAAAGCGTCGCCCGCACATCGTTATTATATAGATGAATTTCATAATTGAGATAATATGTCACTAATTCTAAATCATTCGTATAATCAACAATTTGGTAATTAACATTCGCGTTCTTTAAATTAATTAAATTTTCTTTGGTGAGTTCGATGGCTTCCGCTAATTGAGAGGCCCCAATACCTTTAACGATATTTTCTTCATAATTAGAATGAGAAAAATCGTTATGGGAATTACTACTAGAATTCGGGAAATGATAAGAAGGAATTTTTTCGCAACCACTTAAGAAGGGAAGTAAAATAAAAAAGGCTATTAAAGGTAATTTAGATTTCAACATTTCTTTTATTTTTTCTTTAAATAATTAAGATAATCGACATGATCTAGATATTCGTTATAATCAAGATGATTTTGCTTTAAAATCCATTTATAAGCTTGACGGAATTTTTTGTTGTCGCAATCAGTGTAAATTAAATTAACGATATCTTCATAATCTTTTTTCACCATGCGTTTCTTGTAGTAGCGTAACGATTCATAATAAAACCATAATTCTTGGTTAGAGCGATAATCTTTGTTTATACTAGGTAAAGAAAGATTATAAACATCATTAAAATAATAAACGCGTTCAGCGATGATATGATCATTTGAATCGAGGAAATAAGATAAGAGGTCATTCACACTTACAAAGCGATAATCGATTTGTTTGTGATTGAAATGGGGTTTAGTTAAAAAATGCGCGTAATAAGCGTGAAGATGGACGATTTGATCGAGAGTTTCAACAACTGATTCTCCAATATATTCTTCAATGGCAATCATGAAGCCATATTTAGCTTTAAGTTCTTCAATTAATAATAAATCAGGAGCGACATGTTTAACCATCTTAGCCCCCGGGAAAAAATAGGGGTGGGTTGGTAAAGAAGGCTGATCAAATTCCCGCATAATTAAAATATTATTGTCCTGATGAATAATCGCGCCTACAAAATAAACATGTTTCTTTTTCATAATTTTTCCTCTAAACGATTATTATTATACATAATATTTTGTCTAAATCTAGATAAAATAAATGACGAACCGAGGCGATTCGTCATTTAAATTAGGAAATATTTATGGTCTTAATTTTGTCTTTTCTTAAAGCGAATGACTAAGAAAGAGATAGAAGCTATGGCCACCAAAGAAACGGCAATTAAGATAATGAAACTATTTTGATCTATCATTGGCGAATTAGCGACAATTAACGCCGAAGATTCATTCACCTTTTGATTATATAAATTCATCATTTTATTATATTTATCAATTAATTTAACCGTATTATTTCTTTCGCCACTATAGGTGATATCACCATTAGCAAAATCCTTAATGATCGTATTTTGCCAAGAATCATCGATTCTAAAGTCACCACTATCATCAGTAAGCCAAGTTCGCGATAATTGCGCAAAATTACCATAACCATTATCTAAAGATTCTAAGCAGGTAAAATAACCGCCCAAAATAACACTCATCGAAGAAGGTGCAGGATTATCAATAATACCTCGCGTCAAGGAAGAATCCTCATTAGCATAATAAACTTGAGCATTATCGCCACTAGAATAAGTATAATCACTATCAGTTGTACTATAACTATTATATCCAGAACGCGAATCATAAATTTTAACTTGAACTTGTGAACCTATTAAATCGGCAATTTTAACATTAAAATAGACTTGCCAATCACCACTAGAAAATTCAATATATCCGCCTTCAGCCACTTCGGCATCGACGCCTTCTTTATAGTAATGTAAAGAAGTAATTGAGTGATTAGTATAAGTATCTGGTCGTTTGACATAGACGCGAGCATACTCACTGGTGTAAGAAGGGAAAACATCGCTATTAATTTCCCACCAGCCACATGCTGTAGCACTACTATTATTATAAGCAGTTAAATTATAGGTAAATTGTGCGACACCATCTTGTTTATCTTGCGATTCTTTAATTAAAGCAGGGACATATAAATCAGCAGTCTGGTCACTACCATTATTAAAGATAATCATGTCATAATCATCTGAAAATGTAACCGCATCACCCGCATCTACTTTTACACCAGGCCAAACATAAATTCCTGGTAAATTATAGACATTTTTCTTAGTGGTATAAACATAAGCATAGACATCGCCATTAATGGTGCTACTATCATAGCTTACATCAATTGTAACCGTTTCGGTTGAAGGGGCGACATAAGCATTAGCGTATTCTTCGCTATAACTAAAATTATTATTGTAATAAATATGACGACCGGTGAATGTGATATTATCAGATTGATCCCACTTATTCTCCCAATTATTTTCGCTGGTATCCCCGTTCATCCGAACAAAATTGATTGTCGTATAATCGGCTGGAATCTCAGCGTAATATATATCATAACCGTTATCATTATCCTTCCAATACATATCAACGAAAGCATCAGCCACGCCTGTTGAACTACCAAAGCACCAAATAGCGTATCTTTCGTCACCTAGCTTCCAACCATCACTAGGTTGAAGATAGACAAACCGATCAAAATTCGGCATATTAGTTTCTTCTGCTACTACTTCAACTTTGTTTTCTTCGTTTGTAAAAGAAACCATTGAAAAGGTAATGGCCGCTAAAGCACTCATCGATAAGAAACCAACTGTTAGATATTTAATTAATTTAGATTTATCCATTGTTAGATATCTCCTTACTATTTTATCAATTAATTATTCGCTTTTCTTTTCTTTGAAATGATAATAACGCTAAAGAGGCACTGATAATAGCGAGGAATTTCTTATTTGTTTTCATAAAATGTACTCCTTCTAATTGTTAAACATAACGATAAAATCGGTTAAAAACCTTGTGATAATTATAGTAATAATTGTAAGCGCTTTCAATAAAAATAATATATAAGTGAAAAATTTATATAAAAGACCATTTTTTTACTTATTTTTTGGCTTTTTTGCTTTGAAAATTATATATAAGATACTAGTTAAAAAGATAGCAATTATTCCTAAAGATAAGGTAAAGATTAAGAAGATAACTTTGGAATAATTAGTAAGAGGATTTAAAACATTATTAGTTGAAACATCTTTAATAAAATCATCGTAGTGATATTTATTGACAATTAAGGTATATCTTTGATTTAAGGTTTCAAAATTATCTAAAGATAATAATTCTTCTTTACTGCTATTAAGGAGGTAATTATATTCATTCTTTAATTCTTCCCATATCTCTAAGGAAAAATGATCATAGTGATTTAGACATTCCTCCCCACTTAAGGTCATAAAATATTGATAATAAGCCTCAGCTTGTTCCATGGGAGTAAAATTAGAGGCTAAGGCATTTAAATTTGTCACTTTAATAGTTAGAGGAATCTCATAACCATCAATAACGACTTTAATTTGATATGCTCCTAATTTTTTCGTCTCACCTTTAATCGTTAAATTAGGAGGTAGATAATTATCTAAAAATTTGATATCAGTGTTAGTAACCTTTTCCCCAAAAGTATAATGTGTTTTGGTATTAGTTAAATCTAAATCGATATTATCAGCAATAACTTCTAATAGAAAACTACCCTCAATATTAGGATTAACTTTAGAACGATAACTAATCGTCGTTTCACCTAATTGCTTTAAAGTTAATAAACCAGTCGCGTTCACACTAGCGATATCTTCATTACTAGAAGTATATTCAATATTTTTTAAAATCAGATCATCGGGGGAAGTCGTTAAATTAATTTGATAAGTTTGAATATTTAAAGGAATTTTGATTTCATCGTAATAAGAGACAGTTTCAATTGGTGGATAATTTAATAAATTAGTAACCGATAAACGACCATAACCAAAATCATAATCATAACCTACTTCACCTAAATCAACCGCACTATTAAGGAGAGCTTCTTTCATTTGAGCACTATTAGCGGAAGGATATTTTGATTTATATAAGGCTAACGCAGCGGCAGTTAAAGGAGCAGCAAACGAAGTACCCGAAATATAATGATAGTCATCCAAAGTATATGGGCCATTATAATCAATCCAGGGGGCATAGACGGTTCCTGGCGCTACAATATCGTTATAAGAAAAGTTTGAATATTCGGCGATTTCAGTTGAAGAATTATCTTTTAAGGCCCCAACAGCAATCACATTATCATAAGCGGCTGGATAACTAGGGAGATAAGTTTCATCATTCCCACTACTAGCGACCATCACTATCCCTTGTTCATCGCAAGCATCAATATAAGGCTTTAAAGATTTAGCAATGCCAGGATAATTACTTTCATAAAGGGAAAAGGACATATTGATAATATCTACATCTAAAGTTAAAGCATATTCTAAGGCAGCATATAATTCGAGATTCTGTAAATTACCTAATTTTAAATTTATAATTTCCGCTTGGGGCGCTAAACCGACACCTAGTTCCTTATTTAAAGCAGCGGCAATCGTTCCCGTCACCGCAGTCGCATGATTATTAGATGTATTAGTGGTATCTTCCATTAAAATTTCATAACCATCTTCTTTGACGGTTTTAATTTCAATATGGGTACCACCACCGATAGAATTTACTCGCGTAAAAGAGGCGCTATCAGGCGAAATAATTGATTGACCATTTTCATCAATAAAATCATGATGGTCATAGCGAATCCCGGTATCAATAATGGCAATCTTAACTCCTTCACCTAAAGTAGTTAACCAACTATCACCTAAATCAAGATGTTGATATTGATATTGGGCATTATTTAAATAATATGGTTCTTGATAAGGATCATTCATTGCAAAAATATCATGATTAAATTGATAAAGAACTTCTTCTTCTAAATTTTTATTAATATTTAAAACATTTATATTCGTAAAAGTTAAGATAGAAATAATAGATATTAAAAGCGTTTTAATCATTTTTTTGTTGTCCTTTATGGCGATTAATTGTTAAGAAAGTTAAGAGGATAAAAAAGCCAACACTCAAAGTAGTTATAATAATTAATAAATTATTATTCGTCTCATCAACTAAGGGATGATTAAATAAGAATGTTTCTAAATTTAAATCTAAAAAATCATCATATTGATATTTATTAGTAATTAAGCGATAACGCTCTAAGAGATCATCATTCATCGCTTCCACTACTTCATTATTATATTGAGGATTTTTACTAATTAATTCCTCATATAAAATCTTTAAATCATTCCATAGGGTTTCGCTAAAATGATCATAATTATTTAGACATTCTTGATGGGTAATTTCATCGAAATAGTTTAAATAAGCATTGACCGCTAAGGGGAAATCATCAGTAGATAAATCATCGATTGAGACATTTAAGAAATAAGGAAATTCATGCCCTAAATAAGATAAAATAATTTCTTTACGCGGGATAAAATTCGCCCGTTCATAATTAAAATAAATATTATTCGCTATGGGGATATCATAATAATCATCTTGATAAATTAAGAAGAAATCATTGATATTAAGTTCTTGATTAAAGAAAAATGTTTCGTTGAAAGAACTTAATATAACATCATCGAAATTATTTAAGACTTGCCCACTAACTTTAATGATGAAATCACTTGGGTCATTTTCAGTGCCTTTTAAAGGTGCGTGATTTAGATAATGATATTCATAAGCAAAATCACCAAGATTTAAAGGATTAATAATATTATTCGTATAATCTAAAACATTTTCAGCACCTTGATTAATGATAATAAAATCTTGATTAGACGCGTTAGATGGTGAAAGTTCTAAATCTAATGCCAATGGTTCACTATTAATCGCTAATAAAAGATTTTTATGGGATGTAACTTGTTTTAGTGGGACAAAAGACATTAAGTCGCTAATTGAGATCCGACCATAACCAAAAATATCATCATGGCCACTTTCACCTAAATCAGTCGCAGTTAAATTGATGGCTTCAGCAATTTGATTCGGTTTGGCGTAAGGATATTTAGCTTTATATAAGGCAGCGATTCCCGCTACTAACGGGCAAGAAAAAGAAGTACCTGAAATTATTCCATAAGAAGAATTTGGATCAAGTTTAGGATCATCATAAAAGCCAGTTGGACTAACTACTGTCCCAGGAGCGTAAATATCAACATTACCATAATTAGAATAAGATGCGCGTTTCGTTAAATCATTATCATCTAAAGCACCAACGCTATAAACATAATCATTTCCAGCTGGATAAGAAATATGGGTGGTATTTTCATTTCCGGCGGAAGCTAAAACAAAGATATCGTTTTGATAACATCTTTTAATGACATCCGCTAAATATGTTTGAACTTCGCTAGTGCCACTTATTTGATAAGTTTGACCATCAATCGTCGTCGTAAAACTTTCAGCATAAACGCCTAATGACATCGTAACAATATCTACATCCCCAATTTCAAGAAGATATTCTAAAGCATATTTAATTTCATCAAGATAAAGGTGACCTAATTTAATCGCTATTAATTCAACATTTGGAGCGACCCCAAAGCCACCAACACCGTTAATTTGTGAAAAGATGGTACCAGCCACTGCTGTCCCATGATTATTAGCACTATAAGTTTCCGGATTAGTATCCTCCATAATGACTTCATAACCATAATCTTTGACGGGATAAATGTCTAAATAATATTCACCTGTACTAGAATTATAATCGAGGTTAATAAGTGCGCTATCAGGAGAAAATAAAGATTGTCGCTTGTTATTTTCGTCTAGATAAGAAAATTCTTCATGGAGATAATTATAACCAGTATCAAGCACAGCGACCTTAACATTTTCCCCGCGATATTGGTTAAGAATATCACCTAAATTAATCTCATCGAGATAAGATAAATAATTATTTTCCCCAGTATAAAACGGCTCATTAAGATAAGAATATTCTTCTTCTAAATAATCATAAGGAGGAATAATATCTTGATCAAAAGTTGATGCCTTAATAAAAGAAGCATCACTAATTTCAACTTGGCGATGATAAGAGAATCCTTCCAATTGATTTTCTTTTAAAGGTAGATTAATCAATCCGATATTTAACGAGAATAATGTTCCAATTAATAAAGTGATTTTTAACATATATTTTTCCTATTTTTCAAAGATTTTACGTTTACGAGTATAGACGATGATGAAAATAATTACACCAATTAAAGCAAGTAATAAAATTGCCCCAATAATAATGTAAATATAGTTTATCAAGGCAAAAGGTTGTTCGTAATTTAATAAATTCGCGATTGATAAGCGGCCATAGCCATAGAGTTCATCATAGCCTTCTATGCCTAAATCAACCGCGCTTTCTTTGAGAGCATTTTTTAATTCGTCGACACTAGCATCTAAATTTATGGATTTATATAACGCTAAAGCGCCGGCGACGATTGGGGCTGAAAAAGATGTACCTTCAAATTGCCCATAGCGATTATATTGTGGTTGACCTACTTCAGGATAAAAAGTCGCTGGAGCATAGACGGTACCAGGTGCGACTAAGAAAGAATGTCCGTAATTAGAATAAGTAGCTAGATTAGTAGAAGATCGGGTTGCTAAAGCCCCAACACTAATAACATATTCACTATTAGCAGGATAGGCTAATTGATTAGTGGATTCGTTTCCCGCACTAGCGACCACGGCAATATCAGCAAGATATAATGCTTCTAAATAAGGAGTAATGACATCTTTGATGCCACTAACGCCAATATGTTCAACTCCATTAATATCCGTAAAAGTATTTTCGTAAACAAGCATCGAGATGGAAATAATATCAACATCTAATTGATAAGCATATTGAAAAGCGCCGAGCATCTCACCAACCGTTGCGTTTTCTAAAGCGATGGCAATCAATTCGCATTCCGGGGCGATACCTGCGCCTAATACACCATTCACTTGGGCGCTAATCACACCCATTGTCGAAGTTCCATGCTTACTAGAAGACGCTGTTTCAGCAATGATATCTAAGCCATATTCCTCTACGCTATAATAAACATTCCCACTCGCACTTCCAACAATTAAGGCGCTATCATTAGAAAAAACGCTATTACCAATTTCATCAAAGAAATCAAGGTGATTAATTTGCGGTTTGGTATCGATCACCGCCACTTTAATATCTTCGCCACGTGTTAAATTATAAGTTGAAGAATAATCGATAGTTTCAAATTGTAATTGCCGCGAAAAATATGGTTCATCGCGCGGGGATAAAATATAAGGCGAGGCACTAGAAACAGTTGTCGTTTCCAGTTTAGCGTTTAAAATTTCTTCTGGAATATTTGATATATCGTTAGGGAAATAATTATGGTCATTTTTGGTTATAAAAGAAGAACCAAATCCAATAATTAATGGTAATAAAAAACTAATATTTAAAAACTTATTTTTCTTCATTTATAGTGTTTTTAACAAATTCTATTTGCAAATCTTCATTTATTTTTCGCATTTTGCTTTGATCGACTTTAACACAATCACGCGAATTAGTTACTAAGCCATTAACTTCTCCTTCGACGTCGCTAAGTTCGGTATAAATTGCCCCACTTAAACCGCGAGGAATTGCAGGAATAATTTCGTGATAATATAGGCGACTAATTGCATTAATTAAGTCGTCGGAGGAACGATAGAATTTATAGCCAAAGGCGGGATAATTTAAATTTTCTTTATCTTTAATCAAGGAATAGCCACCAAATTCAGAGAGGAATTTTAGGCGGTGATATTTATCAGGTTTTTCATGATATTTAACAAAATATTTATGGATTGATTTTATCTTACCAACTTTTTGGTCATGCCAACCACTATTAACATCATAAAGGCGCGATGAATCATTCTTTAAACATAATTCATAAATTAATTTAGAATCAAATTGTCCCCAGCCTTCATTAAAGATGGTGTACATAATAATTGAAGGGTGATTATATAAATGAGTGAGGGTTGTTTTAATTGCCTCTTTAAATAACTCGCGTCCTTTAGGATTATTCCGCTTAAATAAACTGTAATTAGAATCGTTAAAGTGCCAACCTAAAAAGCCAGTGATGACGGTGATAAAGGTCGAATATTTCTCACCACCATTAACAAAATCTTGGATGACTAACATTCCCTCTTTATCGCAATAATAATAAAAGAGAGGATTTTCAATTTTAAGATGTTTCCTTAAGGTGTTATACCCTAAAGCTTTTGCAATTTTAATATCGCGAAGATATTCTTCTTCCTTGAAAGGAGTAATCGAATTATTGGCAAAATAACCTTGATCTAATAAACCATTTAAAAAGATGGGGTTATTATTTAAATAAATTCTTTTTATCTTCTTATGATCTTCTTTAATTTCAATTTTACGGAAGCCAAAATAAGACGCTATTTCGTCACTACCATATTTGATTTTAAAATCATAAAGATAGGGATCAGCAATTGACCAAGGGTGGATATTTTTTAATTGATATTGATAATGTTCTTGAATTGGTAAAGTTATTTCTTCTCCTTCTAAAAGGATTTGGGCTGGTATATTTTTACTCGTTGCCTCTAAATAGATATCAATTTTCCCTTCATCAAACAAAGGGGTGATTTTAATATTTAATAAATATTCTAATGGTGTTGCTTCTAAAAAGACCGGTAAATAAATGCCACTAAAGGGGTGATACCAAATCCCATGCGGTTTTAAAGTTTGTTTGCCGCGACCATAATAGGATGTATCAGTGTAATCTTTGACATAAAGATATAAATCATTATCACCTTCTAGATTAAGAAAAGGTAAAATATCATAACTGAAAGGAGTGTAACCACCTTCATGTTTTCCGACAAAATGATCATTTATATATAATATGGCAATTTGATCAACCCCGAAAAAATTTATGATTAAATGACCATTAGGTATGATAAAATCTTTTGGAAGGTTAATTTTTTTATGATAAATTAAGATTTCATCCGGTTTTAAAATTTTATTTACTTGGCTATAACTAGAACCAAGAGGATAAGGGACCAAGATCTCACCATCATAATTTAATTTATCCCATATTTTGAATTCATCGTCTTTTAAAATTTTATAATCCCAAGCGCCATGGAGGGATAAATAAGAATTTCTCCTAAAAGAGGGTCGAGGATAAAGCGATAAATTTTCTATTTTTTCCATTGTTAATTATTGACGATAAAGGGGATGAGACGATGGGGTAATTTATCATAGACATAATCCATATATCTTTTTAAAGCCCCAATCACTTCGCCATCGTGATTGATATCACTAATAAACTTAAATAAGAAACGATTAGTTTTCTTCTTTGAAATATATTCATAAATAAAAGCTTGAATCTCTTTAGCCTCCTTAGATGCCTCTTCATATAATTCAAAAAATGATTCATGATGAGGGGCGCCACTACTGGGATCAAGCCATAACGCTTTTTTATCATTTAAAACATCTAAGATATCATTATATTTCACTTTATTCATATTAGTTTGAGGATAAAGTTGGCTCTTATAGCAAAAGAGGCGATAACAAAAGCGCTTAATCCCTAATCGCGAGGTAAATAATTTTTCTAAAAAGCGCATATCTAAATAGGCATGATAAAAAGATAAGGGTGTTAAATAAGAAAATTTAAAGATTAAGGCGCTTACCTCATAAAGCATTTTGGAAATCTTTAAAATGTCTTCTTTCTTATTTTTAATCACTTTCGCGTTTTGCATTTTAATCTTTTTGGCTTTACTAACTAAAGAGTCCATCATGCTTTCAAAATAGACATGGCCATACATATAAGCAAATTTTTCTTCTTCTTTAATGGTAAAACCAGTCTTATAAAAGACATAAGGATGAACTTTTCTGTCTAAAATATAATGGAGTAATAAACCATAGATAAAGGCGTAATAAATTTTCTGTTCATCTTCTTTTTGTCGCATCGCGTAATCTAATAAGGCTTCATAAAATTTTGCGACATTGATATGATGAAGATAAGTGCCAAAGGCGCGAATTTCTTTTTTAAAAGGTCGTTTATACAAAGAATAACCATAAAAGAAATAAGTATCAGGCCCCATCGCTCCGATGGCGATTAGGGGATGATATCTCTCTTCAAAAATATAATTATCTTTTGCAAAAGCAAAATGGGTTAAAATAGCCGGCATAATTAATCTTGATCAAAAGCCTCCAAACCTTTTTTGTAAGTAATTTTCTTTTGGCGATTTTCTTTAACAAAGAAAAATACCACCATCGCCGCGACAAAAAGAATCGTTGAATAAATAAACATTACCCCATATTGGAAAGAAGGTGAACGCATTAACGCACCTAAAGCAATGGGAGTTAAAGACTGCGCGAGCATGCTAGAAGCATAATAGGCTCCAGTATATTTACCAATATTATTTTTATTAGCGAGCTCCACCACCATCGGATAAGAGCAACAATTAATCATCGCCCAACCGATGCCAGCGATTGCAAATAAAATGTAATAAATGAACGCTAAATAGGTATGGTTGGAGACGATGCCACTATCTTGAATAATCAAAGGTGACATAATAAAGCAAGCCCCAATTGGTAAGATGCATAACACTAAACCGATAATGACTGTGTATTTACGACCAATTTTAGTCGCTAACATACCAGCAGGTATAAAGGCGATCATCGAGGCGATAGCTAGGACATTTGTCGCCATCGAATAAGAAGTAAAGGAAATATAATAAGTGCAATAATTAGACCAAAATGTTTCCACCGCATTAAAGGCCGCAAACCATAAAAAGATAGCAACAATCATTAAAATTAAATTTTTTAAATTGCCTTTGCCTAATTTAGAACTATCTTCAGGGATTTCTTCAATTACTTCCGCTGCTTTTTCGCCTTCTTGCATCTCAAGAGCCATCTTCTTTTCTAAATCGTTTTCGTTAATTTTTAAAACTAAGACAATTAAAGAAACTAGCATTAAGACACTAGTGATGATAAAGGGTAAATAGATTAACCAACTTTGATAATTTGGATTAAGGCTGCCATCATCAAGTTCCGCTCTAAAATATTTGCTCGTGGTAATAAATAAGGCAATGCCACCAGCTAAAATTGCCCCGATGTAACCTACTAAATTAATCACGCCATTCGCCTTTGCCCTTAAGGGTTTAGGAGTAATATCAGGCATTAAGGCAACTGCGGGATTACGATAAGCATTCATAAAGACTAAGACTAGGAGCATTGTGATAATAACGCCCCATAATGAATCATAAGCAAAGGCTAAAGGAATAAGTGGTAAAGCAATCGCTGATAAAATTGTGCCAATAAAGATATAAGGCATCCTTTTACCATATTTTGTTTTAGTTTTATCACTAAGAGCGCCAAAAATTGGCAGCATGAATAAAGCTAAAATATTATCGACAGCCATAATGATGCCAACAATCCACTGCACTTCATTATGCTCAGCATTACCCATCTTTTCGACAAGTAATTCCGTTAAAATAACTGGGCAATAAGTATTATAAATTTGCCACAACATCAAAATGCCAAAAAAGGCAAAGCCAATAATTAAGGTGCGCTTATAATTAAGTTTTAATTTTTCCATATTTAATGACCTTTCTTAGAAAAGACTAATTTAACATAATGGTCATAGGGATGAAATTTATCGATGATTTCTGGTTTGAGATTCATAAATTCTCCAGTGACACCCGCATGTAATTTATCTTTATAACCATTTAAGAGCTCAACATCTTCTAAATAATTATTTGAATAAATAATCGCGGCTTTTAAATCAGAAAAAATTTTTAATTTATATTTAGGTGATTCTAAGACCATTGAGGGATGGATTTTATTTGGTGAATCAATGATAAAAATATTATCATAACCATTTAAATTTGGACCTTTAAGCGCACTATTATTGATATCTTTTTTAATTGGCTTTTTAAAGATGAAATTGAATGGTTTAGTTACCATCTTCTTCTTTAAAGGAATCAAATCATCATCCATTAACATATAATAATGTGAACGCAGTTTTAAAAATAATTCACTGGCATCACTTTCCCCTAAATTAAAATAAAGGTGATTAGCTAAATTGACGAACGATTTATCATTAGTCGATGCTAAAAAACGCATCGTAATTTCATCTTGATTAGTATTAAACAAATATTGAATTTCATAATTGACTTCACCAGGATAGCCACCATCTTTATCGTGGCGGAGACATTTAAAAGAAATTAAAGCGTCATTTTCACCTAATTTAATTTCACTAGTGAAATTTGTAAAACTCAAGGAGTGATTGCCACCATGTAAGGAGGTGATACCGTGTTCATTTTTATCAAGATGATAGATAGTATCATCCATCTTAAATTCCCCCTTAGCGATTCGTCCGGCTGTCGGCCCTAAAGTTTTTCCAAAATATTTATTTGATAAATAAAAATCTTTTAGATCTTTGGGGGTAATATTCATTAATTCATGGTGATAATAAATACTATAAATTGCCGCCCCAAAGCTTGAAAGCGTCACGACAAAATTTTCCGAGACTTCCACCTCGATGAGTTCGATTTTATCTAAGATTTTTTTATTGATTTTCATATCAATATATTAATAACATTTATTTTAAAAATAAATAGCGAATAACTAAATATTAAAAATAAAGGTCTTTTTAATCAAATAAAAATAAACTAATTCCTAAAGATTTTAATAATACACAAGAAGAATCTTATAACAGAGCATTTTTAATAAAAATGATGTTTTTAATCGATAATTTCATCGTTAATAAATACAAAGGGAAGATAATTTAAGAAAAGAAAATGAATTTCCTAACATCTTTTATTAGATAAATAGTTTAATTTATGCTACTATTTTAGCGATGACAAAAGACTTTACCAATCACATTGAATATCTCGAGATTGAATTAAATGATATAAATAGCCGCCGCAAGAAATTTTTTAATGCCGGCTTAATGATGGCAATCATCTTTGGCATTACATATTTATTATGTGCCGCTTGGCTAGTTTGTAGCGTCGTCTTCTTTGTTAAATTCTCAACTGATATCAATAATTATGATGCCTTAGTATCAAGTGATGATGCGATGTTTTGGCTCTTTCAATTAATTTTATCAGGCATCTTTTTCTTTACATTTTTAGTCGGTTTATTTTGTGGCGTCGCCTTAATGATTATTTCAGCGGCCGTTTTTGGAGCGCAAGCGCGTCACCGCCAACAAAAAATCTTTTATTTAAAAAACGAAATTACTTCTAGCAAGCCAATTAAAGTTGAAGAATAACTAATTTTTTGAAATAAAAAAGTTAAGAATTTTTAAAATATTTTTTTATATATACCATGTATATATACTTTTTTAGCACTCCTATTGACAGACTGCTAAATCGCTCTATAATATAGTTAGCACTTAGATATGCTGAGTGCTAAAAAATAGGAGGATAAAATTTATGGTAAGAAAATATGGCTTAACTAATCGTGATGATTATTCACTCTTCGATCCTTTCTTCGATGACTTCTTCTTGATGGAACCCCATGAAATGCATCGCGGGGAAATTATGAAGGCCGATATTAGTGAACATGATGATCATTATGTCATCGATATCGATGTTCCTAGTGTCCGCAAAGAAGATATTAAAATTGAACTTAATGATGGTTATTTAACCGTCCGTGCCTCAAAGAACTATAGTAACAATGAAAAGAATTCTCACGGAAAATATCTCCGTCAGGAACGCTTCTCTGGTTCTTATTCTCGTAGCTTCTATGTCGGTGAAGATGTCACTAACGAAGATATCTCCGCGAATTTAGAAAACGGCACCTTAAGTATCAATGTTAAAAAAATCGAAGAAAAGAAACCTGCTAAACAATATATTGAAATCAAATAATCACTTCACGATTTAATAAAAAAGATTGGGCGTCTCACCCAATCTTTTTTTGGTCAATTAGGATAATCTTGACCAAAGAAACTGGAAGTTATTTATGATTTTTCTCAGATTTACGGTATTCTTTTAATGATCTTTTAATCTTTGCATCATAGCCCACCGGGCAAGAAGCACAATGCGATGATTTCTTGCCGCGAAGATGAGGAAAGATAAAGCGGAAGAAAATGATTGTTAAGAGTAATAAGATAACAACAATTAAAATGATAATATCAGCTGCACTCATAATGTAAATAACCATCCTATCGTTCCAATTAAACTAGCCAGTAACCAGGCAAAACCTGTTTGAAATAAAATTGCATAAAGCGTTTTCTTTGTTGAACCTAGTTCAGTGCGCATGGCGCCGATTGCCCCAAAGCAAGGTGCACTAAATAAATTAAAGGTCATATAAGCGTAAGCACTAGCGGGAGTAAAGAAACTAAATAAATTAGAATTAAAGATTAATTCGGCTTCTTCACTAACATGGGCGATTGTTGCTAAAGAGCCAACGACTTGTTCCTTAGCGACTAAACCTTGTATCGCACTGACACTAGCGGCCCATGACCAATTCATTCCTAACATCGGATAGAAAATCCAAGCAAAAGCATTTCCTATACCCGCTAACATCGATTGATCAATTGTAATTTCAGTGCCATCAGCTAAGACCGTACCAACATAACGATAATCCCAGGTAAAGCTCGATAACCACCATACAACCACCGAGCATAGTAAAATGATGGTACCAGCCCGTTTAATAAAGGCCCAAGTTTTATCGCCAACATCGCGCATGACATAGGAGAAGATTGGGGCTTTATATTCTGGCAATTCACTAATAAATGTCATGTGGGATTGATTTTTATAAATGACTTTTTTAATGATGATGCCACTAACTAAAATTACAACCACTGCTAATAAATAGAAACTAAATGAGACTAGCCAACCAACCGTTGGGAAAAAGAAAGTCGCAAAGATCGAAATGATTGGTAATTTAGCTGAGCAAGGCATAAATGGCGTTAAAACTGCAGTTAATTCGCGTTCTTTTTTATCTTCGATTGTGCGCGTTGACATAATGCCTGGGACGGAACAGCCAACCCCAACAATAAAGGGAATTAAAGATTTACCACTTAAACCAAAGTTATGGAAGACGCGGTCTAAGAAGAAAGCAATTCGTGACATATAACCGCTTGTTTCTAAAAGCGATAAGCATAGGAACATAATCATAATTTGGGGAATGAAATTACAAACAGCGCCTACACCAGCTACTATCCCATCACTTACTAAACTAGTTGCCCAATCACTTGCCCCTAAACCACTTAGCCAATTACTTAATAGCGGTCCTAGACCATCAATAGCAAAAGGAACGGTCCAACTTAAAGAACCAACCCCAAAAAGATTGAGTTCAAGTTCTTCTGAACCATTAAATAAAGCGTCGACAAAATTGACCGTTAAGCCACCGACAATCCCGACACTTAATAAATAAATTAAAAGCATTATTACTAAGAAAATAGGAATCGCCGCGTATTTATTTAAAAAGACTTTGTCTAATTTATCGCTTAACGATACTTTATTCTCTATTCGGCGATTATCGACAACGGTTTCCTTTTTAATTTCTTCAATATAACTATATCTTAAAGAGACGACTAATTCTTCTTGATCCGTTTGATATTCGTTTTCTAATTCTTTAATTTTACCTAAAGTTTCAATCGGTAATTTAGTCGAAAAATTCGGATCATTTTCTAAAATTTTCAGCGCTTTAAAGCGTCGATTATCATCATCTTTAATAGTTGATGAAATTTCGGCGACAATATTTTCGACTTTCGGAGGGAAAAATTTAGTAAATTTCTTTTTCTTTAAATATTTCCCTTCTTTAATAGTCTCAATTAAATGCGTAATACCTTCACCAGTTTTTGCCGAAATTTTAATGACGGTAACCCCTAATAAATCCGATAATTTCTTTTCATCGATTAAAATGTTTTCTTTCTTTAAAATGTCGCTCATATTTAAAGCAACAATGACATCTGAATCTAACTCCAGAAGTTGTGTCGTTAAATATAAGCTTCTTTCTAACGAAGTTGCATCGACAATATTAATAATTAAATTAGGATAATCATTTAAAACAAATGAACGCGAGACACCTTCTTCTAATGAGTAAGGAGATAAAGAATAAATACCTGGTAAATCGACAATCGTATCATCGCATTTTTTTAATTTACCCTCTTTGCGTTCAATCGTAACGCCCGGCCAGTTACCAACTTTTTGATTCGCCCCTGTTAAGGCATTAAACAAAGTTGTTTTACCCGAGTTTTGATTACCAACTAGACCAATGACTGCCACTATAAACACCTCACTTCTATTAAGGCCATATCTTTTCTTCTTAAACAAAGTTCATAGCCTCGTAAATAAACATCGACCGGGTCGCCTAATGGAGCAATTTTTTTAATTTCAATAGTTGCTCCTTTTGTGACGCCCATATCAAGAATTCTGCGGCGCAGGGCTTTGTCGAGAACATTAATTTTGATCACTTCACATTTTTGTCCTCGTTTTAAATCGGAAAGTAAACCCACCTCGCCACTAGTTAAATTTTTCCTTTTCATATAACACCTTTCTTTTAGTTAACTTTGGTTAACAACACAATTATTATGAACCCGAAAAAAATTAATGCAAGATAAAAATAAAAAATTGTTAACCAAAGTTAATTATTTTATATATTTAATCAACTTAAAAAATAAAAAATAATGCTTAATTGCGAGAAAAACGATTTAAAACCCCACTATTTTAATCAAAATAACTTAATTTATCTTTAAATAAAGATCTTGATAGGAATAGAAAAATATATTAGAAAAATTTAAGCAAAGATTTAATAATTTTATTGTTAAAAACCTCATAAAATTAAATAAAGAGCTATGCTACTTTTAAGCTATGCTTAATACTTATTGAAAAAATATCGCTAGTAGTATAAAGTTAAAAAGATGAATAAAGTTACAAAAGCGATTGAAGATTATCTTGAGATGATATTAATTTTATCTAGTGAAGATCAAAGTGTGCACGCGACTAAGATTGCTGAAAGGTTAAATGTTTCGCGCGCGGCGGTTACCAAAGAGATGAAAGAGCTTCTCGATTTAAAATATGTTAAACGCTTAAAAGATGGGAGTTTATTATTGACGAGCAAAGGCAAAAAAATTGCTTTAAAAGTTTATGATCGCCATTTAACGATTAAAGATTTTTTAATTTCTTTAGGCGTTGATAATGCAGTTGCTGAAATTGATTGCTGCAAAATCGAACATGTTATTAGCGAAGAAACATTGAATAAAATTAAAGAATATTTAGAAAGAAACGGGATTTAAAAATGGATATTGATGTGATTATCAATAAATATACTGATAAATTTAATGAGGAAATTAAGAAAGTTTTAGAACAAATTCAAAATTATCCTCGCATCATTTTATTTCGCCATATTCTCCCTGACTATGATGCGATGGGTTCACAGATGGGTTTATATTATTGGCTGAAGGCTAATTTTCCTCAAAAAGAAATTTATTATGTCGGTGAAAATCATGTAACTTTAATGGGACAATGTTTCCCCTTGACACAAGAAATTTCGGATGATTTATTTGATAAAAATACTTTAAGCATCATCGTTGATACCGCTAGTGAAAAACGCATCTCGGATGAACGCTATAAACAAACGGCTTATCTGATTAAAATTGACCACCACCACATTGTTGATAAATTAAATTTTGGTGACATCCAAATCATTGATGAAAATTTAGCGTCCGCGAGTGAACTAGTAATGGCGGTTTTACTAAAAATGGGTAAAGAATTTAGCATGCCAAAAGCAAGCTTAGAAATGTTTTTTAAAGGTATTATTGGTGATACGAATCGCTATCTATATAGCGGAGTAAATGATTTAACCTTCACTTTATCACTATTAATTAGTCAAGGTGAAGTTGATATCTATCAAGCTTATCAAGAAATGTATAATAAAAATCACAACGAATTTTATATCAAAAAATATATTCTTGATCACATGCAATTTACACCTAAAGGTGTAGGTTATTATATTTTAACGATGGAAGAATTAAATAAGCTACATCTCCCGCCTGAATTAGCAAAAGATTATTTAGATTTATTTGAATTTATCGATGGTTTACCAATATGGCTAAGTGTCAGTTATAATCCTAAGAGTCAAAATTATCGCGTGAGCATTCGCTCAAGCGGGATTTCTCTAATTGAAGTCGCTAGTTTATATCGCGGGGGTGGGCACGAAAATGCTGTCGGAGCTCGTCTAACTACTTTAGATGAATTACCGCTACTATTAAAAGATTTAGATGCGTTGATTGGATGATGAATAATTTTATCCCTTTACATGTTTATTCCGGCAATTCTTTTTTAAAGAGTGGTTTAACGATTGCGCGTTATCTTCAAGCAATTAAAAAACGTAATTTTAAATGGGCGGGTTTAAGTGATTTCCAAACCCTTAGCAGCGCACCTGAATTCTATTTAGGTTTAAAAAAATTAGGAATTTCACCCATTATTGGGGAAGATTTTTTAATCGAAGATTATTTATTTTCTTTTTATGTCAAAAATGAAAATGGTTATCTTAATTTATTAAAAATCCATTATCAAAATTCCTGCGGTCAATTAAAACTAGGGCAAATAAAAGATTTAACAAAAGATTTAATTATCGTCATCAAAACACGCAATTTCAATTTTAAGAACGATGGTTTAAATCTCATTATTCGCGATTTAACCAATCTAGGTCAAGAAGTATATTTAGGTTTAGATTATGGTTATGATATCTTAGAAAGAGAAACGATTCGCGAATTTGCTAAAAAATACAATTATCCCCTTCTTGCTTTCCCTTTTATTCGTTATGAGAAAAAAGAAGACGCAATCACTTTAAAAATCGTCGAAGCGATCGATAAAGAGGAAACATTAAAAGAAAAAGAAGAAGAAGGTGAAGAATATTTATTAAGTGATTTAGATTTAGAAAATTATTATTTAGAAGAAGAAATTGCTAATTTAAAAATCTTTCAAACCATCGATTTTAGTTTAATTATTAAAAGAGGAAATTTAATCCATTATCAAAATAACGAAGGATTATCAAGCGATGAATATTTAAGAAAAATTACTTTTGATAATTTAAAAGAACGCGGTTTAGATAATGATAAATATCGCGCGCGTTTGAATGAAGAACTTGATGTAATTATTTCGATGGGTTATAGCGATTATTTTCTCTTAGTAAGCGATTATGTTAATTATGCAAAAAAGCATGGTATCGTCGTAGGACCAGGGCGAGGCAGCGCGGCTGGTTCTTTAGTTTCTTATTGTTTAAATATTACGATCGCTGATCCTCTTAAATACAATTTATTATTTGAAAGATTTTTAAATAAAGATCGCCGATCAATGCCAGATATCGATGTCGATTTTAGCGATGTTAGGCGATATCAAGTCATTGATTATTTAAAAGAAAAATATGGCAAAACCCATGTGGCTAATATTTTAACTCTCCAAACAATCGGGGCAAAACAATCATTAAGAGATATCGGTCGCATCTATAATTATGAAACGCGGGAAATCGATTTAATATCTAAATTAATCATCGATTCATCATTATCTTTACGCGATAATTATCGGAAAAATGAACAATTTCGCAAATTGATTGATAGCGATAAATATTATTTAAATATCGTTGCTTTAGCAAGTAAAATTGAAGGCTTGCCGCGTCAAAGAGGCCTTCACGCAGCTGGGGTAATTTTAAATGATGCCCCTTTAGAAAATGTTTTACCTTGCATCAATGATGAAAATAATATGTTAATTTCGGAATACCAAATGGATTATCTACAAGATCAAGGTTTCTTAAAGATGGATATCCTAGGCATTCGCAATTTAACTATCATTCAAGAATGTTTAACGCGTGTCGAAGAAGATAAAGGCATTAAATTAGATTATTATGCCTTGCCCTATGAAGATGAAAAAGCGATTGAATTAATTCATGATGGCTTAACAATGGGCATATTCCAACTAGAAAGTAGCGGCATGAAAAGAGCGATTAAAACCCTTAAACCGACAACATTTGAAGATATTGTTGCTCTCTTAGCCCTCTTTCGCCCTGGTCCAATGGAAAATATTCCAACTTACGCTAGAAGAAAAAAAGGGCTTGAAAAAGTATCTTATGTCTCGCCCCTATTAAAAGATATTTTAGCGTCCACTTATGGCATTATCGTCTATCAAGAACAAATTATTCAAATTGCGAATAAAGTTGCTCTCTTCCCATTAAGTAAGGCCGATATCTTCCGCCAGGCGATATCAAAGAAAAACCAAGAAAAACTTTTAGCGTTAAAACCGGATTTCATCGATGGATGTCTAAAAAACGGCGTCTCAAATATTGAAGCGAATAATATTTATAATTTAATTGAAAGATTCGCGAATTATGGTTTTAATCGCTCCCACTCTTTATCTTACGCGATTTTAGCCACTCAGATGGCTTATTTAAAATATCATTATAAAGAAGAATTTTATGCGGCGATTTTAGATAATACCTCCTCTAAGGATGAAACTTTTAACATGATTGTTTCTGAGATGAAAAAAGTTTGTTTAAAACTTACTTTGCCAAACATTAATCTCTCTTCAAAAAGGTACTTAGTTAAGCGAAATGAAGTTATTTTCCCTTTAAATCAAATTAAAGGTATTTTATCAAACCAAGTTGATGCCATTTTATTAGAACGAGATAAAAATGGACCATATCTAGATTTCTTCGATTTTGTCTTAAGAATTTACCCTTATAAAGTCGGTCAATCGACCATTGTTAAATTAATAGACGCGGGAGCTTTAGATAGCTTATATCCTTCTCGCTCCTCGTTAAGAGCTTCGTTACTAGCCGCCTTAATGTATGCCCAAAATTTCGTTGAATATGAAAATTCTTTAGGTTTAGAAGGTGTCTTCCCTAAACCAATTATGAGTAAAGCCAAAGATGATCTTTTAGATAATTTAAAAAGAGAATATGAATTATTAGGGATTATGCTTAGTGGTTCTCCTTTAACTAATTATCAAGAAAAAATTAAGCATTTAAATATTACCCCAATTGTTAATATCAGCAGTGCAATCGGCGACATCCAAATCGCGGGTTTTATTAAAAATGAACGCAAGCTCAAAACTAAAAAGGGTGATAATATGGCCTTTGTTTTATTAAATGATGACACGGGTGAATGCGAATTAGTCATTTTTAGTGAAGTTTATCGCAAATGCTATGGCATTATCAAAAGAGGGAATATCGTTATCGTTGAAGGTTATTATAATAGTAATAAAGAGACATTTAATGTAATAAATATGACATTATTAGAGGATTATCAAAATGAATAAAATGTATATTGTTGATGGCAATTCATTGTTATTTCGCGCTTATTACGCGACTGCGTATAATAAAGATCAACCTTTAATGCAAACGAGTGACGGAATTTATACGAATGCAGTCTTTGCCTTTGCCAATATGATTAATCGCCTCTTAGCGACTTTAAATCAAGGTGATTATTTCTTTGTTGGCTTTGATACTGGCAAAAAGACTTTCCGCCACCAAGAGGATGAAACATATAAAGCTAATCGGAGTAAAGTTCCCGATGAATTAATTTCCCAAATGCCCTTAGCCCGTGAATTATTAAAATCTTTAAATATTTTCACTTTTGAAAAAGAAGGTTTTGAAGGTGATGATGTCTGTGGCACGATGGCAAAAAGAGCAAAAGCAAAAGGTATTGATGTTTATATCTATACTTCTGATCGCGATTTTTTACAATTAGTGAGTCCTTCAATAACCGTTAATCTAATTAAAAAAGGCTTAAGTGATATTGCTAAGATGGATATTAATGGTGTTAAAGACAAATTTGGTTTTGGTCCAGAATATATTGTCGATTATAAAGGTCTAACCGGTGATAAAAGTGATAATATCCCTGGAATTCCTGGGATTGGTGATGTCACGGCTTCTAAATTAATTAATAGTTATGGCACTTTAGAAAATATCATCCTACATGCTGGCGAAATAAAAGGAAAATTAGGGGAAAATATTTTACTTCATCAAGAAATTGGTCTAAAAAGTAAACATTTAGCGATTATTTATGATGATGTACCTCTACCCTTTGATGTCGAAGATACCCTTTATCAAGGCTATAGTTATGAATTCGTGCAAAAATTTGCTAATCGCTATGAACTAAAACAATTTTTAGGCCGTTTGCCCGCTAAATTTAAAATTAGCGATGCACTTTTAGAAATTGAACCACAAATTATTTCAAGCTTTAAAGATATTCCGCTTGATAATAAAATTGGTCTTGCGCTTAAAAAAGATCATTTTAATTATCACTTAGCTACACTAACTAAATTGGCCATTACCATTAAAGAAGACACCTATATTATTAATCAAGAAGATCTTTTAAAAGATTCTTATCTTAAAGATATTTTAGAAAATCCTTCAATTCAAAAATATGGTTTTGATTTAAAGGGGATGATTGTTTTATTTAAGCGTTATGGCATTAATTTACAAGGTGTGGCTTTTGATATCATGCTTGCGTCCTATATTTTAGATTCATCGAATCAAAGCGATGAGGAAAATGTCTTTAAACTTTTTGGTGTAGATATTAAAAACAACAATCAAGATGATCTTGCTTTATTTAATGATAACGATAATCAAGAATTGGCCCTTATCTCCCATCACTCTTTACATCTTGAAGGTAAAATTAAATCAGAATTAGATAAAGTTGCTTCTTTAAAACTTTTTAACGAAATCGAGATGCCACTTATCAATGTTTTAGCGAAAATGGAAATTGAAGGCGTACCTTTAAGTCGCGAGAAATTATTAGAAATTGGTAGTATTTATCAAGAAAAAATGCTCGCTAGTCAAGAAAAAATCTATGGATACGCTAACAAAGAATTTAATATTGATTCGCCTAAGCAAGTTGGTGAAGTTTTATATCATGACTTAAAAATTGCTAGCATCAATAAAAAAGAATCGACGAATATTGAAGCGTTGAACGCGATTAAAGATCGTCACCCCATCGTGGAAGAAATTATCAATTACCGCAAATACGCGAAATTATGCTCAACTTATATTGACGGCTTAATTAATCATTTATTTCCTGATCAAAAACTCCATTCCATCTATAATCAAGCTTTAACCCAAACCGGACGTTTATCAAGTTCTGAACCTAATTTACAAAATATTTCCGTCCGTGACGAAGAAAGTAAATTAATTCGTCAAGCTTTTTATTATCAAGATGATTATCATTTCTTATCATTAGATTATTCACAAATTGAGCTACGCATCGTTGCAACTTTAGCTAATTCTAAATCGATGCAAGATGTCTTTAATGCCCATGGCGATATCCACGCCTTAACCGCTCAAAAGATTTTCCATAAAGAAACAATCAATGATGAAGAACGTCGCAAGGCTAAAACTGTCAATTTTGGCATAATTTATGGGATTTCGGAATGGGGTTTAGCCGAACAAATCGGTGTCCCAATTAATGAAGCTAAAGAAATCATCAAAGCCTTCTATCAAGCATTCCCAGAAATCAATGATTATTTTAATCAAATAAGTCTAGAAGCCCATAAGCAAGGATATGTTACAACTTTATATGGTCGAAGAAGATATCTTAAAGAATTATTTGATACTTCCTATCAAATTCGCGAATTTGCTAAAAGAGCAGCGGTAAACGCTCCGATCCAAGGAACAGCGGCTGACATCATTAAAATCGCCATGATTGAAGTCGATAAATATTTAACTGAAAATAATTTTGAAACCAAATTAATTATGCAAATCCATGATGAATTAATCTTCAAATTAGCCATCAAAGAAAAAGATATCGTCATAGATAAAATCAAAGAAATCATGGAAAACATTTTAAATGACAAAATTAAATTAGAAGTCTCCATCGGCGAGGCTAAATCATGGTACGAGGTCAAATAAATGCCAGAACTCCCTGAAGTTGAAACAGTTATTCAAATCTTAAAAAACGAAATTTTAAAAAAAACAATTTTAGATGTTATTGTTTTAAATGAAAATATCATCGAAGGAGATGTAAAATCTTTTCAAGAACTTTTAAAGCTTAAAAAGATAAATGATATTACCCGAAAAGGCAAATTCCTCGTTTTTCATTTTAACGATAATTTAGTTATGATTTCTCATTTAAGAATGGAAGGTAAATTTTTTACTTTCCAAGGTTATGAAGCTAAATTTAATACTCATGATATGGTTATTTTTCATCTTAGCGATAATCTCACGCTTATTTATAATGATACGCGTCATTTTGGTAGAATGCTTTTAAGCACTGAAGAAGACTATTTACTTAAGCCACCACTAAATCATGTCGGATTAGATCCCTTAGAAATCAAAGAAAAAGATGTTTTACCTTTATATCAAAAATTCATCTTATCAAGACGCACTTTAAAAGAAACTTTACTCGATCAATCTTTAATTTCTGGTTTAGGAAATATTTATGTCGATGAAACATTGTACGCTGTCGAAATTTCACCATTTAAGAAGGCTTCTGCGCTTACTTTAATGCAATTTAAAGATATTTTACGCGAAAGTAAACGAATTCTCGAATTAGCAATTGCCTTAAAAGGTTCAACGATTAAATCATATCATCCTGGCAAAGATATCTCGGGATCTTATCAAGATAAATTACTTTGTTATGGGAAAGCGCATCTATTTTCCGATAAATGTACCCACCGCTTTTATAAGACAAAATTAAATGGCCGCGGTACGACTTATTGCCGCCACCTCCAACGCGATGGCGAAACAAAATATTTGCTTGGTTTAACTGGCAAAGTCGCAAGTGGAAAATCAACTATTGCTAATTATTTTATTAACAAGGGTTTTACTTACATTTCTGCTGATCAAATTATTTTAGATCTATATCACCAAGAAGATGTAATTAAAAAATTATCAAAAATTACTAACCTTGATTTAAATGATCAAGGACAAATAAATAAATCATTACTTAAAGGTGTTTTATTAGCTAAACCTGAACTTAATTGCAAGATGCAAAAATACCTCTACCCGCTTGTTTATCGCCAAATTGAAACCTTAACCGAAAATTCTCTAGATAAGAAATTTATCATTGAAGTCCCCTTAATGTTTGAAGCTAGGTGCGATGAACTAATGCATGATATCATCTATGTTGCTTGCTTAGAAAAGAATCGCATTGCTCATTTAAAGATGCGCCAAAAAGATTTAGATATTTTAAAGATTAATCAAAGCTATGATGAAAAAAATAATCGCCTCATCAGCGACTATCTAATTAATAATGATGGTGACTATCTTAACTTAAAAGAGCAATTAGATTCACTCTATCAAGATTTACTTAAAAAGAATCGTTTCTAAATTATATTCTTGAGCCTTACCTTTAATTAAGTCGACAAATTGTCGGCTTTTTAAATAGCCATCACGATTTTTAGAAGCGTAGAGGAGATTTAAATCATTGAGGGCAAAATCGCTAACTAGAATAGTTACTTTGTTATTTTTATAACGATTATATAAAAGCGGATAAAGAATAGTGTCGCGGATAAAGTCAGAATGATATTCACTGCCAAAATTATCGATGATTAATAAAGAAATATTTGCTAACGAATTAAATTCGCGGTCAAATTTTTCCCGATCTTCAAAATATAAATCAGATAATTCTTTGATGCGATTATTTGCTTCTAAATAAGCGACTTCCCGGTTCGTTTTGGTCACATAGATATTCGCTAAATGAGCGGCTAAAAATGATTTGCCACTATTGATGGGACCTGATAGATAAAACCAAGTATTATTATTAGAAGCAATCACTTTTGAAAAAGCATTTAAAACTTTCTTTCTTTCTTCATAAAAATCAATTTTAGTATTGAGGATATCTTCATCAAAATCACGATAGAGATAATTTTTATTTTTATCGATATTTTCACGGATTCGTTTGCAAGGCGTAAATTCGCGCCCTAATTCATTATCTTCATAAATTAAGGTCAATTCGAGATGAGGATTTTTCTTCTTACAATTAGCTAAACCAGGACAATTTTCACAATAATGATAATCTTCTTGATATTCACTAATTTTAGCTACATTTGCAAAGATATCTTTACGCGATAAACCTAAATCTAACATCTTTTGGTAGATGAAACGATCTTTTTCAATTTGCGAAAATAATTCCTTTTTGATTTCCTCAACACCATGCTGGTTCATAAATTCTTGCGGATTGATTTTTTCCATAATGACCTCTACTACTTAAAAAATTCATCGACGATAGCTTGCTCTTCAGGCGTTAAAACTTCTTCTTTAGGACTTTCAGTCTTTTTAACTTCTTTTACCTTAATAGCACTAGCTTGTTTACGATGGGCTTTTTGCGAAACGCGATTAAGATAATTCATCGTATCGACAGCATTATCGATTTTCTCACTTGCCACATTAGAAGCGATTTTATCGATATAATTACGTGATAAGATGCCGTTATTTTTACTTAAACAATAATCTAATATTGGATTAATTACATTGTTAGGTAGACCATATTTTCGCGAAATAAAATCTAAAATCTTAATATCAGCTTCAGCGGGCTGGGTATTATCTCTTAAAAGCGAAAGCATTTCTAGAGGCGTTTTAGCGTCAAATAATCTAATTTTATCCGCGATTTGACTCGAGGAATAAATTTCGGCTTTTTTACTAATGATTGTTCTTTTTCTTATCGGATAAGATAATGATTTAATAGAAGCATCAAAGAGTTTTTCATAATTAAGATGCTCTTGGGCGTAAGGATTATAAATTTCATTAACAATATTCACCATTTCTTCTTCGTTAATATTTAATAAGGAAGCAAGGCGTTCAATTTCTAAGATATCATCGTGATTAATAACCTTAGGATTAATTTGGGTTTTTTCATTTAAATATTGATAGAAAGTTTCTTTGTTAAAATCATAACGCACTTTACCTTCAACATGACCCATCGTTTGAATTCCTAAATTAGTGCGAAAGGCTTTTGAATCATAATTTGGATTAAAGACATCGCGGAAAGAGGCTGAAACATTATGATACCCTAGAGTGCTCCGCGGATAAATCGCGTATTTAAACGCTAGACGCTTCGCGTTTTTTTCACCAACATAAGAAATTAATAAACCATTAAATAAAATATCAGCAAAGAAATCTTTCGGTGTTTTAGGTGAAAACATTTTGATTAAAAAATATCTTAAATTATTTTCTTCTTTTAAATAGGTTTCAATTAAGCCCACGCCTTCAAGGGCTTGCCGGGCTAAAAGTAATTCGCCAGTCGATATATTCATAAAAGATAATAAATCTTCAACAATTAATAATTCTTCCTCATCACTATCTTTACTTTGTTTGTATAAAGTTAAATAAAGCATAACGGCTTTTGAACCAATTAAGGGTTGATATAAATCAAGCAAAACATCTTTATCAAGATTAGAAATAACCGAGACATTATCAATTTCTAAAAAATCCGAAGGCAAGATGTGTTCCATACCTAAAAATATTAGCATTAATTCATAGAATTTAAAGAGCCGAAAATTTCAAAAATATTTAGTGTGGATAACTTTTTAGCATTTATAAAAATAAAAGCGCGATAGGAAGTTAGTTTTTCTAATTAAAAAAGGATTTATACACATTTTTTCCACCATAAAAATATTTTTCATTACGATGATTTTTTCATTATTTAATCTTTTAATTAT
>CASFQR010000005.1 GCA_949297275.1 uncultured bacterium | reverse complement strand
TATCCATATAGTCCTCCTTTTAAGTGTTGGATAACTTAATTATAAGCGAGGACTATTTTTTATGTTTTAATTTAGTCTCACATCATTTGAATTAGTACATTTTTTAAATTTTTTATAATAAATATCTATCAGTTAATAACCCGGTCCTCAACTATCTTATGGGTAGTGTCTGCTCTTAAATCAATTGCACTAGAAATAGCTTCTTTTGATTTTTTTGTTGCAATATCTTCAAATAATTGGCCAATCTGCCAAAGTAAAACAACCATCACCCCTTCAAAATATTCAGGTTCCCCTAAAAAGACCATTAAAAATGCACCAATTGAAGCAATTAAGATTAATAAAAATTCATCTAGCGGATTAGTTAATTTAATAATATTATAGAAAACTTTCCAAGCAACATCATATAAGATGATTGCCAAAGCGATTGAATATAAAATCGTCGGAAGATAGATGTAATCTATAAAAGCAAAACGCGCAAGTAAAATTAAGATTAAGGAGATTAAAATTCTTACTAGTGTCACCCAAAATTTTAATGTAAATATTTTTACTTTTTCTTTTTTAATAGCACCAAATTTAGTAATTTCGATTTTATCAGATTCAACTTCTTTGATTTTGTTAATAAGTTCCTTTTCGCTCATCGGAGCGTCTTTATAAGTAACAAATAATCGCTCACTAGCAAAATCAATCGTTGCTAATTCAATTCGCGGATCTTCATTTAAATGCTTTTCGCTTTTGATAGCGCAATTAGCGCAATCAAAACCTTTAATGCGATAGATAATTTTCTTCATATGATGATTATAAACCTCTAAATTAGAAATTAAAAAGCTGCCGAAGCAGCTTAAGATTAAGATAAGAATAATAATTTAGATTTTTTCAATTTCAGAGAAATCGACATCGGCTTCTGTACTACGGCCAAAGAAAGAAATTTCAACTTTAACATTGCCGGTTTCCGAATCAATGCTAAGAATTCGACCTTCGGTTCCTTCGAGTGTGCCGCGAATAATTTTAATATTATCGCCAACTTGATAACGAGCGTACATCGAAGAATCAACAATGCCCATTCTCTTTAAGACCGGTTCAATTTCTTCTTTAGCAACCGGAGTTGGTTTTTGACCACCACCAGCAGAACCCGCAATACCCGTAACGCCTGGAGTATTACGAACAACATACCAAGTGTCATCAGTCATAATCATTTCGATAAAGATATAGCCAGGGTAAAGATTTTTCTTTTTCATAACAACTTCTGGCACACCCTTTTTTAAGCGGACGGTTTCTTCTTCGGTTTCAGCGACTAAAACATTAAAAATTTTATCTTCTAAATTAGCAGTTTTAATGCGTTTTAATAAGTTATCGGCAACCTTGCGTTCATGCATTGAATAGGCGGTAACGATGTACCACTGTTTTTCGCCTAATTTATTAATATCTTCCACTGATTAAAAACCTCCTAAAAGCATTCTAAGCGCACTTGCGACTGAATCAACTGAACTAGAATCGCCACTATCAGGAACGATTGAAGAAAAAATATCTTTTAGTTGATTAATCAAAGATCCAGCAGCCCAGTCTTCTAAAGACAAGAATAAAGCCGCGATACAACAAATTACTAAGACAGCCGCTAAAGTTGGGAAAAAATCATCCCATTTTGGCCAACGAACACGCTTACCTTCTTTAATAACTTCTGAAGCATATTTCTTTAAACCCATAGCAAATCCTCCATCAAATTATTTACTTTCTTTATGCAATGTATATTCACCACATTTTGGACAATATTTTTTAATCTCAAAACGTGAGTCTGTACAGCTATTAGAAACATACGTCGTGTAGTTTCTAGAAAGACAACGGGGGCAAATTAAAATTATCTTTTTCCTCATTTATCTTCCTCCTAACTATACATTCTACATAGAAGAATAATGTTGAAAAATCGTCTTGTCAATAATTTTTATATTATTGAACAAGCGGTGAGAATTTTATTAACTCTAAAAAATCAAGAAAATAAACGGCTTTTTAAGATAAAACTATGCAAAAGTCCCTTATTTTATGATTAATGTGCCATCTACTATCACTGATGTTTCTTGAATCTTTTTAATAATTCTTTTGATGACACCAGGCTGCAATTTTAATTTTTCAGCTATTTCTCTAATTGTATAACCTTCGTATTTTAAAATGATTATTTGGCGATATAACTGATACTTTTCTTGCGGTAATTTTTCTTCGCTTGGTGAAGATAAAATAGTTATTGTTTCTTCAAAATCGATTTGGTTGTTAATATCTTTTTTAGCGCTATAATCTTCAAGAAAATCAACATAGGTTGAACCATTATTATCAACACTATTATCGAGAGATAAAGAGCGATTATTTTCATCTTTTAGATGCTCTTTAATTGCTTGAGCAATATCTCTTAAATAAAGGGTTTTAAAATAATTTAAAAAGGGGACGACATTAAAGCGAAAAGTATAAATTGCTGAATATAAGGAAAGATAAAAAATATAATCGAAATTTAAAGATTGATAAAATTGTATTGATTCAGCTAAAAGATAATTTTTAAGTATTTTGCGTGCGTAATTTTTATAGCGTTCAACGAGCGACTTAAAGGCATCATCGTAGCCTTGAATATACGCTAAAATTAAATCTTCATCTTGTAGATGCTTAAATTGATCCATTGTTTCTCCTAAAGAGGAGAATTCTTAATGTTTGTTTCTTAAATAAGATAATAAAATCGCTGAGCTAGAAGCAACATTCAATGATTCAACATGACCGAACATTGGAATTGAAACATAATAATCAGAGTTATCAAGGACTAATTTAGAGATACCTTTGCCTTCGTTACCAAAAATTAAAACTGAAGGGTTATCAAAATCAACTTCGTAATAAGGTTTTGAGCCTTTTTGCGAAATAGCGTAAATCCAATAACCATTATCTTTTAACTGCTGAATCGCGTTATTAAGATTAGCGACTACTGCTACTTTAACAAAAGATAATGCGCCGGTCGATACTTTATAAACAATTGGACTTAAAGGCGCTTGGTTTTTATTTTTAATAATTAATCCATCAATATTAAATGCATCTAAATTACGAATAATGGCGCCTAAATTATGAGGGTCCATGATTTCATCAAGCATAACGATAACTGGATGATGCTTATCTTTTAATGAATTGATTAAATCAAGCAAAGAATAAGTCATATATTCATCAACTTTAGCGACAATTCCTTGATGATTATTAAATGAGGACAACTTATCTAGTTCATGACTAGAAACAAACTTCGGATTAAGCTTACGCGTTTTTAAAGCTTGAATAATTTTTTGGTCAGAAAAATTTTGAGCTAAAAAAACTTCATAGACACGGCCATTATCTAAATAACTTAATACAGGAATTCTCCCGTAAATATAATTTACATCCTGGCCTAATTTTCTATTCTCATTTCGTTGATAATTAGATTTCATTTGTTACTTTTATATCGATTGGATGAATGTATTCGCGCAGTTCATCAGCAAAGGCAGTAATTGAAGCACGCGAGAGATTATTAACTCTTAATGTCACTCTTAATAATGATTGATTTTGATAACTGATAATGCGCGAATCCATATCTTTAACATTAATAGCAAAGCGCGAAGCACAAACGAGAATTTCTTTTAAAACTGGTTGATCTAAAGGCACGACTAAAATGATATAAGGATTACGGTTAGCGGCAAATCTTTCAAGCCATCTTAGGCCAATTAAAATGAATAAAGCAATAAGAGTAGCGATGCCACAAATGATAAAATTGCCGCTACCAGCTGCTAAGCCAAGCGCCATAACTAGCCATAAAGTAGTCGCGGTTGTTAAACCTTTAACATCACTACCAGTTTGCATAATTGTTCCGGCCCCTAAAAAGCCTATCCCGCTTACAACTTGTGCAGCTAGTCTAGCTGGATCGCGATTAGGGAAAGCGCCTTCCGCGCCAATTTGACCAAAACCATAAATCGAAATAACCATGACTAAGGCTGAACCTAAAGCTACTAAAAGATGGGTTCTTAAGCCCGCAGCATGGCCATGATATTCTCTTTCAAAACCAATTATCCCCGCACAAAAAGCCGCGCATAATAATGATAATAAAGCAAGGATAACAATCCCCCAGCCATTACCATTAAATAGGCCTTCAAAATATTCGACAATTTGTTGATCGATAGATGTAATTGGCATTTTCTTTCTCCTAAATTATGTGCTTAGAAATCAAGATTGGTCTAAGCTCGTCGCTTTTAGCATATTCGCCCTTTGAGCGATATTCTAGATATTTATTATACAACATTTTATCATCCGCGTTTATATTAGGATAAGAATTATCAATACCAAGGATAAAAAGCATCTCTTTTAAAGAAGAAACTAATTCTTTTAAAAGGGGGAGATTTATTTCTTTTTGACGCATCATAGTATTGATTTCTTTAATAATATTATGCATTTCACTAATCGCATTCGCGAAATTTAAATCATGTGAAAGAGCATCTAAATAGTTATCCATTTTAGTGGCATATTTTTGATTAATTTCATAATCATTTAATTGCAATAAAGCAGCGCCCTTTAAATATGTATTTTTAATTTTATCAATTTCCTTTTTAGCCCCACTAGCGACCTCCTGGCTAAAAGAAACCGGTGAACGATAATAGGTGGATAAAATTAAATAACGAATCGCATCCCCACCATATTCCTTAATCACATCTTTCGCTAAAACGACATTACCTAAAGATTTTGACATCTTTTCATTATTAACATTAACAAAACCATTGTGGAGCCAATAATTCGCTAATAAGTGATGATTATGAGCTTCGGCTTGGGCTAATTCGTTCTCGTGATGAGGAAATTTTAAATCAAAACCACCACCATGAATATCAATTTTACCGCCAAAGATAGCATCAATCATGACGCAGCATTCTGTATGCCAACCAGGGCGACCTCTAGAAAAAGGCGAATCCCAAGCAATCCCTTCTTTAGTTTCTTTCCATAAAGTAAAATCTAAAGGCGATTCTTTTTTGTCGTTACTCATAATCCTTGCGCCGACTTTTAAATCATCAATATTTGTATTAGATAATTTACCGTAGTCATTAACCGCCTTCACGCGGAAAAAGACATCGCCAGCAATTTGATAAGCGGCACCTTGATTAATCAAATCTTGGATATAACTAATCATATTATTGATGTATTCAGTTGCCCGCGGATGTTGATAAAAAGGTAAACAATTGATACTTTGAAGGACCTCTTCATATTTAGCAATATTTTGATTAGCGACTTCAATTTCTGAGATCCCCAATTCTTTCGCGCGGTTAATAATTTTATCATCGACATCGGTATAATTAGATACATATTTAACCTTATATCCTAGATAAGTAAAAAAGCGGACTAAGGAATCAAAAAAGATTGCAGGACGAATATTACCTAAATGCGCATCATTATAAACTGTTGGACCACAAACATATAAAGAAACTTCACCCTCTTTTATAGGAACAAATTTTTCAACTTTATTGGTTAAGGAATTATATAAATAAACATCTTTCATATAATCAATTATAGCGGTTTAGAGATAAAGATGCATTAACTTTTAAAAAGTTAAAAGATTCTTTTTCTTAAATTTACTTTTGATAGATATTTCTAATAAAAAAGCTAGGATTTGCAAAGTATCCTAGCTAATTTAAAGATATTTTAATTATTTTTATTTATATTTTTTACGATCAGTTACATAGGTGGTATGTAACAATTCGTGGGCTAAATGAGAACCAGGTTTTTCCAAATAATCATCATATAAGCGAATAATATCTTTATTGTTATGCGATTGACGAACAACTTGTCGTTCATCTTCACTATAAAGAACTGAGGCTCTTTTAGAGGCAAAGGTATCTAAAATATTATCATCTTCATTAGGTAAAAAAGCAGGTTTAACATATGGTTGACCACCACCATTAATGCAACCACCTGGACAACCCATAATTTCGATGAAGTGATATTTGCTCTTATTGGCCCTAACATCATCTAATAATGGTTTAGCGTTTTTCATGCCACTAGTTACGGCTACGTTAATGACTTGACCGTTAATTTCTAAGGAGGCTTCTTTAACACCTTCTAGACCGCGGACAGCTTTAAAATCTAAGAAGCCAGCTTCTTTGCCAGTTAATGTATGATAAGCAGTTCTTAAAGCAGCTTCCATGACACCGCCAGTAACACCGAAGATGACACCCGCTCCACTATATTCGCCAATTAAATCATTATCAAATTCTTCTTCAGGAAGTTTTTGCCAATTTATTCCAGAACGGCGGATGAGGCGTCCTAATTCGCGCGTAGTTAAGACACAATCAACATCAGCTAGACCATTTTTATTTTTCATCTCATCCCGTTGCGCTTCATATTTTTTTGCAGTGCAAGGCATAATTGATACAACAAAAATATCTTCAGGATTAAGATTATGAACTTTTGCGTAATAGGATTTAATAATCGCACCCATCATCTCGTGTGGTGACTTACAAGATGAAACATGCGGGATGATATCAGAATAATAATATTCTAAATAATTAATCCAGCCTGGTGAGCAAGAAGTAATCATTGGCAGAACACCTCCACTAGTTATTCGCTCCAACAATTCATTAGCTTCTTCCATAATTGTTAAATCAGCGGCAAAATTCGTATCAAAAACACGATAAAATCCTAAGCGGTGCAAAGCCGCGACCATCTTGCCAGTCCCAGGTGTACCAATCTTTTCGCCAAATTCTTCCGCAATTGCCGCGCGAACAGCCGGGGCCGTTTGGACGATAACTTTTTTACCCTTTAACATCGCTTGATCAACCAAGGTAATTTGATCATTTTCCATTAAGGCACCAGTAGGACAAACTAATGTGCATTGGCCACATTGCATACAAGGAACATTACTAAATGAACGGTTATCAGCTGGCGAAACAATCGTAGCAAAACCACGATTTTCAAAACCTAAGATGCCGATACCTTGTGCTTCTTTACATCGCACAATACAACGACCACATAAAATACATTTAGAAGTATCTCTAATTAAGCCCGGGGCTAAATTATCAATTGTGACAGGGGTCTTATGACCTACATAACGCCCTTCTTTAGCTCCCACTAGTTTAGCGACATCTAGTAGTTCACATTTACCATTTTTTGGACATTCTTGACAATCTTTATTGTGGTTAGATAAAAGGAGTTCAACCGAAGTTCTACGAGCGTTAACAGCTTTTGGTGAAGAAATAGTAATCTCCATTCCTTCATTGATTGGATAGACACAACTAGCAACTAATCCGCGCGCTCCTTTAACTTCAACTAAACACACCCGGCAACTAGCTAAAGAACATTTACCATTATTAAAAGCACATAAAGAGGGAATATCATAACCGCAGCGATGCGCGGCTTCTAAAATTGTTAGACCTTTTTCTACTTGGTAAGGTCGACCTTCAATCTTAATATTAACTAATTCTGACATTGTTAAATTCCTCCTTAAATCTTTTCAATGGCTTTAAATGGGCAAGTGCTAAAGCAAGAGCCACATTTAATACATTTACTTTGATCAATCTTAAAGACTGTCTTACCAAGTTCACCACTAATGCAGTGGGTTGGACAATTACGCGCACACATGCCACACTTCTTACAAACATCTGGTTTAATGACAAAGCGCATTAAATCTTTACAGACATGCGCGTCGCACTTCTTATCTACCACATGCTCTAAATATTCATCATAGAATGAACGCATCGTTGATAAAACAGGATTAGGAGCAGTTTGCCCTAAACCGCACAAAGAATTTGAACGAACATTTTCGCATAAATCTTTTAATTCATCTAAATCTTCTTTCGTGGCTGTGCCGCGTGTAATTTTTGATAAATATTCTAAAATGCGACGCGTACCGATGCGACAAGGTGAACATTTACCGCACGATTCATCGACAATAAATTCCATATAGAATTTAGCGACATCAACCATACAATTATCTTCATCCATGACAATTGCACCACCGCTACCCATCATTGAGCCAGCAGCAATTAAATTATCATAATCAATAGGGGTATCTAAATCTTCTTCAGTTAGACATCCACCACTAGGGCCACCAGTTTGAATGGCTTTAAATTTTTTACCATGTGGCACACCACCACCAATATCATAAATTAATTCGCGGAGTGTCGTCCCCATCGGTACTTCAACTAAACCAACATTATTGACCTTACCACCTAAAGCAAAGACCTTTGTCCCTTTAGATTTTTCAGTCCCATATTTATTAAATTCTTTTGCGCCATTACGCAAAATATAAGGAACGCAAGCAAGGGTTTCAACATTGTTAATAATTGTTGGTTTGCCCCATAAGCCTTTAACAGCTGGGAAAGGAGGGCGAGGACGCGGCATACCGCGTTGACCTTCAATTGAATTTAATAAAGCGGTTTCTTCGCCGCACACAAATGCGCCTGCACCTAAACGTAAATGCGCTCTAAAGGAGAAATCGGTGCCTAAAATGTTATCGCCTAATAAGCCCGCTTCTTCCATTAATTTAATCGCGTTTCTTAAACGCTTAATAGCTAAAGGATATTCCGCACGAACATAGAAATAACCATTTTGTGCTCCAATCGCGTAGCCAGCAATCATCATCCCTTCAATGACCGAGAAAGGATTACCTTCTAGAGCACTACGATCCATAAAAGCTCCTGGGTCACCTTCGTCGCCATTACAGACAACATATTTAGTGTCATTAACTTGGTCATAAGCAAATTGCCATTTGCGGCCAGTGGGGAAACCACCGCCACCACGACCCCTTAAACCAGAGGCAAGGATTTCGTTAATGACTTCTTGCGGTTTCATCTTTAAAGCGTTAATTAAACCTTGGAAAGCACCATAACCAATCGCATCATCAAGGCGTTCAGGATTAATAACCCCAACACCATAAAGGGCAATCTTCACTTGCTTTTTATAGAAGTCGACATCTTTTTCTTTGGTAATAGTTTTACCTTCTTTATTTTTGAAGCATAAATCATCAATAATATGACCACCAAGAATATGTTCTTCAATAATGCGTTCAGCGTCTTCAGGTTTAACTAAACGATATAAAACATCATCAGGGAAGACTTTAACAAAAGGGCCTTCACTACAAAAACCAAAGCAGCCAGCTTCGTCAACTTTTACGGTATTTTCTAGATGACGCTCTTTGATAGCGTTAATCAATCTTTCTTTTAATTTTAACGAATTAGCGGTTTCACAACCTAAGCCACCACAAATTAATAAAGTATAAGTGCCATCAGTTGAACTAAATTTTTGCTTTAAGCATTCTTCACAATGATTTTTATGAGAAAGAAATTTTTCTAATGTCGATAATTTTTCCATCTTTATAAAGCCTCCATGTCGCGATATTTTTTAATAATCTTTGGCACTTCATTCACTTTGACACGACTATAAACTTCCCCGTTAATTGTACAAGCCGGGGCAATCGCACAGGCTCCAATACATCGAAGAGCGTCAATAGTAAATAAACCATCTTCGCTCGTACCACCCGGTTTAGTGCCTAGTTCTTGACAAAACTTATCTAAAACATTTTGTCCGCCTTTAACATAGCAAGCTGTACCTAAACAAACACCGATAATATATTTGCCTTTAGGTTGTAAAGAAAAGAAGGAATAAAAGGTAACGACCCCGTAAATTTCACTAACAGGAATACCAGTCTTATCCGAAACAATTTCTTGGACTTCTAAGGGAATATAACCAAACTCGGTTTGAATATCAGATAAAATCAACATCAAAGGAGTAGGTTCATCTAAGTACTTATCGCAAATCGCTTCAATTTTAGCTTTTGCTTCAGGTTGTATTCTACCCATCTAAATAACCTCCACTATAATAAAATATCCGTTTTTAATATTAATAAAATATTAAGGCGATGACAAGATGATTTTTAGTCGTCGTTAGGAAAAGAGAATAAAATATATTTTTTTATCACTAACAATAAACTAAATTGATGTTTAAATAACTAATAGCAAACTAATATAACCAATTAACCTCATTGGTTAATAAGGCCACGCGACTAACATCGCGATTATATAAATAATCAACCCCAATATCCGAACGGAGTAATGAATAATAATTTTGATCAAAATCCTTTAGTTCACTAATTAAAAGTAATTTTTCTAAATGCATATTATTATAACTATAATCGTAATTATATGAATCGGCGATGACATAATAAGTTTCACTAGGGATGATATTATCATCAATAAAATAATAACAATAAGAAGGGTTATTTTGGAAACGGTTAATTAAATTTTGACCACTAATCGAGGCGATTGCAAAACTATTATCAAACGGCATGGCTTCATATAATTGGCCATAGGTAAAGTTCTTGCCACTAATTGCGGTGCGTAGATTATCAAGGGCAACTGCCCCAAATAATTCTTCTCTAATCCCCTGACTTAATAAATAAGAATTCGCGTATTCATTAAAATAAGAATAATAAAATTCTACAAATGGCCGATAACTATAACAATAAGGAACGTCGTCATAAAGAACTTCATCACGAATTTCCTTAATGAAATTATCTTCATAAAATTGATATAAATAATCAATCTCTTGATCTTTTATAAGATATTGATTTAAGTCAATATTTTCAACATTAATCACATCGACTCCATTTTCCCCTAAACCAATTTGAATATGGTTAATATTTTGACCATAAGAAGCAGTTTGAAGATGATATGTTTGACCTTCATCTAAATAGATATATTGCGTGTGGGTATGGCCTTCAATCACTAAATCGACATAATCCGTTAAGGAAGTAGAATAAAAACTACGAAAATAATCATCGCTAGATGGAATACCTTCTGCCCCATCATGCACTAAATAAATAATAAATTGCGCGCCTTGATTTCTTAAATTTAAAGCTTCGCTTCGCACAATGTTAATGAGATTAATGCCACTAATAAATTCAAAATTTTCTTGATTAGTAATCGTTTGTGAAATCGAAGAATAAACATCACCTATTGCCCCAATCACTCCTATTAAAAGATTATTTTTTCTTAAGAGAGTAGATTTTTGAGCGTAATCAACCAGATTATCACTATTTGTGTCATAAATATTAATTCCTAAAAAGGGATAATTAGCCATCGCAATTATCTCTTTTAGTGTATCCGTACCCCAATCAAATTCGTGATTCCCAAAATTAGAAGCATCTAAGCCAATCAAATTATAGAAATTATTAACGATTTCGCCGCGAACTAAATTGCTATCAGCTGTACCTTGAAAGGAATCACCACCCGATAAAATAATCGTTCCTTCATCATTTAAGAGGGCTCTTTCTTTTAAAAACGCTCCTAACCTCGACATACCCACTTGCTGCTCGTCTATATTTTCATTTACATAACCATGCCAATCATTAAAGGCATAAATATCAACGGGTCCGATTGAAGTGAATTCTGGACGAAAAAGATTCTTGAAACTAAAACTGATGCTTTCAATAAGATATTCGCCATAAGGCACATAAAGCGAAAAATAATCATTTGCTTTATCGTTAGATTTAATTAAAGTATCATTTTCTAAAGCAAAATTTCCTTGATGTGGATTATTTAATCCTAGACTATAAGAACTAAATTTATATCGAATATCGTTTAATGCCTCAACTTCTTCATATTGAATTTTAATCTCATCAATTTCTCCACCATGGATAATGATAGAGCCGCCATGCTCGATATATAATTCATTATTGTCGAAACGATAATTATTTAATGTAAGTGAATAGCCATCCTCATCAACATAATGATTATCGACTTGATTATAATTTTTAATTAAATCATCGATTGCCACATTGACTTGATGTTCGTTTTCTTCATTAGAAATACAACTAGAAAAAAATATTGGGAAAATACTTAATATTAATGCAAAAGCCCAATATTTTTTCATAATTTTATAATTTAATTTCGCTAATTTTCGTTTGGCGATGAGGTTTAATTGTTATTTCACCTAGACTAATTGCTCCACTAGGACAAACATGTCCACATAATAAACAACCGACACATTTCTTTTCATCAAAAATTGGTAAGCGCTTAACTTTATCCCAACTAATCGCTTGATGCGCACCATCATAGCAAGAAATATAGCAGCGACCACAATGTAGACATTTATCTTCATTTAACGAAGGATGAACAATATAATCACGATTAAGTTCTTCGGCTGGAATAATGTTTTTATTCGCTAGCCCAACTAAATCAGCTAAATGATCAACGCCTTTTTTGTTCATGTAATGCATTAAACCATTCTTTAAATCATCAATGATGCGATAACCATATTGCATAATAGCTGTGGTTACTTGTAAGGTAGAGGCACCAACTAAGATAAATTCCATCGCGTCTTCCCAAGTTTCAATTCCACCAATACCAGAAATTTCTAAGTTCTTTAATCGCGGATCTGCGCGCATTTGTTGAATAAATCTTAATGCAATTGGTTTAATGGCCTTACCAGAATAACCCGAGATTGAAGATTTACCATCAATAATTGGTAAACCGACACATTTATCTAAATCAATATTACAAATTGATTTAATTGTGTTAATTGCGCTGATGCCATCTGCTCCCCCTTCTAAACAAGCAAGAGCAACTGGCACCATATCAGTAATATTAGGTGTCATCTTAGCCATCATTGGTAAGGAGGAGCCTCTTTTAACTGCTTGGCAATATTTTTTGCATAATTCCGGGTTCGTGCCAACATCACTCCCCATTGCATGTGAAGTCATCTGAGGGCAAGATAAATTCATTTCAATCATATCCGCGCCAGCAAGAGTCACTAATCTAGCAAGTTCAGTCCAATCTTCTTCATTTGAACCCATAATAGAAGCAATTAAAACTTTATCGGGAAATTCCTCTTTTAAACGCTTTAAATCAGCTAAATTTTCTTCTAAGGAATGTTCAGCGATTTGTTCCATGTTTTTAAAGCCAACAAAAGGCGTGCTTTCTTTATTTAATTTATCGAAGCGAGGAGAGACCTCGTCAATCAAATAATGTTTTGGTCCAATGGTTTTAAAAACGACGCCACCCCAGCCGCTTTGATAAGCTTTTTTACACATATCATAACAATTGCCGACCGGAGAGGAAGAAAGGCAAAAAGGATTTGGAAATTTAACGCCTAAAAATGTAATTGATAAATCTTTCTTAACCATAATTATTTTCCTCCTAAATAAGCGTCAACATAATAGGCGACTTCTTTACCAACCCGCACTGCTCCAACGACGGTTTTGCTCTGCTTAGAAGGAGCTAAATCGCCAGCCACAAAGAAATTATCGCGGATATGATACATTTTAGAAGCAACTTCACCTTTTTCTATCGCGACATCAAATCCATCTAATTTTGCGTATTGGCCTATTGCAAGAATTATCTTATTAGCTTTAATTTTTAACTCATTTTCTAAGAAACGATGCTTGAAGGTTACTACTTTTCCATCATAAGCAACTGGAACATAGCCATCAATAATCGAAACTTTTTCGCTTCTAGCGTTCGTCAATTCCTTTTCGCTAGCTTTAAATTCATCAAAAGTTTCATAAACGACATCGTTAACATATTGCACGCCTAACATTTTTAAAGTCGTCACAACATCCATCGCGACATCGCCACCACCAATAACTAAATAATTATCATCTAAAGGGATACTTCCTTTTTCTTTTTTAACTCTTCTTAAAAAATCAATAGCTAATTCAACATTATTGTAATTATCGAACATCGTTAAAGATTTTCCATAACTTAAACCAGCATCTAATATAACAGCGTCAAATTCATCAAGAAGTTCGTTTAAAGGAATATCTTTACCAACTTCAACATTCAATTCACATTCTAAACCTAGCTTAATAATTTTATTAATTTCTTGATCGATAACTTGATCATTTAGCCGATATGGCGGAATTAATCTAAGCGCTCCACCTAATACATTTTCTTTTTCATATATTTTAACTTTATAACCCTTGTTAATTAATACATAACTTGCTTCTAAAGCAGAAGGTCCACTACCGATAAAAGCAACTTTTTTGCCATTATCTTTACCTTTAGCTAGAATGTCCATTTTAGTGTCCTCTTCAAAATCGGTAATAAAGCGTTGAATTAATGGAATATTAATTGGCTTATCTAAACCCGCTCTTAAACAACCTTTTTGGCATAATTTTTCACTTGGACAAACGCGCGCACAGATGCCGCCTAAAACATTGTTCTCACGAACGATTTCAGCCGCGCCATCAAAATTATGAAAACGTACAGCCCTAATAAATTTATCCGGCTCAGTGTGAGCAGGACACTCTTTAGAACATGGTGCATCATAACATAATAAACATCGCGAAGCCTCTTCAATCACGCCTAAAGGCGATAAAGGTTTCTCATAGTCTAATAAATATCTTTCTTTCATCATTTTTACCTCTTATTTAATTTTACTATACTTTTGTTACTAGATGCAAAAAATCTCTTTGAAAGAAAATTGAATAATGTTTAATATCAATTGATGTGAGACAAAATTAAATACTAAAAAGGACATCTTATCTATAATTAAGTTGAAAAAGCTTATAGAAGGAGATGTCCATGAATATTTTAACACCAGAACGAAACTATATACCAATAGACATTCAAACAAGATTACATGCCTGCAAAAGAAGGCTTATTTCAAAATGGCCTATAAGTAAGATTTTATCTTTCTATCATGTTAAAAGAAGTTCACTTTATAGGTGGTTAGGTAGATATGATGGAACAGATGAATCTTTGCTAGATCATTCACATAGACCAAAAAGTGATCATCCTAACAAACTAAAAGAAGATATAGTCAAAAAAGTATTAGATCTTCATAGAAGAAATCCTGATCAATCATTTGTGGAGATATGGGTGCGTCTTAAACACGATGGAATAGAAATCTCACCTTCAAGTGTTTTAAGAATATTTAAAAGAAATGGCGAATATATAAAATATATCCCAAATCCTAAAAAACATGATAAACATTACCATACACCTAAGATGGTACATGAGAAGTAGCAAGTAGATGTCAAATATGTTCCTAAAGAGTGTAAGGCAGATGATTTAATTGGGCGTTTCTATCAATATACCATCCTTGATGAATGTTCTAGGAAAAGAATTCTCTATTTTGCTCAGGAACATTCGATGTATGAAACTGTACAAGCATTAAAGTTTGCATATAGTAAATTCGGGTGTTTTCCTAAGGAAATACAAACAGATAATGGCTTAGAATTTACTGACAAAGCTAGAAGGAATGCTAACTCAAAAGTATCTAGACAATATGACAATCTATTAGAACGATTTTGTTTAGAAAATAACATCAAACATCACCTAATTAGACCTAGAACCCCTGAACATAATGGAAAGGTCGAAAGAAGTCATAGAATCGACCAAGATAAGTTCTATAGGAAACTCAAATTCTACTCCCTTGATGATCTTAGAAAACAAGGTGAAGCATGGAATAAAAGATATAACAATATACCTAAATTAGTACTTGGATTTAAAACACCTAACGAAGTTGAACTTGAAAAGTTGAAAGAATTATTAGAAACTACTGGTGAGATAAGGTGTCGGAAACATCTCACATCATTTGAAAGTTAACATCTCTTTGAAAGAAAATTGAATAAAAGAGGGATTAATTAACGAGAAAGATTATCAAATAAGTTTTTTGCTAGAGCAAGGTAGTTAGAGCGCTGGGTTAAATATTCTTGACTATCCTGATGATAGAAAGGGATTTTATCTAAATTAAAATTCTTATTTTCGATATAAATATTAATGTGTTTACGTTCGAAAATGATAATAATTTTATTCGCGTCGATGGCTTTTAAAATATCATCAATTTTCTTCAAGGTGTCTTCTTTAATTAACGATATGAATTCTTTTTCATCATAATAGGAAATTATAAACTCATCGACCTGCTTTTCATTTGTCATTGGAAATAAATGTTTAAGATCAGCGACATTCGAAATGTTATTCTTATAAATCAATAAAGAGGACGATATTTCATAAGGCAAGGAAAGTTCTAAATAAACATAATTAGAATATTTGGTATTAATAATTGGTTTTACCCGATAGACTTTCAAATCCGACATAATAAATTGTTGATTATTATAATCGCCAGTAATTGTATTAAAGGCAAAAAAAGTGTGTTTAAAATTGAAAACATTCGCGCTTTTCAAATCATCTTTTTTTAAACCATTGATTGGTCTATAGAGAGCATTTAAATATTGTTCTTTTAATAATTCATTAATTAAAATACTTTTGTTCTTTGCAAGAAATAGTTCCTTTTTTGCTAACGCAAGCACTAAAAATATTAAAAATAAAATAAGTCCTAAAAAGAAAGGCATAAAGAAGTAATATTCCCAATAACAAACTAGTTGAACAATAAGAAAAATTAAAGAAACAATCAATGAAACGCCTGCTATTAAAAAATAGATAAACGATTCTTTTTTAGCTTGATTTCTTTTGCTTAAAAATTCTTTCATTTCATAACTCCATAATATCTTTAATTTCTTGATAAATTTTTAAATCTTCTTTCAACTTGAGATAATCCTTTTTATAGAAAGGATGGTAAACACTTAAATTATAATTATTAATCTTTTCAATTTGTATAAATAATTCCTTCCCTTTTATAGAAATAAAGAAAATTTCGTTCTCGTATTTATTCAAAAGAAAATTACTTAATCTTTTTAATTTTTCATCAACGGGAGTTTCCTGCATGGTATAAACACAAAAAGGTTCCATTTCGTGATTATTCATTAATTCATATTCGCCTTTTTGAAAATTAATATAGTCTTCTTTTGTTCGTGGAAAAATAATGATATCGTCTAAAAAAATTTCTTGGAAAATAAAATGAATGAACACACCATTTAATCGGCGATGATGATAATCGGTTTCATTGACATTAATCTCATAAGATTGTAGCGAAACCTTTCCTAATTTAATCGCAAGAAAATTCTTTGATTGGACAGAAATTAAGGCTTCTCCATAGATAAAAGATCTTTCAATAATTTCTTTAGATATATTTTTTTCCAAGGCAAAAAAGTAATCATCGTAAAGTTCATTTAGCACTTTCTGAATTATTTGGCTGATAAATAATTTATTAAAATAATTGTTTAAAAATATATATGAAACAAAACAAAGTGCGAATAAACCAATCGAAACACTAAAAAGAATTATATATATCTTCAAATAGTCCAAAAACAAATAAAGAAAAAAGAAAATAAATGATGTTAAACAAAATACTACACCTAGCAAGATGATTGCTAATAAACATCCAAATAATTTCTTTTGATAATTATTGATTACTTTTAATGTTGGCATCTTCTTTTAAATTGCGATATTCCTTCGCGTGCTCAATTAAACCTAAAAAGAAAGGATGAGGATGATTGGGCCGAGACTTAAATTCAGGGTGAAATTGACTTGAAACATAATAGGGATGATTTTTAAGTTCCATTACTTCAACTAAACGGCTATGAGGATTTAGACCAGAAATGAACATCCCGTTATCATTAAACATTTGTAGATATTTATTATTAAATTCATAGCGATGACGATGTCTTTCAAAAATCGGGAAATGACGGTAATAAGGATAAACTTTTGATTCGGAAGATAGGGATAATTCATACACCCCTAAACGCAGAGTGCCGCCTAAAGAAATACCTTCATATTGATTCTCTAATAAATCAATGATGGGATTTTCACAATGCGGTTTAAATTCCGTCGTATTAGCGTCCTTTAACTTTAAAACATTTCTTGCAAATTCAATCGCCATTAATTGCAGGCCAAAACAAATACCTAATAATGGTACTTGATTAATGCGCGCATATTTTAAAGCCGCAATCTTCCCTTCACTACCTCTTTCACCAAAGCCACCAGGAACAACAATGCCTTGGTAATCTTTTAAAACCTCTGCGGCGTTTAAATCACTAAGTTCTTCACTATTAATCCAACCTATTTCAATCTTTTCATTAAAAGCATAACCAGCCGCATTTAAAGCTTCCACAACCGATAAATAAGCATCGTGAAGACTAACATATTTACCCACTAATGCAATTTTAATTACAGATTTAAGATTCTTAATCTTTTTAACTAAATTCTCCCAATTTGCCATTTCAGCAACTTGGTCAGGTAAATTAAAATGCTCACAAATCTGGTTATCAATTTTTTGTTTATATAAATTCAATACGACATCGTAAATAATATCGACATCCTTCGATAAAAAGACATTTTCTTTTTTGACATCGCAAAATAAAGATATCTTTTCACGAATTTCATTATTAATATTAACTTCGCTACGTAAAACAATCATATCAGGTTGAATACCTAAGGACCCTAATTCCTTAGTGGAATGTTGAGCGGGTTTAGTTTTTATTTCACCACTTTTAGTTAAATATGGTAATAAAACACAGTGAATAAATAAGGTATTGTCCACTCCTCTTTCCCGACGAAATTGTCGGATAGCTTCTAAAAATGGTAGCGACTCAATATCACCGACCGTGCCACCAATTTCCGTAATAATAATATCTGCTTCGCTTTTATCTTCAGCTCTTTTTAATTGCAATTTAATTTCGTTAGTAATATGAGGAATAACTTGGACGGTTTTACCTAAATATTTACCTTCTCTTTCCTTACGAATTACTTCGCTATATATGCGACCGGTTGTAATATTAGATAATTTAGTTAATGACTCATTAGTGAACCTTTCATAATGGCCTAGATCAAGATCGGTTTCAGCGCCATCGTCAGTCACATAAACTTCGCCATGTTGATAAGGTGATAAGGTTCCTGGGTCAACATTAATATAAGGATCAAATTTTTGCATAAAGATTTTAAAACCTTTATTTTTTAAAATGCGACCAATCGAACTAGCTACAATCCCTTTACCTAAACTAGAAACAACACCACCAGTAACAAATATAAATTTTGCCATAAACTAACCTCGATAAAATATTCTAAACAATCTAACTTAAATATTCTATTTAAATAAATAAATTTCTCTTTTTAAAATTATTAAATCGACAAAAATATCTTAGTTTTGCAGGAATTAGATAAATTTTGCTTGAATAATCAAGATTATTTATTCTTATTATTCTTTAATAATAATCAAATAATCGAAGCGAAATACTATAAAAATATTTATTAAAAGACTTAACAAATCATTTATAGTTAAACTAGTAAAAAAGGTCACCTATTGGTGACCTAATTTATCGATAAAATGATGAAAATAAATTATACTAATTCGACAATAACCATTTGAGCGTTATCGCCGCGACGATTATTAGCCTTAATTGCGCGCGTATAACCACCATTACGGGCAGCATAACGCGGACCAATTTCCGCAAATAATTTATCGAGGGCTGAGCGATTTTCATCCGCCTTAACATCGCGAAGCACACTGGCGGCTTGCCTACGAGCGTGCAAATCGCCGCGCTTTGCTAATGTCACTAGGTGATCAGCTTTTGTCTTTAAATCTTGGGCAATGCCACTAGTGACCATAACTTTTTCATGAATGATTAAATCAGTCACTAATGTGCGCAATTTATTTTCATGTTTACTTTTGGTATAACCGGCTTTAAATCTAACGCCAGCTTTACCATGAACATTCTTACGACCTTCTCTAGCCATATTAACCTCCTATTCAGGGATATTCTCGCGGAAGGAAAGGCCTAAAGCCGCTAATTTTTCTTTAATTTCCTTGAGCGATTTTTTACCTAAATTTTTATATTTCATCATCTCTTCTTCGGTCTTTTGAGTTAAATCAGAGATACTAAGAATAGAGGCTCTTTTTAAGCAATTATAAGAACGAACAGAGAGATCAAGTTCTTCGATTGTCATACCTTCATATTTATCTTCCGGTACAGCAACTTCTTCTTTCACCATATTGATTTCTTCAACGGTTTTTTCAAGTTCGGTAAAGGGTTTTAAATTGACCACGAGCATTTCAGCTGCTAAAGCAATCGCACTATCGGGGCGAATTGAACCATTAGTCCAAACTTCAATCGTTAATTTATCAAAGCGTGAATCATGACCAACACGGGTTGGTTCAACTAAATAAGAAACACGGGTGACAGGTGAATAATTAGAATCGGTGGAAATAATACCGACTGGACGAGTTGCACGATCCATTTTATTGCCTTCACTAGTAACATAGCCACGACCATTACGCGCGAACATTGTCATCTTTAAATGACCACCTTCAGCAACATGGGCAATTTCTAAATCTGGATTAATGACACTGACAAAAGCCGGCAGAATAATATCGCCAGCAGTAACTACTTTTGGACCAGTAACATCAATAACTAATCTTTTAGGTTGATTATCGTCATCATCAATTTTTAAAACTAAATCTTTTAAATTAAGAATGATGCCAGTCACATCTTCAATTACGCCATGGAGAGCACTAAATTCATGGCGAGCGCCTTCAACTTCAATCGCATAAATTGAAGCGCCAGGAAGCGATGATAATAAGACGCGACGTAAAGAATTGCCAATTGTTAAACCATAGCCACGTTCAAGAGGCTCGATAACAAACTTACCATAGTTATCGTTTTCATCAACTTTTGCGACTTTAAAATCGCTCTTTTCAAATGGATTTGCTAATTTAGCCATCAATTATTCCTCCTTATCGACGTGGTCTTTTTGGTGGGCGGCAGCCATTATGTGGAATGGGTGTCTTATCGGTAATTGACAAAACTTGTAAACCACTATTTGATAATGCTCTAATCGCACTTTCGCGACCTGGACCAGGTCCTTTGACATTAACATCAACGGTTCTTAAGCCTTGATCAAAGGCCATCTTACCAGCCGCTTCACCAGCCATTTGGGCGGCAAAGGGAGTAGATTTTTTTGCACCTTTATAGCCTAAGGCACCAGCGCTGCTCCAAGCGATGACATTACCATTTTCATCGGAAATTGTCACGATGGTATTATTGAAGGTAGAATGAATATGGGCTCTACCTTTAGTATATGCGCGTTTAATTTTTTTCTTGCGGGTTGTTGATTTTGTCGCCATAACATTTACCTCCTTTACTTCACAGCTTTCTTCTTATTAGCGATGGTCTTAGCTTTACCTTTACGCGTGCGAGCATTCGTGCGCGTTCTTTGGCCGCGAACAGGTAAACCATGACGATGTCTTAAGCCGCGATAGCAGCCAATTTCAGTCAATCTTTTAATATCCATCGCAACTTCGCGGCGGAGATCACCTTCAACTTTATATTTGCCAATTTCCGCGCGAATACGAGTAATTTGTTCTTCACTTAAATTTTTGACGCGAATGTCTTCACTCACATTAGCGTCTTTACAAATTTTCTTTGCCGTTGTTAATCCAATTCCATAGATGTAAGTTAAGGAAATAACAACGCGCTTATCATTTGGTATATCTACACCAACAATACGTGCCAAATTTCTTTCCTCCTATAAATTAACCTTGGCGTTGTTTATGCTTAGGATTTTCGCAAATCACCATGACTTTGCCGTGGCGGCGAATCACTTTGCATTTATCGCACATCGGTTTGACTGAGGGTCTTACTTTCATAAATATGAATCCTCCTTAATTAATTTTTGTATCGATAAACGATACGTCCACGTGTTAAATCATAAGGCGAGATTTCAACCATCACTTTATCACCTGGTAAAATGCGAATGTAATTCATACGGATTTTACCAGAAACGTGGGCAATGATGGTGACTCCATTTGAGAGTATGACATTGAAACTCGCATTTGGGAGTTTTTCAACGACTGTCGCCTCGACTTCAAAGACATCTGCTTTTGCCATTAATCTTCTAACCTCGTTAAGATTTCATAACCATCTTTTAAGACGACGATTGAATTTTCATAATGGCTAGATAATTTACCATCTTTCATTCTAGCAACCCAGCCATCTTTACCAATTCTTACTTCAGGACGACCCATCGCGACCATTGGTTCGATCGCTAAGGTCATACCTTCTTTCAAGATGGGACCTACACCTTTAGGTCCATAATTGAAGATCACGGGATCTTCATGCAGATGTTCGCCAACTCCATGACCTGAGAAATCGCGCGGTAAGGAATAGCCATGCGCTTCAACATAAGTTTGAATAGCGTTAGAAACGTCTCCTAAATGCACGCCTTCTTTGATGACTTTGCAGCCTTCATAGAAAGATTCTTCGGTCACTTTAATCAATTCCAAGGCTTCCTTAGAAACAGTGCCAACCGGATAAGTGCGGCAAGCATCCGCAACAAATCCGTGTTTAGTTGCCCCAACATCAACAGAGACAATGTCTCCATTTTTTAATACCCGATGCGCGCTCGGAGTACCATGAACTAGCTCTTCGTTGATGGAGATGCAAACTGCACCTTTGAAACCTTGATAATTTTTAAAAGTTGGAATTGCGCCACACTCGCGGATGATATTTTCACAAATATCAGCGAGCTCTAAGGTCGTAAGGCCGGGTTTAATTTTGTCCTTAATCCCTTCAAAGACCAAGGCTACAACCCTGCCTGCTTCCTTCATCAAAGCAATTTCTCGTTCGCTTTTAATGCTAATCATCCTTGACCTCATTTAATAAACGAGAAATGTCAGCAAATAATTTTTCCGAACCTTCTTCCCCATCTAATAAGACGAGAAGATTTCTCTTTTGATAAAAATCTAAGAGAGGCTTGGTGTCGTGCTCATAATGCGTTAAACGCGTTTCTAAAGCTTCGACATTATCATCTGCCCGTTGGTAGAGAGGTCCGCCACAAATATCGCAGACGCCTGGAACTTTGGGTTTCGCACTTTCAATGTGGAAAGGCGCACCACAATTTTTACAGACGCGACGACCTGAAATGCGACGAATAAGCTCTTCTTTCTTAACATCGATGTTTAAGCATAGAGCAATTTCTCGACCAATTTCTTTTGTTAAACCTTCTAAGGCTTCCGCTTGCTTAAGCGTCCGCGGAAAACCATCGAGGAGATAACCTTTTTGACAATCATCTTGCGATAATCGTTCTTTAACTAAGCCAATGGTGACATCATCGGGCACTAAATCACCTTTATCAATATAGGATTTAGCTAAAATGCCTAAGGGTGTTCCTTTTTTAATTGCTTCGCGGAACATATCACCAGTGGAAATATGAGGAATAGCAAATTCTTGAATAATTTTTTTAGCTTGTGTACCCTTACCAGCGCCTGGCGGACCCATTAAAATAATATTCATTGCCATAATTAACTATTAACCCCTTCCGGCTGTTGCTTGGACTTCATCGAAAGTCTTACCGGCAAGCAAGCCATTAATTTGATTCATAATTTCAATTGAAACACCAACCGCAATAATTAAGCCAGTACCACCGATCGCTAAAGAGGAATTATTACCAAAAACCCCTGATAAGGTTAAGACGACTGGTAAAGCGGCAATAAATGTTAAGGCTAAAGCCCCAATACAAGTCACGCGGTTAGTAACTTTACGCACATATCTTTCAGTTTCATTCCCTGGACGAATCCCTGGAATATATGAACCGTTCTTACGGAAATTCTCAGCGAGCGTTTCAGGAGAAATTTGAATGGAAGAATAGAAGAATGTGAAGAGAATAATTAAAGTAATATAAATTAATAATCCCCAAGGCATTCCCCAAGTTGAGCCATCCGCTCCTGGCATTTCAGTTAATGCACTATAATTAAAAATATTTAACCAATTCGCAGATAAATCATCGGTAAAAAATGAAGCAATAACTGAAGGCGCCATCATAATGGATGAAGCGAAGATAACAGGAATAACACCAGCGCTATTAAGTTTAATTGGTAAGAAAGAGGCGCGCGACATCGAAGCAGTTTGGCCACCACTTTTACCAGAATGTTGCACTGGTATTTTTCTTTTACTTAATTCAATAAAGACGACAAAGGCAATAATGAGGATGAGGGCTAAAACATAAACAGCAAATTGTAAAGAGCCTTTAATTAATTCGTTGGCACCATGTCCCTCAGCATTACTAATCCAAGTTTGGAAAGCGGTCGAAATTTGAACTGGTAAAGAACGGACAATACCAGCAAAAATTACGACTGAAATACCATTGCCTAAGCCTTTAACTGTAATTTGGTCACCAATCCACATCGTGAGCATCGCACCACCTAAAAGAATGGTAACTAAATAAGCATAAGTCCAGAAATTAGTGTCTAAATTAATCGTAATATATTCACTATTTTCCATCGTCATAATAATGCCATAAGCTTGAACAGCCCCGAGTAATAAAGTTAAATAACGCGTTGCCATTTCAATTTTCTTACGGCCATATTGTCCTTGCCGCGTTAATTCCGTTAAAGCGGGAAGAACATCTTTTGATAATAATTGAATAATGATTTGCGAAGTAATATAAGGTGAAACACCTAAAGCGAAGATTGAGAAATTGCTAATTGCACCCCCGCCTAATAAATCCATTAAAGCAACCGCGGAAGCACCATTAAGAGCATCGCTAAGTTCGCTACTAGTGGAAACACCAGGAACGGTGATGGCGGCTCCAATTCTTAAAATGAGGAGCATCATAATCGTAAAGAAGATACGACCAACAATTTCTTTATTCTTAAAAACCGCAACAATCTTCTTCATGATTAAATTACCTCGATTGTTCCACCTGCATTTTTAATCGCATCTTCTGCGGATTTCGAGAATTTATTAGCGACTACCGTCAATTTCTTTTCAAGGGTACCATTACCAAGAATTTTGACGCCAGCGCATTCTTTTTTAATTAAACCACTATCGATAAGAAGAGCACTATTGACCACAGTTCCATCTTCAAATTTATTTAAAGAGGAAATATTGACAATCGCATAGACTTTATGATCATGGTTAGTAAAACCAAATTTTGGTAAACGACGATAAATGGGGTTTTGACCACCTTCAAAGCCTGGGCGAGTACCACCACCACTACGCGATGATTGACCCTTATTACCCGATCCACCATTTTTGCCTAAGCCACTACCTAAACCACGACCGACACGTTTAGAAGCTCTTTTGGCACCTTTAACAAAGGAAAGTTCATGTAATTCCATTATTTTAACCTCCCTAATTATTTACGAAGTGAAGTGACCTTCGTATAAGATTTTAAATTCTTTAAACCGTTTTGGGTAGCCTTAACGACATTAACCGCTGAACGCGAGCCATAAACTTTGCTCACAACATTGCGGATACCTGCTAATTCTAACATAGCGCGCACGGGGCCACCAGCAATAATCCCAGTACCTTCTTTCGCGGGTTTAAGGAAAACTTTGGTCGCTCCGAATTTACCTTCAACTTCGTGAGGAATTGTATCACCCTTAACGATTGGTAAATTGAAGGTATGTTTTTTTGCTTTTTCCAAAGCTTTTTTAATCGCATCAGGAACTTCACTAGCTTTACAATGGGCAAAACCATATTTACCCTTGCGATTTCCGATGACAACTAAAGCGGAGAATTTCATGCGGCGACCGCCTTGTACTGTTTTAGAAATACGATTAATTTTAACGACTGTTTCTTCGTATTCTTTAACTTCGGCTGGGCGATTGCGACGGCGAGGTTTATTATCGCCATCTTTATGTGGACGACGAACTCTTTCGCCTTTAGGAGAAGAATTTTCTTCTTTTTTAACTTCTTCAGTTTTTACTACTTTTTCATTTTCGTTTGACATAATTTTTCTCCTTAGAACTTAATACCATTTTCGCGCATCGCATCCGCTAAGGCTTTAACGCGACCATGGTAGAGATAACCGCCCCGATCAAAGACGATGGCATCAATTTTAAGGGCATTAAGTTTCTTCGCTAAGTCTTCGCCAACTTTTTTGGCGGCTTCTTGATTTGAACCATTTTCTAATTGAAGCATGACGGAGCTAGCGTGGGCTAAGGTGACACCATTAACATCATCAATAGCTTGACATTCAATATGTTTATTTGAACGGAAGACGCTGACGCGAGGTAAAGAAGCTGTGCCAGAGATTTTTTCTCTAACACGAGCGTGTTTACGAAGACGAACGGCGTTTTTAGATTCTTTTTTGATCATTTACCTAGCTCCTTTATTTACCAGCGCGCTTACCTTCTTTACGGATAATATGTTCACCTTTATAGAGAACACCTTTTCCATTATAAGGTTCAGGTTCACGCGTTCTATGAATTTCGGCGGCAACTTGGCCAACCGCTTGTTTATCATTGCCTTCGACAACAATTTCAGTTGCGCTTGGACAAGTAATTGTGACACCTTCGAGAGGTTTAATGACGATTTCATGCGAATAACCGACAAAGAGCACTAAGTCTTTACCGCGTAATTGCGCACGATAACCAATCCCCACGAGGGTTAATTCTTTTTTATAACCATGGGTGACACCAATGACAGCATTATTTAAATTAGCTCTAGTGGTGCCATGGAGTTGTTTTGTTCTTTTATCATCATTATCACGCGAACAATGGACGTGACCATCCTCGACGTTAACATGAATTAAATGAGGAATCATAACTTTATCTTCGCCGCGTGGGCCTTTAACATGAGCGATATTACCATCAACTGTCACGGTGACATTTTCTGGTAAAACAATTTGCTTTAAACCAATACGTGACATAACTTTTACCAAATGTAAGCAATAACTTCGCCCCCGACACCTAAAGTGCGAGCGACTTTATCACTGACAACTCCTTTACTAGTAGAAATGATGGCAATGCCAAGACCTTTTAAGACATGTGGCAATTTATCATGTGGCACATTGACGCGTAAACCAGGTTTGGAAATTTTCTTTAAACCGGAAATTACTCGTTCACCACTCGGACCATATTTTAAAGATAAAGTTAATTCTTTTTTGACATTACCTTCGACTTTATAGTCGGAGATAAAGCCTTCATCAAGCATAATTTTCGCAATTTCAACTTTCATCTTGCTAGAAGGCATCTTAACAGATGCGTAGCGAAGTTGATTAGCGTTACGAATCCGTGTGAGCATATCGGCAATTGGATCTGTCATTTATATTTACCTCCTTACCAAGACGATTTCTTTAAGCCAGGGATTTCGCCCTTATACGCGAGTTCGCGTAAGCAAATGCGGCATAATTTAAATTTACTATAGACCGAATGCGGACGACCGCATCTTTGGCAACGAGTATATTCTCTCACTTTGAATTTTTGAGGACGCGCTGCCCGGACTTTTTGACTCATTTTTGCCATAAAAAGTACCTCCTAACGATGGAAAGGCATGCCTAAGCCCTCTAAAAGAGAGAATGCCTCATCATCGCTAATAGCTGTCGTCACGATGACGATATCCATGCCCCTAAATTTATTGACTTTATCATAGTCAATTTCTGGGAAAATTAATTGTTCTTTGATGCCAAGGGTATAATTACCATGGCCATCAAAGGCGTTACGCGAAACACCGCGGAAGTCTCTAACGCGCGGTAAAGCCACTGAGACGAGTTTATCTAAGAATTCATACATTCTGATACCGCGAAGAGTGACTTTAACCCCGATAGGTTGACCTTCACGAAGTTTAAAGGTTGCGACGCTCTTTTTAGCTTTAGTTACAACTGGATGTTGACCAGAAATTAAGCTAATTTCACCCACGACATCTTCAATCGCTTTGTGGTTAGTAATCGCATCACCAACCCCGACATTGATAACGATTTTTTCTAAACGTGGGCATTGCATAATGGATGAATAGTGATATTTATCCATTAATGTTTGCTTGATAACGGTATTATATTTATCAAGTAAACGGTTATGTTCTTTTGGTTCTTTATTACCTTTTTTGACTTTAGGAGCCTTAGGAGCTTCCACTACTTTAGTTTCTTTGACTTCTTTTACTTCTTGAGGAGCTTCGCTCTTTTTAGTGACTGTCTTTTTAGTAGCGGGAGTTTTTTTGGTAGCGGTCGCTTTTTTAGCGGTTACTTTCTTTTCTTCTGCCATTAATCTAACCTCCTTTAGTCAATTTTGGCTCCACTACGCTTTGCGTAGCGAACCTTCTTATCTTTTTCAATGCGATAACCAACGCGCGTTGCCTTTTTACTCTTAGGATCAACTAAGGCAACATTTGAAGCATCAATTGGGCAATACATATCGACAATTGAACCTTCAGGATTTTGTTGGGTGGGTTTTTTATGTCTTTTATGGACATTAACGCCTTCGACTACCACTTTGTTAATAGCAGGATAAACGGCTTGGACAAGGCCTTCTTTACCTTTATCTTTACCCGCAATGACAACAACTTTATCACCTTTAAGTATTTTCATTGTTCCTTCCTCCTATAAAACTTCATTGGCAAGGGAAATAATTTTCATATATCCTTCACCTTTATCGCGGAGTTCTCTGGCGACTGGTCCAAAGACACGCGTACCAATTGGGGCCCCATCATTATCGATTAAGACAACCGCATTATCATCGAAGCAGATTGTTGAACCGTCTGGACGATTAATTGCGTGTTTAGTGCGAACGATGACACCTTTAACAATATCGCTTTTTTTCACGCGGCCATTCGGAATTGCTTCTTTAACGGCACAGGTGACGATATCGCCAATCGAAGAAGATTTACGATTGCCACCTTGTTGACGGAAGACTCGGACTTTACGAGCACCGCTATTATCAGCGACGACAAGATTCGTTTCATTTTGAACCATCTTATTCTTCCTCCTTCTTTTCTAAATTCACGCCTTCTTGTTCTTCTAAGGCAAGTTCGGCTTCGGCGGCTTTGATGCTAACTTCTGCTCGCTTATCGACACTAACTAAGCGGAAACGTTTAGTGTGTGAGAGAGGTCGGCATTGCATGATGGTAACAGTATCGCCTTTTTTTGCAGTATTTTCTTCATCATGTGCATAATAACTTTTAGCATATTTGACGCGTTTAGCGTACTTAGGGTGCTTCTTATGGGTTTCAACTAAGACAACGATGGTTTTATCCATCTTATCGCTAGTGACGACACCTTGAAGCGTTGTGCGACGATTTCTTTCCATACTAGTTTCCTCACTTAATATTTAATTCGCGTTCTCTAAGCACTAAATAGCATCGAGCAATATCTTTTCTAACGCGACGCACATCTTCGCCATGTTCAAGTGAACCAACAGCTTTTTTACGGCGAAGATTGAACAATTCTTCTTTGAGAGAGTAAACTTTATCGTTTAATTCTTCATTAGTAAGTTCACGAACATCTTTGATTTTCATTGTTTACTTTCTCCTTTTCTAACTACTTTGCATTTAAGTGGTAATTTATAAGCTGCTAAAGTGAGAGCTTCACGGGCGGTAGCTTCACTTACACCACCCATTTCGAAGAGAATGCGACCCTTCTTAACAACAGCAACCCAACCTTCCGGATTACCTTTACCACTACCCATACGAACTTCAGCAGGTTTTTTCGTCTTAGCAATATGAGGGAAGATACGAATATAAGTTTTCCCTTCCTTGCGGGTATAACGGCTAATGACGATACGAGCGGCTTCAATTTGGCGATCACTAACCCAGTTACCTTCCGCCGCTTTTAAGCCATATTCACCAAAGGCAACTTCATTACCGCCTTTTGATAAACCTTCGTATTTAACACCATGAGGGCGACGATATTTAACTCTTTTTGGTTGTAACATTATCTATTCCCCCTTTTCTTCTTTCTCTTGCTCTTCATCAGCGTAATCACCGCGGCAAATCCAGACTTTAACACCGAGTTTACCATAGATGGTCATCGCTTCAGCAACGGCATAATCGATATCGGAGCGAATGGTATGAAGAGGAATAATCCCTTCTTTATAACCTTCACTACGGGCGATATCAGCCCCACCAAGTCGACCGCTAATAAGAGTACGGCAACCTTTAGCACCTGCTCGGCGAACTCTTTGAATCGCTTTCTTTTGTACCGTTCTAAAGGAAGCGCGGTTTTCAAGCTCTTTTGCAATGCTATTCGCGACTAAGGTGGCATCTAAATCAGGTTGTTTAACTTCAATGACATCAAGACGAATTTGATTGCCTTTGAATTTTCTTTCAATTTGTTTTTTGATGCGATTAATATTAGCACCATCTTGACCAATGACGACACCCGGACGGGCAACATAGATTGAGATCACAATATTATGACCACGATCTAATTTGCGTCTTTCAATATCGATATGCGATAACATCGCATCTTTTAATTCGCCTTCTAAATATTTACGAATAGCGATATCCTCAAGTAGGTTCGAGGCATATTCTTTATCACTAGCGAACCAACGCGAATTCCAATTGCGATTCACGCCGACTCTCATACCGACTGGAGAAACTTTTTGACCCATTAATTTAATCCTCCTACCCGAGTTCTCACAATGACCGTGACATGACAAGTTCTTTTAACTAAACCTGAAGCACGACCTTTGGCTCGCGGTAAATATCTTTTCATGCGCACACCATCATTAGCATAAATTGTGGCGACATATAAATCTTCTTCTTTCATCCCAAAATTATTGATGGCATTACTAGCAGCGCTTTTAATAACTTTTGCGACAAGGGGAGACGCTGCTTTATTGACATTGGCGAGAATGCCAAGAGCCTCATTAACGCCTTTGCCACGAACTAAATCGATAACAAGGCGGGCTTTACGGGGAGTGACGCGAAGATCATAAGCGGTCGCAATCGCACTTTCGCGTGTTGGTTTAACTTCAGGAACTGGTTCGCTCTTTTTAGCGCGTTTAGATTTTTTAGGTTCTTCTTTGGTTGCAACTTCTTCAACAACTTCTTTTTTAGTTCTAGCCATTTAAGATACCTCTACTTTCTTTGAGCCGCTGCCGCTTTATCTTCAGCGGTGTGACCAGTATGTCCTTTATATGTTCTTGTTGGTGCAAATTCCCCTAACTTATGACCAACCATATCTTCAGTCACGAAGACGGTAATGTGTTCTCTGCCATTATAAACAGCGAAGGTGTGTTCAATAAAGGAAGGGAAGATTGTTGAACGACGTGACCAAGTTTTTATAACTTCTTTTTTATTAGCTTGATTAAGGGCGTCTACTTTTTTAAGTAAGTATTCGTCACAGAATGGGCCTTTTTTAAGACTACGTGCCATTATTTACTTCTCCTTTCTTTATTTGCCGTTACGGCGACGTACAATTAATTTTGTACTAGCTTTCTTAGTTTTTCTGGTTTTGACACCAAGCGCTCGCTTACCCCAAGGAGTACGCGGTGCATCGCGACCAACTGGTGATTTACCTTCACCACCACCATGTGGGTGATCGTTTGGATTCATGACGGAACCGCGGACGGTAGGACGTTCACCTAACCAACGAGTTTTCCCGGCCTTCCCGCGATTGATTAAGTTGTAATCTTCATTACCAACTTCCCCAATGGTCGCACGGCAAGTCTCTAAAACCTTACGAACTTCACCACTTGCTAATCTTAAGATGACATATTTACCTTCTTTACCTAAGACTTGAGCACTAGTACCGGCAGCTCTGCACATTTGTCCGCCATAACCAGGACGGAGCTCAACATTATGGACAAGGCTACCTTCAGGAATATTCTTAAGTGGTAAGCAATTACCAACTTGAATATCGACATTTTCACCACTGATAACTTTATCGCCAACCTTCAAGCCTTTCGGAGCGATAATGTAACGCTTTTCGCCATCGACATAAGCTAATAAAACGATATTAGCGTTACGATTTGGATCATATTCAATCGCTTGTACTTTAGCGGGAATATTATCCTTATTTCTCCTGAAATCAACTAGACGATATCTGCGTTTATGACCGCCACCGATATGGCGAGTGGTAATCACACCTTGGTTATTGCGGCCACCAGTTTTACTTAGTTTCGTCGTTAGACGTTTTTCAGGAGTGCTTTTTGTAATTTCGTCGAACGTCAAATTCGTCATATTGCGACGTGAAGGGGACGTTGGACGGTATGTTCTTATTGACATATGTACCTCCTATAATTCACTAAATTATTCTTTAAATAGATCGAGCGCTTCTCCTTCTTTAAGTTGCACGATCGCTTTTTTAAATCCAGCAATATGACCTTGATAGCGGCCACCGCGGCTGGTGCGCTTACTATTAACATTAACGATGTTGACATCATCGACTTTCACACCGAAAACGTTTTCAAACGCTTGCTTAATTTCAGCACGATTCGCGTTTTTACTAACTTTGACTGTGACTTTGTTTTGGTTTTGCATTAAATCCATGGTTTTTTCAGTGATGATGGGTTTAATGATGATATCAAAGTCATGGATGGAAGCTTTCTTATTATTTTTAGGCGCTTCGGAAACTTTTTTTGTTCGTGGCATTATTTTAAGGCCTCCTCAATTTCTTTAATCGTCTTCTTAGAAACAAGAAGATTGTTGAAATATAACAAATCGTAGACAGACACATTATTCGCACGCGTAATAATAACATTAGGTATATTGCGAGCGGAAAGAATGAGATTATCATTGTCTTCGCTATTACCTAAGACAACAAGTGTCTTATTAGTGGCCTTAAGGGCTTTTAAGATGATATCAAATTCTTTGGTCTTAACATTTTCGATTTTCCAATCATCAACGACAATTAAACCTTTTTCTTTGACTAAATCACTATAAGCGCCTTTGAGGGCTAATTTATGTTCTTTACGATTTTGTTTGATGGTGTGATTTTGTTCGCCAGTCGGGCCAAAAACAGTGCCACCACCAACCCAAATTGGTGAACGGGAAGAACCGGCGCGCGCGCGGCCGGTGCCTTTTTGTGACCAAGGTTTTTTACCACCGCCACTAACTTCATCACGTTTTTTGGTTTTAGCAGTATCTTGACGCATATTCGCTTGATAAACTAAAACAGCATCATGGATAACTTGCTTATTAGCTTCGACACCGAAGACTTCTTTAGAAAGAGAGACGGTCGAAACTTTTTCGCCCTTTAAATCATAGACAGGAACTGAGATATTTTTTGTTTCAGCCATTTTTATTCTCCTTTCGTTTCATTATTAGCGACATTTTCCACAGGAGTTTCACTAACAGGGGTAAGATCTACTAATTCGTGCACATCGATAGTATTCTTCTTTGAGAATTTAATTGCTGAACGAATCATGACAATACCTTTTTTAGGACCAGGAATCGCGCCTTTGATTAAGATGTAGTTCTTTTCAGCATTGCTTTCAATCACCGCAAGATTGAGGATGGTCGATGATAAATTACCATGATGACCACTCATCTTCTTACCAGGTAAAACGCGGTTATTGCAGCGGCCATTATTTGCGAAAGAACCTTGACCACGATGATAACCCGAACCATGACCTTTAGGACCAATATGATGACCATATCGTTTAATAGTACCGGAATAACCTTTACCTTTTGAAGTGCCGATAACATCAACTTTTTCACCAGTCGCAAATAAATCAGCTTTAAGTGCATCACCGACTTGATAACTCATTAATTCATCGCCTTTAAGCTCACGAATAATTTGTTTAGGAGCGACATCAGCTTTTTTAAAGTGACCTCTTAAAGGAGAGTTGACGCGGCTTTCTTTTTGATCTTCAATGCCAACTTGAAGAGCATCATAACCATCTTTTTCTTTTGTCTTAACTTGCAAGACATAATTAGGAAGAACTTCAACGACAGTGACCGCATACATTAAGCCATCTTTAGCGAAGACTTCTGTCATGCCCATCTTGCGTCCAATAATTGCTTTCATACTAGACAATCTCCTTCCTATAATTTGATATCGATATCAACTCCACTAGGTAGGTCGAGACGGCGAAGCATTTCGACAGTATCTTTCGTTGGATTAGTAATATCGATTAAACGTTTGTGGGTACGAATTTCAAATTGCTCACGGCTATCTTTATATTTATGAACAGCACGCAAGATCGTATAAACTTGTTTTTCCGTCGGGAGCGGAATTGGGCCGACCACATTAGCCCCAGTCTTCTTCGCTGTCATAATGATTTTCTCAACACTCAAGTCAAGAATCTTATGGTCATAAGCTTGAAGACGAACCCGAATAGATTTTACTTTTGCCATGAATGAATTCCTTTCTAACAGACTTTTAGCGGTTACTATTTGAATTACCTGATACGAGATTCATGACAACGCCTGCTTGTGTATCAGCAACCTCAAATAGTCAAGAGTGCGCTAACGAAAATGAGTTTACTATTATATAAAATATAATGCAAGAAAAAATTTTAAAATTTCACATTTAGTCGACTAAAATTTTTTTAAGAAAGTCACCTAAGAAAAACTTCGACTTTTTAATTAATTTTGATTTTTTTTACTTTCAGCTGGGCGTTTGATCTCAATTGGTTTATACCATTTATCCATATCTTTACGGTCACTAGTGTGATCAGAAAAGGCATAATTTTCTAGATAGGAAAATTTATCCTCGATCATCTTTGTTAATTTGGAAATAGTATTTTTGTCAGCAAGTTCTTCTTTAGTAAAATGATCTTTTGGATCAAGATGAGGAATGACATAAATGTGATTCATTTTAAAGGGCTTATGTTGATATTTCATGTAATAAAAATAAATTGGAGCATTGCCAGAAATAGCAAAATAAGCTGCCCCATCTTCTAAAGGCAACATCTTCTTACCGCGAGTTAAGTGACCTTCAGGATAAAGTGCGACTACTCCATGACCACGGAGATAATTAATTGCGGTCATAAAACAACGCGGATCGCTCGCACCATGTTGACGGTGATAAATAATGCAACCAATCCCTTTAAAAAACCATTTAAATTTAAAAGTTGCGTCCTCGGCCATAATCACATGCACGCGACGATAGCCGAAATGAATCATAATAGCTGGTGGATCATAGAAAGTTCGATGGTTAGATAAAACGAGTCCACCACCTTTAATGTTTAAATCTTTTTTTCTTGTCGCGCCATCTAAATAATGAAACTTTGCTGGGAAGACGATGCAAGTCAAGGGAATAAAGATTAGACGCACAATTTCTAAGAGCCACCAATGAGGATTCACATAACCATAAACTGGCACACTTTTATAAACGCGTAATTGCTTTTTTAATTCGTTGACTTTACCTTCTAATAGATGCAAAAATTCAGCAATTTCTTCTTTAGAAGGATTGTTAGTTTTAATGTAATCGCGAACATAAATCTTTTGGCCAATGATGATGCGCGATCTCTTTTTAGTGCCAGCGTTATTTTCAATATAAGTAGGAATAATTGGCTTATTAGATTTTAACGCTAGATAAACAACAGCTGGTTGAAAAGGATTTAGATTATGACCTTTATTAAAGCGACCTTCAGGGAATAAACCAATATAGCCGCCTTTTTCTAAAATTTTTAAACACTCGCCCATAAAAGACATATCGTGTAAATTACGTTTAACTTGGATAGCCCCGCATAGATTAAGCATTGTGCCCCAAGACTTTTTACGGTAAAAATCTTCACCGATTAACATATGGACATATTTTCGCCAGAATGCTAAGAGTAAAATAAAGAAATCAGCGGTTGAAGTATGGTTGGCAATTATAATAGCACCTTCTTTATTTAATTTGACTTTTTGCCACGGATTAAGATGATATTTTTTTAATCTTAAAAATAAATAAAAGCATGGCGCTCCAGTGATTTTAGCAAACATGCGGAATAAAAATTTCATTTTTTAAGATGTTTTTCTCTTTCTAAAAGCGAATATTTGCAGCCACAATATTGCTGCTGATATAAAGAATATTCTTCTTTCATTTTTTTGACAATCAAATTGCCATTATTTTTCTTAAAATCACTATAAAAATATTTAGTATTGGGGTAGATTTTCTCTAATTTAGCTCCAATTTCATTTATTTTTAAAGAATTCTTAAAACGCGAGACACTTAAGGTAGTCGTAAAATAATCAAAATGATTTTTAGAGGCATATTCATAAGATTCATCCATTCTTTTTTCATAGCATAAAAAACAGCGAAGTGATCCTTCTGGATATTCTATATAATTAGCTAAAAAGTCTTGGTAATCATCTAAATTATATGGCGGAATGACTAAATCAATATGAAATCCTTCTTTCTTTTCAAATTCTTTTAAGAATCTCTTTAGTTCATTAAGTCTTTTTAAATATTCTTCTTGCGGATAAATATTTGAATTAGCGTAATAAATCGTCACATCAAAATAAGGACATAAATAAGTGAGAGGATACGAAGAACAAGGCGCGCAGCAAGCGTGCAATAATAATCGTGGTTTGCGGTCTTTTTTTTGCAAATCTGCGATAATTTTTTCACCAATTAAATAATAATTAATCTTCGCCATCATAAATAAACATTGCATCGCCAAAACTAAAGAAACGATATTTTTCTTTCACAGCATGGCGATAAACTTCTAAAGTAAATTCTCGACCCATAAAGGCGCTAACGAGCATAATTAAAGTCGATTTAGGTAAATGGAAATTCGTAATTAACGCATTGATTGCTTGATAATGATATCCAGGATAAATAAAGATATCTGTTTCTTCTTTGCTATCTTTAAATTGTCCATATTTAGTAAAGTTAGCTTCCAATGTTCTAGTCGAGGTAGTGCCTAACGCAATAATTCGTCGATTTTCTTTTTTGGCTAGGTTAAGGCGAGATGCTACCATCGGAGAAATTTCATAATATTCGCTATGCATATGGTGCTCTTCAACTAAGGAAGTTTTAACCGGTCGGAAGGTTCCTAAACCAATGTGCAAAGTTATATCTAAAATTTCCACACCTTTAGCTTTTAGTTGTTCAAATAAATCATCGGTAAAATGGAAACCTGCGGTCGGCGCTGCACTTGACCCCACAACTTTTGCATAAACAGTTTGATAACGCTCATTATCTAATAACTGTTTATGAATATATGGCGGAAGCGGCATTTTCCCCACTTCTTCTAAACGCTCTAAAAAAATACCTTGATAGAAAAATTTATAGAGGCGAATCCCCTCTTCCTTTACTTCAATACATTCAGCTTTTAAAATATCGTTTCCAAAATGAATGATACTACCTTTTTTTACCGCTTTAGCGTTCCCAGTTAAAGCTTCATGAATATCATTTCCTAAATCTTTTAATAGGAGTAATTCCACATGTGCGTTCGTACCTTCTTTAATCCCATATAAACGCACCGGCAATACCTTAGTGTTATTTCTTACTAAAACATCACCCTCATGAAAATAATCAACGATATCTTTAAAAATTTTATCTTGATAGGTTTTCTTTCGTTTGTTAATTACTAATAAGCGCGACTCGTAGCGAATCTTGCTAGGTTCTTGAGCAATTAACTCTTCGGGTAAATCATAATTAAAATCGTTGATATCCATTAAAAGCCTCTTTCTGATCCAAATTTTTCTAAAACGACTTTTTTAAATTCTAAGAATCGATCTTCTTTGATTGCTAAACGCGCTTCTTCCACTAATGAAATTAAAAATCTTAAATTATGAATTGATAATAATCTTTTACCAAAACTTTCATCGGAGACATATAAGTGTCTTAAATAAGCTTTAGTAAAATTTTTGCAAGTATAACAATCGCATTCATCATCTAAAGGGGTAAAATCATCTTTATATTTTGCGTCGCGAATATTAATGCGGCCGTGATGAGTTAATAAGGCACCATGACGGGCAAGCCGCGTCGGCAAGACGCAGTCAAACATATCAACACCTTTTTCGATTCCTTCTAAAATATAATCAATACTCCCTACTCCCATTAAATAACGCGGTTTATTAAACGGCAAATATTTAACAGTATAGTCAACCATTTGACTAAAGACTTCTTTTGGTTCACCAATGGAAGTGCCGCCAATCGAATAACCATCAAAATTCATTTTGCTAAGTTCAAGAGCGCACATTTTTCTTAAATCAGCAAATTCGCCACCCTGTACAATACCAAATAAAGCTTGATTGGGATTTTTATGAGCTTCCAAACCTCTTTTAGCCCATCTTAAAGTTCGTAAAGTTGAATCTAAAACATAATCATGACTTGCTGGATAAGGAATACATTCATCAAAGGACATAATTATATCAGCCCCTAATTTATTTTCGATTTCAATTACTTTTTCAGGCGTAAATTTTAAAGTAGAACCATCAAGATGTGATTTAAAAGAAACCCCTTCTTCATCAATTTGGCGATGATCCATTAACGAAAAAACTTGGAAACCACCCGAATCAGTTAAAATCGGACCATCATAATTCATAAAACGATGAAGTCCACCGGCTTTATCAACAATATCTTCGCCAGGACGAAGATGAAGATGATAAGTGTTAGCTAAAATGATACCGCTCCCAATTTGTTTTATTTCTTCCGGCGATAAAGTTTTGACGGTTGCAAGAGTTCCTACTGGCATAAAGCAAGGAACCTCAACATCACCATGCGGAGTATGTAAAATACCATATCGCGCTTGAGATTTTTTATCTTGATGCAATATTTCTAGGTAAAATTTTTTCATAGCATTATTCGCCACTAAATTCAGCAAATGACATAAATTTCTTGCTGGGATTTTCCTTTTTAGATAAAACCTTTATAAAAACTAAATTGTCTTTTGATTCGGAGGGATAATGGTCGATTTTTAACACTTGACCAACAATCATATTTCGTGAATTATCTATGAGAATTGCAGACTTATCTAGTGTAAAAGCAATATTTTCAAACTTATTTTTTTCATGCGAATGACCCTCGCCAAAATTTAAAGCTATATCGCCTTGATCTTGGGATAAGGCCGAGATACCAACAATGTCATTTACCGCTAAATTATTGCCGGTAATCGATTGTGAACCGAGTAAACAAACGATAGTATCATAATCTACCATCATCCCCCACGCAAAAGTCATACCATAATTACAATTATTTTTCCGATAAGCAATGACATTAACACCTGAATTTAATAAGTCCATTTTATTTCTCCAATCTTTTAAGCCTTATAATAGTAGCACTTTTATTTTAGTGCGACTATTGATATTTAATTATCATTTTTAATCACTTCAGCAATTAAAGGTGCGACTGATAAGACAACAATATTATCAAGATCTTTTTCAACCGTGTCGGTCACTATTATTTTTTTAATTTCTTTAATAAAAGTATTGCTAGATAAAACTGCGTGGGTGGCAATGACATAAATATCATTAGCCCCACATTGTAATAATTTTTCAGCCGCGTTATTTATCGTCATACAAGTGTCAATAATATCATCAATAATGACACAAGTTTTACCTTTAACATCACCCACTAAATTTGTAACTTCACTTTTATTCGGCGCTGGGCGGCGTTTATCAATAACCGCTAAGGAGGCACCCTCAAACATCGAACATAAATCACGAGCCCTTAAGGCTGAGCCATGATCAGGCGAAACGATAACTAAATCTTGATAATTAACATGATTTTCTTTAAATAGTTTTGTTAAATAATCAGCAAATAAATCTGTCGGAGTAATTTCATAGACTGGACACGAAAAGAAACCTTGGATCTGCGAGGTATGCAAATCGACTGTAATGATGCGATCGACTCCAACTGCTTGATAAAGTTTTGCAACCATCTTGGCACTGATTGGTTCACCCTTTCTAGCTACCCTATCTTGCCTAGCGTAGCCATAATAAGGCATAATGACAATTATTTCTTTTGCATTATTTTGTTTTAAAGAATCAATAAAAATCAATAATTCAAAAATATGCTCAGTCGCAGGTTTAGCTGTTGATTGAATAATATAGCATTTCTTATCACTAACATTTGATAGAGTGCGCGCCATAATTTCGCCATCAGCAAAATTTTCTAATTCTACTTTACCAATTTTTATATTTAAAATTTTAGCGACCTTTTCGGTCAACGCTTTATTTGCCGATAAATAAAATAACACAACATTATTTAACATCTAAGTTACCTCCTATATTTAATCGCAGTTAAAACAATTTGTTTACTTAGTTTAGCCCCTTCTAAACACTCCGATTGATAATTTTCATCAAATTTTTTTAAGTAATTTAAGCGCTTTTTAGTTGGGAGATAATAAAGAAGATCATTTTCAATAAATTGATTGGGGTTTTCTTCATCACTAACAAAATTATCTAAATAATAAATACGCTTTTTTGCATATAAAAAATTTTCAGGTAAATAATTTAAACGGATTTTATAATAACGGGCAAATGATTCGATAATAAACAAAGCGTAAAATTCATCGTCGTTAAGTTCACGTTTTAATAAAAGTTCTTTTAAATTATCGCCACTAAGATTTTCAAAAACGAGAAAACCATTACGATAATCTTTTTTAATTAGTTTAGGCAAATTTATTGCCGATTCTTTTAATTTAAGATAATTCTTTAAATATTCATTATAAGCCTCAATATTTTTAAAACAGTAGGCTTTAAATTGATGCTTACGATATTTAACAAGATTAACGACATAATTATCATTCTCATTAATTGTTTCAATTAAATCATATAGCCGATGACGAATTAAAATTTTATCCATATTTTAATTATAACCAATTTGTATTATATTTATTTCTATGAAATTCTACATTAATTTAGAAAAAAATGAGAAAATCATTGATATAAATCATAAACAAGATACTCAAGAAATACCATATTCGTTCTGTTATTTAGAAAATTTAAATCTTAAAAATTTATTTTTATTAAGAAAGGCTCGCAAGAATAAAATACCTAATATTATTAATGGTTCGTTATTATTAAATGAGATAAAAACCCAAAATAATTTCTTTAAAAAACATTATTTAAAATATTTATTTAATCATTATCTAAGATTGGTAGATTTAATGATATTTGATAATGAAAATGATCAAAAAATAATTGATGAACTAAATTTTGATATTAAAACTTTAGTCATACCATTTTCGTTTGATTTAGTGTCTTATGTCGCCAAAAATTATTATCAACCACCAAAAGAACATCTCCTATATGAAATCGTTAAATTTGCAGTAGTCGGAGTTGTTGCCACCTTAGTGGATTATGGTGCTTATTCGCTTTTTGCCAATGTCGTTTTTAAAAATGTAACTACTTTATCAAATGAATGGATTACGGCTATATGCACAATCATCGGTTTTATAATAGGCGTTATTGTAAATTATTTATTATCGGCTTTTTGGGTTTATAAAAATATTGATCAAAAAGCTACTAATCATAAATCAATTAAAACCATTATCGTCTTTGTAATTTTAAGTGCAATTGGTCTATTAATCGGCATTGGCTTAATGGAAGTCTTTTATCTAATTGGTGAAAATTTACTAGGGATTGATATTAATACTTGGGCTCAAAATATTTTTACACCTGAATGGGATTTTATGGTTTTCTTTTGGTTTACTTTATTCTTTGGTTTAAAAACAATTGTTACAATGATTTGGAATTATATCTCACGAAAATTATTCATATTTAAAAGCAAAATTAATTCGCATTTAAAAGAACTAAATATCAAAGATTTGCAATAAAATATTATTGTTTTGCGGATTTTTTAATATTCGCGATATTCCCAATTTCTTTTGCGAAAGAAAGATTTTTTCGGATAACGAACTTTATCTAATTCTTCCCATTTTCTTAAGCGCCACATCCAATTAGGTTCCCCAACAGTGCCAGGGGTATTAATACGGCCACGATTATCAAGTTTCATTAAATCTTGTAAAGGAATAATTGTCATCTTACTATCGATGGTAAAGACATAACGCATTAATAAATCGTACAAGGAACCATATTGATAATTAAGCTTTCGCTTTAATTTTAAAATTTCATTTTCATTCAATGATTTAAACCAACCATAAAGGGTTTCATTATCATGGGTGCCACTATAGACAATCATGTTCTTATTACTTTTAGCATTATCATCAAAAATGGTAAATTGTACAATAAACATGCCTGGTAGATTAAGGCGATTACGGAGCTCTAACACACTTGGAAATAATTCGCCTAAATCTTCAGCAATTAATTTAATTGCAGGCATCTTATTATATAGAGCTCTAAAGAAGTCATCCCGCGGGCCAATTCGCCATTCCCCAACAATCGCATCCTCCCGTCCTTGCGGCACGACATAGTAGGTATCAAAGGCTCTAAAATGGTCTATTCTTAAATAATCACAAAGCTTTGCTAAATAAGTTGTGCGTTCAACCATCAGTCGATAATCATTTTCTTTCATTTTTTCAAAATTATAGATAGGAGAACCCCATAATTGACCTTTATCAGAGAAAGCGTCCGGTGGTACTCCCGCTACTAAATAAGGAACATTATTTTCATCGAGTAAAAATTGATCGCGGTTAAGCCAAACTTCCATAGAATCTAAACCAACATAAAACGGCATATCAGCAATAATTTCAATGCCTTTCTTATGAGCATATCTTAAGACATTTTTCCATTGTTTTAAGGCTTCATATTGCATAAAAATAATAAAGTTAATTTGGTCTAAATAAGCACGAGGAACATGATGATGTTCATTATAATATTCAATTTGCCATTTTGGCCATTCTAACCAAGGTCTTTGATTATTCATATCCTTAAAGACGGTAAAAGTAGCAAATTTACTCACCCAAGGATTTTCTTCTTTAAAGCGGGCTAAGACGCGTGGATGGAGGGCCATAAATTTTTTATAGGCTTTGTATAAATAAGGTTTTTTAAATTCCCCGATCTTCCAAAAAACACATTGCCTAGCGTATTTAGCAAAATCAGGCGTTCGTTCAAGTAAGCCCTCCTCGGTTAATAAATCTAAAGAAATATAACGATAATCTAAAGCAAAAGAGGAAGTGGACATATAAGGAGATTCTCCTGGTCCTAAAGGATTAAGTGGCAAAACTTGCCAATAGTGATATCTTTGTTTTTTTAGATAATCAATAAAATAAAAACTCGCTTCCCCAAAGTCACCTATCCCATGGCGAGAACATAGAGAGGCAACAGGCATCAAAACCCCAAAATTCTTTTTCATATTTATATTAAAAAATACTTAAAACATTTTTGCAATATTAAAAATGATAATTGATAAAAATATGACTAAAAATAATGTATTAATTTTTAGATTAATCCAAATTTTTCTAAAGTGTTATAAACTCCATCATCTTCAATATTTTCACAAATATAATAAGCTGCATTCTTTACTTCCTTTTTAGCATTACCCATCGCAATTGAAAATTTAACTTCATCAAACATTGTAATGTCTGCTAAATCGTCGCCAAAGGCCATCGCTTCATCGTCTTGATAATGATAATAATTTAAAACTGTCTTAACACCATCGCCCTTTTTATAAGAAGCACTCGATAAATCTACTCCATAATCATCAAAGCGATAATATTTTATTTTCGGAGGTAATTCTTTAATTAAAATTTCGTCGTATTCTTGTGGGGCAAATAATAAACAAGTCACTACATCTTCGCCTTCATAATCTTTTACTTCTGGCAAATCTTCATAGTAAACAGCAAATAATTTATCAACATATTCATTTTTAGGTGCAATTAGATAAACATTTTTTGGACAAACATATTCCATAGTTAAATGGTGTGATTTAATAACATTTATAGCGTTAAGCATATCTTCATTATTGATTTTCTCTAAGCGGATAATTTTGTCATCAACCATCACCAACGATCCATTACTCGTTATTAAACCGTCAGGCGATAAATAAGCAAATAAACCTAGTGTTTCAACCGAATGATAACTTCTAGAAGTACAAATAATAATCTTTACGCCTTCTTTTTGTGCTTTTTTTATTGCCCTTAAAGATTTCATATTGAAAGATTTAACTTTGTGATCATAAATCGTCCAGTCGATATCAAAAAAGATTATTTTTATCATGTCTTTATTCTACAAATTTTAAAACAACATGAGCAATAAAAATATTATTGTGTATAATTAAATATATGGATAAAAATAACCCCTTATTTTATGAAAATAAAAAGCCGGAAAAAGGCGATATTTTAGCTGTTCAAAGAAAAAATGCTATCTATATTCATTATGGAATTTATGTTGGTGATAATCAGGTAGTGCACTTTTCTGGGCCAGTTGGTGATGATGTCAATAATCCTAAAAATGTTCAAATTCGCAAGACGAGTTTAGAAGATTTTTTGCGTGGTGATCCCTTAAAAATTCAAGTTATAGATGAGACTAGAAGAAAATTTACTCCTGAACAAGTTGTCCAAAGAGCGTTAGATAATGTTGGTAAATCCGAAGTCGTAACTGGTAAATATAATTTCGTAATGAATAATTGCGAACATTTTGCCACTTGGTGTGTCTATGGTCGTGGTGATTCTCACCAAATTCATAAATTTGGACAAATGGGAGCCGATATCTCAGTAAAAGCCGTTGATTTAACAACATCTGCTATCAATTTCTTTAAAGAGAAAAAATTTGGTAAAAGAGTAAAAGAAGAAACTAAAAATGAAAAATTAATTGCAAATCAACCAATTAAAGAAATTAAAATGAACGAAGTGAGTGAAGTCGCATCTTTTTGCCCTAAGTGTGGTAATAAGGCTCAAGAGGGCGACTTATTTTGTCGCAAATGCGGAGGGAGCTTAAAATAATATGGATATCCATCAAATAGTCATTAATCAAAGAAAATATTTTAAAAGCGGCGCCACCCTTAATATTGATGAACGCCTTAACAATCTAAAAAAATTAGAAGCTTTAATTAAAGAATATTTACCAAAATTTAATGAAGCTTTTAAAAAAGATTACAATAAATGTCCTTTCGATGTTTTATCAACTGAAATTTATTTGGTTTTAGAAGATATCAAATACATGATTAAACATTTAAAGAAATTATCTAAACCTAAAAGGGTTAAAACTAGTCTCATTAATTTTCCTTCCAAAGGATATCTTATAAATGAACCTTATGGTGTAGTTTTAGTTATGGCACCCTGGAATTATCCTTTCCAATTAGCGTTAGAGCCCCTTGTCGGTGCTTTAGCCTCCGGTAATACAGTTGTTGTAAAGCCTGGTAGTTATTGCAAAAATGTCTCAGAAACTATCAACGAACTCTTATCACATTTTGACGAAAGATTAATCAAAGTAGTTTTAGGTGGTCGCGAACAAAACCAACAACTATTAGAAGAGCGCTTTGATTATATTTTTTTCACAGGTGGAGTAACAGTTGGAAAATTAGTCTTAGAAAAAGCTAATCGATATTTAACGCCTGTTACCTTAGAACTAGGTGGCAAATCCCCTTGTATCGTTGATGAGGATGCGGATTTAGAAATTGCTGCTCGAAGAATCGTTTGGGGAAAATATCTTAATGCTGGACAAACATGTGTTGCCCCCGATTTTATTTATGTCCACCAAAAAATTCACGATCAATTTATTCATTATGTTAAAGAATATATTAAACAATTTTATTATGACCAAAATCATAAAATCACCGCAAATTTCCCATATTTAATTAATGAAAAGCACTTAAATAAGGTGATGTCCTTAGTTGATGAAGAAAAAATTATCATCGGGCAAAAGTCAGATAATCGCCTAGTTGAACCAATTGTTTTAGACCATGTTACTTGGGATGATAAAATCATGAGTGAAGAGATTTTTGGCCCCGTGATGCCAATCTTGGAATTTACTAATTTAAATGAAGTGATTAATTTATTAAAAGACAAAGAAAAACCTCTTGCCTTTTATTATTTTTCTAAGAACAAAAAGAAGGCCAAGGAAGTCATGAAAAGCGTTAGTTATGGCGGCGGATGTATCAATGATACCATCATGCACTTAACAAATGAAAATTTACCTTTTGGTGGTGTTGGTTTAAGTGGGTACGGGGCCTATCATGGCAAGAAGAGCTATGAAACATTTTCTCACCAAAAAAGTGTCTTGATGAAAGGAAAGACGGAATTAAATGTCAAATATCCTCCTTATCGCAACACTTCTTATAATATGCTTAAATGGTTAAGCAAAATTAAAAACTAATTGTGAAAGGAGAACATATGAATCGTATTGTATTAAATGAAACTAGTTATCATGGAGCAGGTGCAATTCAAGAAATTGTTACTGAAGCCAAAAATCGCGGATTTAAAAAGGCCTTAGTCTGTACCGATCCCGATTTATTAACTTTTGGTGTAACAAACAAAGTAACAACATTACTTGATGAAGCCAAATTATCCTATGAAATCTTTTCAAAGGTCAAAGCTAATCCCACGATTGAAAATGTTTTAGCGGGTTATGAAGCTTTTAACGCAGCGGAGGCTGATTATTTAATTGCCGTTGGTGGCGGCTCTGCTATTGATACCGCTAAAGCGATTGGTATTATTGCTAATAACCCAGAATTTAAGGATGTGCGCTCTTTAGAAGGTGTCGCTCCTACTAAGAATCCTTCAAAACCTATCTTTGCTGTTCCAACAACTGCGGGCACCGCTGCTGAAGTAACAATTAATTATGTCATTACCGATGTCGAAAAGGAACGCAAATTCGTTTGTGTCGATACTCACGATATCCCAGTTGTCGCCTTTATTGATCCAGAAATGATGGCAACAATGCCACGCGGATTAACCGCCTCAACAGGCATGGATGCTTTAACACACGCGATTGAAGGCTATATCACTAAAGCCGCTTGGGAAATGACAGATATGTTCCACCTTAAAGCCATTGAAATCATTTCAAAAAATTTACGCGGAGCAGTTCAAAATGAAAAACACGCTCGCGAAGAAATGGCATTAGGCCAATACATTGCAGGGATGGGTTTCTCAAATGTTGGTTTAGGTATTGTTCACTCCATGGCCCATACATTAGGTGCTAAATATGATACACCTCATGGCGTCGCTAATGCGATATTATTACCAACAGTAATGGAATATAATGCCCCTGCTACTGGCACCAAATATAAAGATATTGCTATCGCCATGGGTGTTAAAGGTGTCGAAAAAATGACGCAAGAAGAATATCGTAAAGCCGCTTGCGATGCCGTAAGAGATTTAGCTAGAGATGTTGGTATTCCTTCTGATTTAAAGAGCATCGTCAAAAAAGAAGATTTAGATTTCTTAGCGACTTCAGCATATGCAGATGCATGTCGCCCAGGTAATCCGCGTGATACCAGCGTTGAAGAAATTAAAGAATTATTCTTAAAATTAATGTAAAAATCAGCGTTTATAATAAAAACAACCGCAAATAGCGGTTGTTTTTTTGTTAAAGAAATAAATTATTTTGCTTTTCCTTGATTAGCGACAGCTTCCATTTCCTTTTTAAGTTCTTCTTCATCCATTAAATAATAATGTTTAAGAACTTTGAAATCATCATCAAATTCATACACTAAAGGAACGCCGGTAGGAATATTAACTCCGACAATTTCATCATCGCTCATCTTGTCAAAATATTTAACAAGGGCTCGTAGGGAATTACCATGGGCAACTACTAAGACGCGTTTACCTTCTTCCATCGCTACACGAATAACTTTTTCGTAGTAAGGTACCGCCCGGGCGACCGTATCTTTAAGCGATTCATTTAAAGGAAGTTCATCTTTCGGAACATCTCTAAATTGCGCTTGTAGGGCAGGGTTACGCGGATCATCTTCTTGAAGCGCTGGTGGAGGTACATCATAACTACGTCGCCAAACTTTTACTTGATCTTCACCATATTTTTCAGCGGTTTCAGCTTTATTTAAACCTTGTAAGGCCCCATAATGACGTTCATTTAAACGCCAAGATTTAATCACCGGTAACCATTCGCGATCAAGTTCAAATAAAACATTATTCATTGTATGAATCGCCCTTTTTAATAATGAAGTATAAACAATATCAAAATCAAAACCTTCTTTTAAAAGCGTTTTACCCGCACGACGAGCTTCTTCAACGCCCTTTAGGCTTAAATCAACATCGGTCCATCCGGTAAATAAATTGAGTTTATTCCACTCTGATTCACCATGACGAATGAGAACTAATTTATGCATTTTTTATCTCCTTTTCTAGATAGATGATAGCATTAAAAAAATTAATTTTAAATAATAAATTATTTATTTAGAGCGTTTTAAGTTTCAATAGTAGGATGATCTTTTATTTCGCTATTATCTTTCTTTTTATAACCAAAAGCATCGTAGGCAAAAATTGCGCCTAAAAACGCTAAAGGGAAAGTTAAATGGAAAGTAGCAATTAAAATAATAACTACGCCGACAAGCATTAATGCAAGATTAGTAATAGTTCCTCCAACTACTTCCCCCACAGCTTCACCAATAGATGTTGCGGTCGTGCTATCAGTAGTATTATTAGTAATAGCAATTCCAATAAATAATACAATGATACATAGAACAGCTATTAAACCAACAAAGACAACCATCGTAATTAGGGGCAAAATAATCTTTAATATCTTAGATAGGCGTTTTGATTTATTAAAAAGATGATATAAAAAGAAATAAGCGTAAATAATAACTAAAGTGATGGGAAAAGCTACATGTTCGGTCGAAACAGTATAGCCTGGATCAAAAGGTGGAATAAAGAAAGTAAAGGAAACTAAGGCAGGTAAGGACATAATTATAACGGGAAGTGTAGCTAATACACGATAGGTACTTTCTTTAGGATATGAATTATTTTCTTTTAATAAATTGGTAGCTAATATAGAACCAAAACTAGATGCAAAAACTAAAACGACATCAAATAGAATTAAGAGGAAGGAATAAGTTTTAAAATATGTTTCTTCATACAATAAACCATCTTCAGGCAATGAATCATTATAAATAGCTTCATTTAAACACCAAAATGTCGGGATAACTGCTAAAAATATCGCATTCAGATAAAGCAAAATAAGTGGGCATTTTTTTACAAATAACAAAATAAAAGTTATTAAAGAAGAAATAAATACTAAATAAACATAAAGAATGGAAAAAAATCTAAACCCATCAAAATTAGAAAATAATGTTGCTATACTGCCATAAGCTCTTAGATTAATAAATGTTTCAATGACAGTAAGCAGACTCGAAAATAAAACGATTAAAGATGCAAAAAATGGCTTTAAATTGCTGCGCTCAAACTTTAGCAAGGCTTTGGTCATATCTTTTCTCCTCTTTTTTATTTTGACATTTTAATTATTCTCTTGCAAAGAGAAATTATCTAGCCCGAAAATACATCAATGATAATTGAAAATTGTCAAAATTGTATTATATTTATTTTATGAGAAATTTTATTTTTATATCCCCAAATTTTCCTGAGACATACTATATGTTCGTCAGAGCCTTAAAAGAAAACGGCTTTAATGTTTTAGGCGTCGGCGACGCGAGTTATGATGAATTACGTTATGAATTAAAGCAAAATCTAACAGAATATTATCGCTGCAATTTAGAAAACTTTAACGAAGTTTATCAAGCCCTGGCGTTTTTCTCAGCAAAATATGGCCCGATTGAATATTTAGAATCTAATAATGAATATTGGCTTAGACAAGATGCGCGTCTAAGAGACGCTTTTAACATTAATGGTATGCGTTTAAGTGATATTGATCGCTATCAACGCAAATCAAAAATGAAAGAATGCTTTTTAAAAGCCGGTGTTAAAGTTGCTAAATTTATCGTTATCACCGACGATAATAAAAAAGAAATTAATGCATTTAGCAAAGAAGTTGGCTATCCCCTCTTTGCAAAACCAGATATCGGGGTTGGAGCGCATGGCTCGTATAAAATAAACAATAATGCAGAATTACAAAATTTCATCAAAACAAAACCACAAGGGGTTGATTATATTGTTGAACAATATGTTCATGGTGAAATCATCTCTTATGATGGTGTTTCAAATTCTAAAGCCGAAGTTATCTTTGCTGATAATGAACATTTCCCGCCTTCAATATCTGAAATTGTTCACACTAACGGGGATATGTTTTATTATTGTGCGCCTTCTATTCCAAAAGAATTAGATAAAATTGGCCGCAATGTTGTTAAAGCCTTCTCGATTCAAAATCGCTTTTTTCATATTGAATTTTTTAAATTAGATAGCGATATAGCTGGCTTAGGGAAGAAGAATGATATCGTAGCCTTAGAGGCAAACTTAAGAGCCCCAGGCGGCTATACTCCCGATTTAATTAATTACGCGCGTTCAGTTAATATTTATAAAATCTGGGCCGACTCATTAGCCTTTGATCGCACCTATGAATATTTAGAACATCAAAAATATTATGCTGGCTGTGCCTCTAGAAGAGATAACAAAAACTATTATTATTCACATAATCAAATTTTAGAAAAATATCATAATAATATTTGTAAAGAGGGCCGCTATCCCTATATCTTATCAGATGATTTAGGTGATACTTATTACATGGCTAAATTTTTAACTAAAGCGGAAATGCTAAAATTCCGCGACTATGTTCAAAAACCCGCTAAATAAATTAATGGGCTAAAGAACCCATTGGGTCCCATGGTTTTAAAATAATCGGTTCTTCCTCTAAAGCTTTAAGTTCCACTTCATTTAAATATTTTTTATGAACAACAGCTTGATAGGTATAACGATCAAACCACGAACTTGACATAATATAATAGCCTTTTTGACCATTTTCATCGCCCCAAGAATTTTCAATTTTCCATTTAATTGGCTCACGATCTAAAAACCCAACACCAGTAATGCACATCGCATGTGACATCTGCGATAAACGATAATCAAGAGCGAGACCTTTATCAAGTTTATGATCTAAATCTAAGAGCGATTGATAATCAAAATAACGATCATCCCAAATACCATTTTTACGATCACCATAATTTGAAACATCACTACCAAACCAAACAATTTCACCATCTCTTAATTGTTTGATAACTAATTCTTTTAAGCGCTTAATCCCAACATTAAGATGGGTAACTCTTTTACCATTTACGACATTACCTAAATATTTAACAGTATAGGTTTTATTTAAAGGTTTATCTTTTGTAGGAGCGTCAATTAGTGAGACAAAATCATCTAAATAATTTCCAATATATTTCTCTTTAAACATAATGGGGGTCAAATCTTTTTCTAAAAAATATTGACCATCTTTATTGACATATTCAAAATTAAATTTATCTGGAATAATACCATAGGCATTACTTAGAGCATTATAAACTCTTTTTAATAAATCATCCTTTTCACTTTCGACTAAAGTCATACCACCTTTTTCTTTAAAATATTTCATTTTTGCGGCGAATTTACGAATTTCATTATTAATTAAAGAATTAATTATTCGCGTGCTAGAAGAAGTGAATGTTTCATCAAAGGCTTTTTTAGGCATTAAACCATATTTATTCACTAAAGAAACAAACATGTCCCATTGTCCACCATCACCCGTCGCACTTTCTAATAAAAATGTTAAGGTACGATCATCATAATCAGCATCAATATTTTCAATGATAGCTTCTAATACATAATTGGTTTTTTCTAACTTATCATAGAACGCTAAAAAGCTTTGTGATAATTCAAAGTTTTCTAAATTTAAATCTTTAGCCATCTTTTCTCTTAATAAATTGGTCGCGGCAAATAACCAGCAGCGACCACTCGCCTTTTGATTGGTCACTGGCAAAGTTTTAATTTCTAAATCAAATTTAAAATCCATCGAGGCACGATCATCAAGACTATAAGCAACATCATTAATATCACATTTACTTAAAGCGTGACGAATAATCTTATTCTTTTCATCCTTTAAATAATCTTTTTTAAATTCTTTTAATTGTTTAGTTGTAATTTCTTGCATTACTTTTACCTACTTTCCAAGTCCTATTTTATCACTATTATTTTTTTAAGATAGTAAAATGATAATCTTTTGTCTAGGAATAATTTTATTCAAAATTCCCTATTAAAATTGTTATAATTAACGCGAGGAAATTATTATGAATTTAAGTAAATATGCAATTATTGATCTCCATCTTCATCTTGATGGCTCCTTATCCGCGCATGCTCTTATTGAAGCGGCAAAAAAGGATCATGTGTTATTACCAACCTACGATGAAAAAGAATTAGAAAAATATTTAGCTGTAGATGAAAGTTGTTCGTCTTTAACAGATTATTTAACTAAATTCGACATTCCAAATCGCGTCTTACAAACTAAAGAAGGTATCCATATTTGTACTTTAGATTTAATTAAACGCCTAGCGGAACAAGGCTTAAAATATGTTGAAATCCGTATGGCGCCTCAACTATCCACTAAACGCGGTTTATGCCAAGAAGAAGTTGTTATTGCCTTATTAGACACCATCTTAGAAGGTAAAATTAAATATGGTTTAAAATGTAATTTAATCTTATGCATGATGCGTAATTATCATTATAAAGAAAATCTCTTAACTGCTGATTTAGCTAAAAAATATTTAGGTAAGGGCGTGGTCGCTATTGATATTGCTGGTGATGAAACAAAATATTCTAATAAAGATCTTGATGGCTTATTTGAATATGTTAATGCCTTAGGTTTACCTTTTACTTGTCACTCTGGTGAATCAACTAATCATTCAGCCATCGATTATATTATGCGTTATCATCCGCAAAGAATAGGTCACGGAGTTAAAGCCATTGAATCAATTGATACAATCGACCATTTAAGAAGAGATAATGTCTATTTAGAAATTTGCCCAACGAGCAATATCGATACCCATGCTTTTAATTCTTTAAGTGAAGTTCCAGTTTTGCCTTTATTAAAAGCTGGGGTGAAAGTCACTATTAATACTGATAATATGACAGTGAGTCAAACGACCTTAAAGAAAGAATATTATAATCTAGTAAAAATGGGTTTATCAGAAGATGATTTATATCAAATAACTTTAAATTCTATCTCCGCGAGTTTTTTATCAAAAGAAGAGAAAATTGCTTTAATCGATTTTGTTAATTCTTTATAAAATTAATGGAATAATAAAAAAGTCGTTAAGTTTAAACCCTAACGACTTTTTCTTATAAAATTAAATTATTTATTTAGCAAACTTAAAAGCATTCATGCCGGCATAGATAGCATCGTCACCAAGTTCTTCTTCAATGCGAAGTAATTGGTTATATTTATTGACGCGTTCACCGCGGCATGGT
>CASFQR010000004.1 GCA_949297275.1 uncultured bacterium | reverse complement strand
ACCTGTAGCTGCAGCTGTTGATGAAGGACCATCAACTGTTACAGTAACACTAACATCTGCTGGACCTAATAAAATCGCTGTTATCAAATTAGTTCGTGATCTCACTGGTTTAGGTTTAAAAGAAGCTAAAGATTTAGCTGATAACGGTGGAGCTGTTAAAGAAAATATTGCTACAGATGAAGCTAATGAATTAAAAGCTAAGTTTGAAGAAGCTGGCGCAACTGTTGAATTAAAATAATTAATAAAATTAACTTTAAGCCTGTACTAATTAGTATGGGCTTAAAGCGTTTAAGAAAGGAAGGGTTTATGAGTTATTATTTTACTAATGATGAAAGTTTAAAAAGCGAGGTAAAAAAAATAAGCGTCAAAATAAACAATCTTCCTTTTTCTTTTTATACAGATAATGGCGTTTTTTCAAAAAAAGGTTTAGATTTTGGAACAAGAACTTTATTAGAAAGTTTAACTGATATAAAGGGTAATGTTTTAGATATCGGTTGTGGTTATGGACCGATTGGTATTTATATAGCTAAAACATTTAAAACAGTTGTCGATATGGTTGATATTAATAAAAGAAGTTTGGATTTAAGTTTAAAAAACGCTAAATTAAATGATCGTTTTTCGCACGCTTATTTATTAAGCGGTTCTTCTGGAATACCATTAATTGATTATGCTATTTTTGTTGCTAAATCAATTTTATGTGAAAATGGTGATCCGCTCGCGTGTTTAAATTGCTTAACTTGTTTAAGAATTGAAGAAAATAACTACGCGGATTTAATTGTTATCGACGGTAGCAAAGAAAAGATTAAAAAACAACATATTGATGAAATTGAACGCACTTTTGTTAAGACTGCTTTAGAAAATAAGGGGAAGATGATATACATACTTCATTTAGTGGAAAACGCTACCCCGATTGCGTTAAATTCTTTATTAAAGTTTTTAGAAGAACCTAACCAAAATGTCTATGCTATATTAACAACTTATAACGAAAATAAAGTTTTACCAACCATTTTATCTAGAACCCAAATTTTGCATTTATCCGCGATTCCGCGTAATGATGTCATTAATAACGCTATTAATAATGGAGTGAGTAATGAAGACGCTGAATTACTTTCTAGTATTTATAATGATGATGTTAATTTAAAAGATTTTTCTTTAAGTGAGACTTATAAAAAAATTAAAAATTTATTATTAGAATTCTTAGAGGAACTAGGAGGCAATAAGGCGTACGCTAGTTTTGTGCTTTCAAAGAAAATTGTTTCACAAATTAGAAGTTATGAACAAGTTAGTGTTTTCATCGACTTATTATTAGATTTTATTTATAACTTAATGCTTAAAAAAATTAAGCAAGAAATTATTTTAAAAAGTTATGTTAAAATAATAAATGGCTTAGAAATGGCAATTCCTAACCCTCAACAAACCTTTTTAAAAATATTAGAAGCCAAAAGGTCAATTGATGTTAACATCAATATCCCTCTCTTATTCGATCATCTGCTATATATAATTTAGGAGAAAATATGGAAAAAGAACAATATTATATCGGAGTAAAATTTTATAACAATACCTTCAATTATTTTTTTATGAGCGAAGATTCCACAATTAAAAAAGGTGTTTTTGTTGTAGTTGAAACTTCTAGGGGCTTAGAAGTAGGAAAAATATCTTTTAATCCTACTCCTATCTCTACTTATAAACATTCCTTTGAACTTAAACCCATTTTGCGTAAAGCCGATGCGAATGATTTAATGGTTCATAAAGCCAACATTGAACGTGATAAAGAAGTAATTGTTGCAACGAAGAAATTTGTTAAAGAATTAAATTTAGATATGCATGTCTTAACTGCCACTTTTTCTTTAGATGGCACGAAATTAACAATTACTTTTGTTTCAGATGATCGCGTTGATTTCCGCGAATTAGTGAGAATGCTAGCTGCTAAATATCGTTGCCGCATTGAATTAAAACAAATCGGTCCCCGCGACAAAGCCAAAACAAGTGGCGGCATCGGGGTGTGTGGTCTACCAATCTGTTGTTCAAATTACCTTAATGAAATTGAAACAATCTCAATTAATAAAGCTAAAAATCAAATGTTGTCTTTAAACATTTCTAAATTGTCTGGACAATGTGGCAAATTGCTTTGCTGTTTAAATTTTGAAGATGAAAATTATACGATTGAAAAGAAAAAATTCCCACCGATTGGAGAGGCAATTACAATCGATGATATCGTCTTTAAAGTTGATTCATATAATATCTTTTCCAAAGACATAAAGATTGCAAGCGCGGAAGAAATACGCATTATTTCGCTTGACGAATATCAAAAATTAAGAAAGGGTAATCGTAAACCAAATAAATGAAACGATCATTAAATTTTATTGGTGAAAAGCCTTTGTTATATTTAGTTGCTACTCCAATTGGTAACTTAGATGATGTTTCTAAAAGAACAATTGCAATTTTAAATAGTGTCGATTTAATCGTGGCTGAAGATACGAGAATAACTAATAAATTATTACAAAAATTACAGATTAAAAAGCCGCTGATATATATGGAAAAACATAATGAAATTATTGTCAGTAAGAAAATAATTGAAGAAATAAAAACCCAAAATCGCCATGTAGCCTATGTTAGTGACGCTGGTTATCCTTGTATCTCTGATCCTGGTTCGATTTTAGTCAAAGAGGCTTTAGCTAATGAAATAAATGTCTCGGTCATACCAGGACCCTCTGCCTTTTTAAGCGCCTTAGTGGCCTCAGGTTTAAATAGTGATCATTTTTATTTTCATGGTTTTTTAGACACGAAACAAAAAGTGAAAAAAGAAGAACTACGAAATTTACTTAAAAGACCGGAGACTTTAATTTTTTATGAATCGCCATTTCGCATTCAAAAAACAATTTCTTTAATGCGAGAAATTTTAGGCAACCGCAAAGCGTGCATCGCCCGCGAATTAACTAAAAAACACGAAGAATATCTACGGGGAAATTTTGAGGAATTATTAACGCTTGATTTAGAAACCTTAAAAGGCGAAATGGTCGTTGTTGTGGAAGGATATAACGGAGAAAATAAGCCTTCGCTTGATAAAAACACTATTCGCCTATTAGTGGAACAATTAACTGATATTGGGGTATCCGCTAAAGATGCAATTAAACAAGTTGCTAAACAACATAAATTAACTAAAAATTATGTTTATAAAACTTACCACGAAAATTAATTTTTGTGATTTTGTTTTTTCCTTTGATAAAAGAAGATAGCAATACTACCACCAATTAAGATTGCTGTAGCTATTATTGAGATAATTAAGCCTTCTTGATATAAAGGTGTAATATAAGTCATTTCGTAAACTAAATGACCATCTGAAGGCGTAATAAAACCGACGAATCCTCCCTGCGCGTTATAAGTATCTAATTGATAAATATTTCCGTTATCATCTTTAGCCTTGACTCGCCAATTATCTGCATAAGCAACTTGAGTGATCATAAAACGAATTGAATCATAATTACTTTCAAAGGAAAAATAATCAACATCTTGCTTAACATTATAGACGCTATATTGACGAATATTATCGATGCGATTTAAGGTAGTAGCAATGTCTTCATAATATAATGAAACAGTTGTCCTAACTTCGTCGCCGCGTGGACGCATTAAAATTTTGGTAACTGGGGCAGTTGGATAAAACCCTCTTAAATATTTATAACCATCACTATCCGTATTCATATAGCGATCAAATAAAGAAACATACGAATTACCATTTTCATCTTCACTAATAAAGAAAATATCAACCGCCATCTTTGAGGTTATGGGATAATATAATAAATAATACATTCCCTCTTCACTCATTGGGAAAGTTGAAGTGCTTGTTGGTTTAAATTCAATTAAGAGTTCAGTTTTTTTCAAATCTGCTAACTCACTAGAGCTTACTTTTACCCCAGCTTGAAGATATAAATCTGGTTTAGTTGGATTAAAGACATCTTGATAATGATAAAAGGAAACACTGCTCGGTTCTTGATAATGCGCCATTTCGCGTCTAGGAGCGTTTTCATAATTAAAAACATCGCCATAATTTTGCCGAATTAAAAAAGCATCTTCGCTATTTAAGATTGCGCCTTTTAGATAGGCTTCTTCATTACGCATCACGTCAGTTAAATGTGAACCAGTATGGAAATTATTATAAAGTGAGGAGGCACAATTACCTTTATCATAAATGGTGTCATAAGAAGTCGCAAAATTAATATGGTGGTCGTTTCGATATAGAGCATAACCATCGCCATCATTAGGATCATCAATGCGCGTATAGCCTAAAGGTACATTGATTGGTAAATGAGCAGTAAACCATTCATTATTAACGAGGTAAGAATAATCAAAATATTCTTCCATTTGTAAATAATATTTAACACCTAAAAAGGCATCTAAATTAATTCGCTTTTCACTCGCTGAACCAATCCAAGTATTATCGCTTTTTAAGATGTGCGACATCCTTTGAAAATCATCAACCTCGGTATTATAAAAAGAATGGAAAGTGGAAGCCCCATTATAATTTTCAATCATCATAATATTATCGTTACCCGAATATGCGCGATTAGATTGAATCCGATAAAAAGAATGGTCTTCTGCGGTGATTTCCTCAATAATATTTGTTTCAGTAGGGATATGCTTAAAGCCGCCGGAAGCACTATTCATGTAGCTGCTTAAGCCATGTACATTAGCAATAATTGTTCCCATTACAACTATTTCAATAGCAATAATCCCAGTAACAATTTTATTGATTTTAATGTCTTTAAAATATTTCGCTAATAAGGCAGTAGAAACGATCGCAACCACTACTTCATAAATCAATAAAAAGATGATGCCGCTATAATTATCCACACGGAGAAATTTTGTCTCTAAATATTGACCATAAAAATAGGCCAAGATCATTAATAGTGAGGTGATAGCACCACTAGTGATAATCACCCATCTTTTTAACATCGCGCGCTTATCATATTGAATAGCAACATAGGCTAAAGCGCATAAAGGGACAATAATTTCCCAGCGACCATAACCAATCGACATCGCCCCACATAAGTAATATAAAAATGGCACAAATAAAGAAAGTGTCAACAAAGTTGCAGCAATAAAATGCGACGGCTTTCTTTCTTTAATTGAGATATAAAAGCTTGAAAATAACAAAATGATTGTCGGTGTAAAAATAAAGATTGAGGAACCAAAATTGTCAAAATAAATGTCGCGGACAACTGTTACAAAACGATTTGATATTGTTGGGAATAAAAAGGAGGCTAAGGGATAAAAAGAGCGATAGCCATAATCATCGCCATCCCAATATAAGAAAATATATTTAAAGGCTTCACGATATTCTTTTGTTTGAAAAGCATAAACAATATCACTCCAATAAGTAGAATTTTCATATCGCGCGATATTAAAGGAAGAAATGATGGCTGGCAAAGTACAAAAACCACTCATTAAAATTCCTAAAGCAAAGCCGGCAATCCCTAATAAAATGACGGTTAGATGTTCAATCCCATGACGGTTTTTAATCGTCTGTAAATATCTAAATAAAGCGTAAATAACACCGAAGATTCCAGCAGTTAAAAAGAAGAAATAATTTGAAATGCCTAATAGGAAAAAGCCCAAAGACACCGGCCAAATTATTTTATCTTTTAAGACTCTTTCAATACCATAAAGAATCAACGGGAAAAAGGTCGCGACTTCATAAAAACTATTAAACCAAAGATGATACGCCGTCCAGCCCATAAAGGCATAGGCTAAAGAAAAAATCCGAGCGGTCGATTCTTGAACATTAAAGGTTTTTAAATATAAACGAAATAATAATCCTCCAACAACCATGCGGGCAATCGACATTAAGGCAATTGATTGGGTAACCATTTCGCGCGGTAAAAATAAAATAGGAAAGGTAAAGGGTGAAAAGATGCCATAAAAAGTATTAGCCTCAATCGTATCAGCCCCTAAAAAAACATTATGATCCCAATTAGGGAAATTTAAAGTTTTAAAGAAAGTCCACCAGGTATCATAAAAATTAAACGCAAAAGGAATACCTTGTTGCGAATAATCACCAGTGTAAGGAGTTGTAAAATATTGGGTAATTAAGGCGAAAGCAAAAAAGCCAAAACCCATTAAAATTAAAAACAAAACATAATAGAAAAAAGAATGAATATTTTTTAGTCCTTGCAGTTTAGGATAGAGATATTCGCGATAAAATGCTTTGTGTGACAAGCAAAGAATTTGCATAAAAATAGTCTATCATAAAAATAGACTATTGTATTATTACTTTTTAGATTGTGGCCCCAATTACATCACTGACAGGCATCGAAAAAGCAATCCCTTGACCATTCGTATCTAAACCTGCATCTTTATAAACTTCTTTTAAAATATCGTCACGTAATTCTTTACTAACTAAAACGAGAACAATTTCTTTTTCAGGAGAAATAACAACTCCAAAGAATTTTTCCATCTCTTTAGTGCCTGTCCCTCTTGCATGCAAGATAGTGCCACCACGCGCGCCTTTTCTTTTTGCTGCTTCCATCACTAAATCAGCAAAACCAGCATTAACAATTACAATAATTAATTCAGCCTCTTTAGGAGCGTCCACCATTTCTTTTTTTAATTGATTTAATTCTTCATTCATTTTTACTATCCTCTTCCTTTTCCTTTAAAAAGCGCATATTGGCTAAATAGCGATACATCACCACACCAACAATTGAAGTCATCTTAATTGAGAAAGCCACTCCTTTTGCCGCTCGCGAGACTTTAAAACGATTTTCTAATAAATCTTTGATTTTTGCGGTGTTTTCTTCTTTTATAATCGTTAAAATTACTTGTTTTTTCGTATCGGTTAAGCCGATAACTTCATAAATATCTCTTGAACCCGTTCCTTGACCAGTAATGGTAAAAGACGCACCTACTTCGATACTTTCTAACTTTTTAATAATTGCATCTGCTTGACCATAATTAACAATGATAATAAATAATTTTAATTTACTTAACGAGTGTTTTTGTTCAAAAGATTCCGCTCTTAAATCATTTCGATCATTTTTCTTTCTCGAAACATTCTTTTTAATCTTTTTAATAATCTTTTTAACTTCACCCATATTTTCTACTCAAAATGAATAACTTGTAAATCGAATTCATCACGAATGCTTTCACGTGCTTTATGATAAATGAATTTCTTCCTAAAGATAGCAATTAACCCGACTGTTTGTAAAGTAATTAAAGGCATCATAGCAACCAGCGCAATCATGCCAAAAGCATATTTCATGATGTCTGCGCCACTAATACCTAAAGCAGTCGCTACACCAGTAGCAAATGGTATAAGGAATGTTGAATTCATTGGGCCACTAACAACTCCACCACTATCAAAAGCGATACCATTATAAATATCAGGAACAATAAAAGCCAAAATAAACGCGAGGATGTAGCCAGGAATAATATAATATAGAAGTGGGAATTGATATTTAATGCGTAAAATCGCTAAGGTGATTGCTAAACCATTACCGAGGGCTAAAGCAATTAAAACTAAACCTTTATGAATTGTACCATCACTAACAGTTTCAATTTCCGAGGTTAAGATATGAACAGCCGGTTCAGCAAAAATAGCCGCAATGCCTAAAAAGACTCCCACTAAAATTAAAATCCAGAAATTATTTTCATTTAAGCCGAGGATATTACCTAATTTGGTCCCCATATTCATAAAACCGGCTTCCACTGCCCCTAAAAATAACACCAAGCCAACATAAGTATAAACTAAAGCCACTAGAATCTTTAACAAGGTTTTCTTTGGCAATTTAATAAAAATAAAATTGAAGATAATAAAGAAGATAGCAATTGGAGATAAAGAGATTAAAACATTTAAAGAAGAATCCGCAAAGGCATGGCCTAAAGGACCTAAGATACCACTCATAGTTTCACTGCTAGAAGTGACTAAGTTTACATTATTGTGTTGTAAAATTAACGATAAAATCATCACCATTAAAATGGGGCCAATCGAGGCAAAAGCTACCAAACCAAAAGAATCGGAATTAGTTTTTTTACCACCGCGACTAGTCGCAACCCCAATGCCAAGGGCTAAAATAAATGGTACGGTTATTGGGCCAGTCGTAACGCCGCCACTATCTAATGAAATTGGCAAATATTGTTCATCAAGTAGACACGCAAAAGCAAACATTAAAGCGTAAAAAGCTAATAACCAAACTTTTAAACTTTTTTGAAAAATAATGCGTAAAACTCCAACGACTAAGAAGGCACCTACCCCTACACCAATTGTGATAATTAAAACATAATTATTAATCGGAACTTGATTAGCTAAAGCTGATAAATCTGGTTCAGCCACGGTGATTAATACACCGACTAAAAAGACAATAATTACCAGCAAAACGATACTTTTTTTCTTCGTTAAGGTCGCCCCAACATATTCTCCGAGCTTAGCCGTGCTCGCTTCTGCCCCAACATTAAATAACCACATTCCGATTGTTAATAAAACGGCTGAAATCGCAAATAAAATAATGTCATCGTTAGTTAGGGTCGCATCTAATAAAAAGCGGTCAACAAGAAAAATAATTAAAACAATCATTACTACCGGTAAGGTAGATAAGACTGCTTCTTTTAATTTTTTTAGCCACTCTAAAACCATAATTTTTTTATCGAAACGCTCACTGAAAATATTATGTATATTTAATAATATTTTTACAACCTAAAAAGTGATTTATCGCAAAAAATTATTTTTTAAATAACGATAAAAATTCTTTTGGCATTTTCGAGCGAAATTTCATTAAGCGTTGGGAAAAAGGATGAATAACATCTAATTCATAAGCATGTAACCCCAAACGATTAATGGGATTAGAGGGATTACCATATTTATCATCGCCAACCACATAATGATTAAGATGTCCAAGTTGCACGCGAATTTGATTTTTACGACCCGTTTCAATATTAACATCGAGTAAGGAATAGGCTTCATTTTCACGAATTACTTGATAATTTGTGATGCATTTTTTGCCATGCACTTTGTCATCACTAATATACATAAGGTTTAATTTATTTTCTTTTAAGTAATTGATTAAGGTACCACTTTTTTCTTTAAAGGTTCCTTCAACTAAAGCATAATAGCCTCTTTTTTTAACTAAAGTAGACCAATCTTTTTGTAAAGCTTCTTTGATTTTATTATTTTTGGAAAATAACAAAATACCCGAAGTATCTTCGTCGAGGCGATGGGTGACATAAATGCGACTATGTTTATCTTTGGCCTGAAGATAATCATTTACTAACCGAAAGGCCGTTGCCCTTTTTTCTTTATCATTATCAACGCTTAATAAGCCGGCTGGTTTATCAATAACAATAATTTCATCGTCTTCATAAATGATTGGTAGGCGCGATGGTTTTTTAGATTGACGAAGTGGACTATCAAAAACGACAACGACATCTTCTTTATTTAGTTCTAAATTGAACTGGGTAACAATTGCCCCACCTACCGAGACATAGCGACCCGACAGTAAATGCTTTACGTTATTGCGTGATAAAGATGGATATTTACTAATTAAAAATTCAAGTAAAAAGCATTTATCTTTAACTTTGAATTCTTTAAATTTTAAAGGTGCTTTCTTTTTGAGTTTCTGTCTTTTCTTCTCGTTTTTATTCATTGATAAATTTCTTAATCTCCTCTAAATGTTCCAAGGCGTAATTTCTTCCATCTAAATATAATTTTTCAATTTTTGAAATATCTTTTTCTGTCACTTTAACATCGTAGGTAGTTTTAGGCGCGATAATGTATGCTATGTCTTTAGGAAGAGATTCAATATAATTAAGCTCGCGATTATAGGATAAATATTCTTCGCGAATCGCCTTGCGAATATTTTGGTATTTCTTACCATAAAATAATGGCGACTTAGCAATTAATTTATCGCGTAAATTCTTCTCTTTTCTTTTGCCAAGAGGCCGCGAAAGGATAATAACTACTTTGTCATAACCATCATTAAAAACTTGTTCGACTGGTAAGGGGGTTTTGATGCCGCCATCGAGATATTCTTTACCATCAATAACGATTTTTTTGGATAAAAGGGGTAGAGAAGCACTAGCAACACAAGCTTCTTTTAAAAAGCGTTCCGCTCCCATTTGACTTTTATAAAATGGTTCATATTCTCCACTATCTAAATTCGTAGCAATCGCAACAATCTCTTGTTTACTATGATCAAAAACATCATCCGAAAAATGTAATTCGCGGTTTAAATCATTCATTAAAAATTCAAAATTGAAAAAAGATCCACTACTTTTGCGGGCTTTTTTACCAAAAAAGCGTTCGTCGTTCATATATTTTGTACAAACAATATAAGATCTTTTAATATCTTTAGAAACATAATTGCAAGCATTTAATACCCCGCTAGAAACACCTAAGATATAAGGAAAATAAATTCCTTCTTCGATAAAGACATCGATGACACCACTAGAAAAAGCGCCGCGGACACCACCGCCTTGAATTGCTAAAGCAACTTGTTTATTCTTCGCCATTTTTTAATAAATCATGATAGGAATCGATTCGGCGATCGCGAAATACTCCCCACGATATTCTTTCTTGATTAATTGCTGCTAAATCAAATTGATAAAGGCGATAGCCTTCTTCTTCACGGTTCATTTGGGCAACAACCTCCCCATGCTGATTAGCAATAAAAGAATAACCGCCAAACACCATCGAAGAATCTTTAGCAATTTCTTTACCGACACGATTGCTCGCTAAGACGGGTATTAAATTAGCAGATGCATGCCCCGCCATCGTATTTTGCCAATGAATCATCGAATCGCGCTTTAATACAGGCTCGCTTCCAATTGCTGTTGGATAAACAATCAATTCCGCCCCTTTTAAAGTTAAAATTCTCGCGACTTCCGGAAACCATTGATCCCAACAAATTCCTACTCCAATTTTGCCATATTTAGTTTGAAAAACCTTATAACCTAAATCACCAGGAGTAAAATAAAATTTTTCTTCATAACATTGCCCAGTTGGAATATGCATTTTACGATATAAACCTAAAACCTTTCCATCCGCGTCAATCATTGCTAAAGAATTAAAATAATTCACCCCACTCTTTTCAAAAAATGAGATTGGTAATACAACTTGATGCTTTTTAGCTACTTCTTGGAAATGTTTAATTAGTGAAGAGTCATTAAATGTTTCAGCTTTATTAAAATTATCATAATCTTCGATTTGACAAAAATATAAATCGGAAAATAGTTCTTGTAAGAGAATGATCTGCGCGCCTGCGTTTTTTGCTTCAGCAATTAATTTATCAGCCTTTAAAATATTCTCTTCTTTATTTCCGCTAATTTTCATTTGGGTGATTGCCACAGAGACTTTCATCGTTAATTTCCTCCTTAAAAGGTACTTGCATGGTAATGCAATGAATATTGCCGCCGCCTAAAAGAATTTCTCGGCTATCAATTTGAATCACATCTTTATCAGGATATTGTTTTTTAATCTTTTTATAAGCAATATCATCTTCTGGAACATTAAATTTTGGCATAATGACAAATTTTTCCCCTTGGTAAAAATTGATATAACTTGCAGCTAGGCGATTGCCTTCGAGGCGTTCTAACGCCCCATATCTACCATTTTTAATACCAAAAGCTTCTTCTTTTGACATATACATCGGGGCTGGTAAAGGGATCTTGACGATTTTAAAGGGATTCCCCAAAGCATCCGTTTCCTTTTTTAAAATGTTATAACAAGAGGCCGAATAAGCATATTGTGGATCATCTTTATCTAGGCACCACCCTAACGCAATTACTCCTGGACGAATAAAACAGGCAATATTATCAATATGTTCATTCGTTTCATCTAAATAAATGCCATGCTTAAGCCAAATGACTTTTGAAACATTAAGATAAATTTTTAAAGTTTCTTCTATTTCTTGTTTAGTTAAGGTAGGATTTCGCCCCGCTGATAATAAACATGCTTCCGTCACTAAACATGTTCCTTGACCATCGACATGGATGCTCCCGCCTTCAAGGATAAAATCATCTAAATAATAACGATCAACATTAAAATATTTAGCGATTGTTTTCTTTAATAAATTATCTTCTTTGTAATTAGAATATAAACCATCAACATCGCCGCCCCAAGCATTAAATCTAAAATCAACACAACGCAATTTGCCTTGCTTATTTTTTACAAAAATAGGCGAGGTATCGCGCGCCCAAGCATCGTCATATTTAATTTTTAAAGGAATGACATTATCGATATTTTCATATTCAGCAATAACTTTGTTATAGATACTAGGATCAATACCGACATAAACCTTCTCATAGTTTTTAATTGCCATGATGACATTTTTATAAGCTTCACGAGCAGGCAAAGCATTATTCCGCCATGTATCTTTTCGATATGGTAAAAAGATGATGGTGCCTTGATGTTTATCACCTTCAAACGGCATTAAATAATCATCGCCGCGCGGGGTAGTAATTTTCTTTAATAAATAATCATCTAAGCGGCGACGATATAAATGAAATTGTGGCCATTTATCTTTATCAATAATCGAAACATAATCAGCCCTTTTATATTGTGAAAGGATCGTACATTTACTTTTTTTATAAGATAAAATGCGATCAACAAGTTCTTTAGTAAAGACTTCGCCTGGCACGATTAAGGGAATACCCGGAGGATAAATCATTAATTGCTCTTTACTCACTTCATTAATTGCTTCTTCTAATGGCGCTTTTTTGCCCGCCGCGTGATAAGCTAAACGCGGACGCATCAAAATATAAGGAAAATCAATACCAAAAGTGTGTTCAAGGCGCGCATTGCTCTTCTTATAATGCTTTTTAGATATATCTTTTAAGGCCTTAATTAACGCTAGGAGGTGTTTCTTTTTAGTGCCGATAGATAACACGCACATCACCACATAAGTTTCTGCTAATTCCACTTGAATGTTATATTCGTTCTTTAAGATTTTATATAATTCAAAACCATTAATATCTAAATGATCAATGGCAATAACTAGTTTGGTTAAATCATAATCAAAGGAACCATATTTAATAAAATGTTCGCGGTCGATTGTTTTAAACCCTTTGATTTTATTGATTTGCCCCCGCGCATACATTGAATATTCTAAAATGCGATTCATATATTCTTGTCCATGAATTGCCACAAATTCACGCGCGGTATCTAGGCTCGCTAATAAGAGAGTCGATGGCGAGGTGGTGTTAAGAATATTTAAGGTTTTTTGAATATCTTCTTTAAAGAAAATTCCTTCGTTTAATAACAAAACACTCGACTGCGTTAATGAACCCGCTGTTTTATGGAAGGAGACACTCGATATATCCGCGCCTGCTTCCATCGCACTGATGGGACCATTTTTATTAAAGTAATAATGCGCACCATGCGCTTCATCAACTAAAACCGCCATCCCGCGTTTATGGGCTTCAGTGACTAAAGTTTTTAAATCTATTACTGAGCCAAAATAAGTAGGATTAATAACAAAAATAGCCTTCGCAGATGGATAGCGATTCATTGCTTTAATATATTCATCGACCGATGGTTGATTAGCAATCTCAATTTCGGTATCGAGTTTTGGCATGATATAAATTGGTGTCGCACCGCTAAGGACCAAAGCGCTAATAATCGATTTATGGACATTTCGCGGTAAAATGATTTTATCGTTAGCCTTACAAGATGTCATAATCATCGCGATAATGCCACTAGTCGTGCCGTTGATTAAAAAATAGGCGCGATCAGCTTTTGCGAAGTTAGCCATTAATCGCGAAGCTTCTAATAACACACCCGTAGGAGACGCTAAATTATCTAGCCCAATAGGAGCATTAACATCCGCCTTAAAAACCATTTCACCTAAAAATGATTTTAATTTATTAGGAACACTGCCCATATGATGGCCTGGAACATCAAAGGGTGATACATCATCTAAGACATATTTTTTTAAGGCATCGAAATAAGGGGTTCTATGTTGCGACTTTTTCATTGGTCTTATTATAAATTAATTTATAATTTCTTCAATTATTCCTGCGTGAATTCCTTTATTGAGAACATTTCTTAATGAAAAATTCAGTAATGACTAAATTGATGTTTTGCACTTCGGTTAAATCAAAATTAAAGTGATTATAAATGTGCCCTAATCTTTTATCGCCGCTTTTTTCATAATGATAAAAATGTTCGATGTTTCTCTTATTTAAATCAAGATGTAATTTAATTGTTTCTTCTTTAAAAAAATCATTAATTGAAGTAATGATAAATAAAGGTGGTAAAAAGATATTTAAATCATCAACATAAGTTTTAGGTGAGTTCATTTTTAAATATTCAGAATCATTAAAGTGTTTTGAAAATATTTTACTAATTCCACCGCGATATAAATATTTGTTGGCTAATTTTCTTAATCCAACATAATCATACATTGAAGAAGATAAATGAATGGCTTTAAAAGTAATTGGGGCTAAATAAGGTAATTGATAATATTTAGCCATTTGAGGATTCAAAAAAATGAGACCAACCATGAACGCTAGATGGCCGCCAGCGGAATCGCCCATCAAACATAATTTATCAATATCAACATGATATTTATGGCGATTATCATAGATAAAATTAACAGCCATTACTAAAGCATAAATCTGATTGCGTATATCAATATCCATCAAATTATCAATCAAAGGATAATTAAGATTAATAACTTGAAAGCCTTGATTTACAAAATAGGAACAATAAATTTCACTATAATCTTTATCGCCTTGAAAATAACCACCGCCATGAATATTAAAAATCGTAATGCCATTAAAATTATCAACTGGTGAATAGATATCTAAATAATAGCTTCTTGAATAGAGGTCCGCACCTAAATAACTTAGATTTCTTGTCGTATTATATACACCAAAAGTTTGATGACTTTTAAGATATTTTTTATCACCCTTATCCATTAAATATTTAAACAAAGAAGCTGGTACTTTAATCACTTCTTTATTTTACACTACCTTAAAAAGAAAGTATCTTTTTTAATAAAAGATATTGATTTAAAATTAAGATATGAATAAAGAGATATTTTATGTCACCGGGGCTACTGGATGGGTTGGCTATAATGTCATTAATGAACTCTTAAATATAAATAAAGAGATTGTTGTGTTTATTTTAGAAAACGATAAATTTAAAGATATTTTTAATGCTAATTTAGATAAAATAACGGTGATTTACGGCGATATTACTAATATTGATGATGTTAGACGCTTTTTAAATACTAAAAAGGGAGACGGGGTAATTCAAAAAGTTATTCATGCTGCTGGTATTGTCACAGTTGAACAAAAGTTTAATCAAAAAGTTTATGATGTCAATGTAAAAGGTACACAAAATATTGCTAATATCGCTTTAGAAAATCAAGTTGATCATTTTGTCTATGTCTCCACGACACATGTCTTTATTGATCAACCTAAAAATACTCAAATGGTTGAAGTTAAAGAATTTCAAAATAATCCAAAGGCTGGATTATATGCAATAACAAAAGCCGAGGCAACTAGATATGTTTTAAAGAAGGCAGATGAAGGTTTAAATGCTTCAATTATTCACCCTAGTGCGATTATTGGTCCGCGCGATTATCTGGAAGGTCTTATGACTTCGATGATTTTAATGTTTCTAAGAGGTAAATTACCCGCGAGTGTTAATGGTGCCTATGATCTAGTTGATGTCCGCGATGTCGCACATGCTTTAATTGCGGCTACTTATTTAGGTGAAAAAGGTGAAAATTATATCATCAGTGGCCACCAAAAAAAGATTACCGATTTAATTAATGAAGTCGCAAAATTAACTAATAAAAAGAAAATAAGATTAACATTACCTTATTGGTTTGTTGCTAGTGTAACACCGATATATGAATGGTACTGTAAGAAAAAGCATCAAAAAGTTCTATACACCAAAAATGCCTTAATTGCCGTGAGAAATAATTCTAATTTTTCCCATCAAAAAGCCACTGATGTTTTAAATTATCATCCGCGACCACTCTTAGAGACTTTAAAAGATGTCATCGATGATTTATATAAACGTTATCCAGAAATTAAAGACAAATAAATGCCAGCATATAAAAAGAAATTTTGGATTAATCTAAGTGTCTTAATTTTATTAATAATTTTATTAATTGTATTTTTGTTATTAAGACAAAATGTACAGGTTGCCGAATTTATTACAAACACCTTTGGCCGTTATTATCAATTTATTGCTACTTATTTATTTTCTTATATTCCAATCTCGCTTTTGGGCGTTGGTATATTAGCCTTAATAATTTATTTAATTGTCTGGTTAGTGCATTATATTAGACATTTAAAAAGAAACGGTAAAAGGTTTAGTAGTCAATATTGGTTTAAATTAGGATATATTTCTTTATCACTAGGTTTAATTTATTTATTAACCGCTGGTATGGCGTATAATCGCCTACCACTAAATAGCCCCACTTATAGTGTTAAAGAAGTTGATGAAAGTGAATATATGGATATCGCTAACTATTTTTTAGATGATTATAACGAGGTAACCAATAAATTAACTTTTAATGAAGATACTGGTGAAGTTATAAATCCATATTCTTTAAAAGAAATAAACGAAATATTAAAACGCGAGTTTTCTAAATTAGATCAAAACTATTTTTATCAAGCGATTCCTCAAATAAAAGAATTTCATCTCTTATCTTACTTTTATCGTGAATTGCAAATTATTGGTGTCACCTTCGTGCCACTAGCGGAAGCCAATCTAAATAATTTAATGACTAAAAGTGAATATCCTTTTACTGCCGCACATGAAATTGCCCACACCTTAGGTGTTATGCGCGAAGAGGACGCTAATCTAGTTGCCTTCTATATTTGCTACACTAGTAACGACCCCTACTTTAGATATTCAGCCTATCAAAGAACCTTCTCTAGTCTTTATCCTTTTGTCTTAACGCGTCTAGGACTAAATGGTTATCAGGATTTTGTTAATAAATTAGATGAAAGGATCATTAATAATATGCGTTATGACCAACAATATTGGTCTAATTATCATCTTTTAGATGATGTAGGAAATTTCTTCAATAATATCTACTTATTTTTATCAGGGAATAAGGGCACTTCTTCTTATAACGATAATCTTGATACTGATATTAATCAAAACCCGGGCGGAACAATAAAATATACCATCGGTTCTTTTTCTAGGTATCAAAACTTATATCTATATTTTTATTTCAATAATTTATAAATCTTCAACGACGAATCTTTGTGATTCTTCAAAAGGGGTTGGAAAGATAATCTTATCTTCTATTTCATAATATTCTAATGAAATTGTATATGAGCTTTCGATATCAACATAATATTTTGTTTGGCCTTCGATGATGACATCTCGCTCATATATTTCAAAAAAGGAGAAAGAGAATTCAAAATTATTTGCAATGATAAAATCTAAAGGAATTAAAAACTCTTCGTTATAATGAAAGGTGTTAAAAAATCTCTCTGCTACTCGTATTTTATATTCTTGATAAGCGATTTCTTTATAAGTATCAACGAGATATTTATCGTCTAACGCTTCTTCAACACTCAATTCTTGGACTATCAAATAGTTTTGTTTAAATAGCGATAAATCATCGATATTACCATCAAAAGGATTACTATTGCTTATTTTTTGACCAAAGCAGATAACGGCAGATAATGGTGTTAGTCCTTCTTCATTAGCAAAAGCCGTATTACTAAAATTATAATATTCTTCACTTCTTAATCCGTAAGAAATATCGCAAATTAGACCACCAGATTCTTTTATATTTTGATTTTCATGCGGGGCTAAAAAACCGATTAACACATTAGTAGAAGAATTTCCGCCGCCTCGAGGATCGGTATAATCGATAATGTGATTAATTTGGAATTTATCATAGATAAAATAATATTCGGTTCTTAAATTTGGATCATAAGGAAAAGGATTAAAAAAATCACAAGATGATAAAGCAAGAACACTTGGAAAAATCAAGGCTATAGTATTTACTTTTTTAATTAATTTATTGGCCATAATTAAACATCCCTTTCGCTGTGATTTTATGAATGGAAATTCTTCCTTTATTTACATTACCGATTGGCTCGGTTTCAGCATATATTCTAAATTTGTGTGTTGTTTCATCGATAAATCTGGCGTTTAAATGATTGGGATTTGTTCTATCGGTAGAAAGAACACAATCGGCAAGTAAATCAAATGAAGTAACCCAATCACCCACAAATTCATCATAATACTGAATATAAGCACTACTATCGGTTGATGTAAAATATTCAGAATCGCTCCAAAACGAAATATCAATATCAATTTCTCTTACAATGTCATCACCAAAATCAAATTCTAAATAAGCTAATCCTGCGCCCTCTCTTCTTGGTGATAAATTTATACATTCGTTTTGTATAAAACCAGCTCGAAGCCTCTTAGTAGAAACGGTGTATTCATCGAACAAAACCACATCTTCATTGATTTCTGCACTTGGATATCCATCATAAAATTCGGTCATTTCTGGAGTAATATCAACATTTATTTGAGGTATATATAAATCAACAAAATTTGAATAATATGGGCCAGTTTCTATTGAATCTCTTTCATTATAACCAGCAATCGCAATGCTTACACGGCTAAATTCAGTTGCTAAACTCTTGATAATCGACCAAGTGGTTTCTGGTATTTTGTATGTGATTACACCATTTTCATCTGGTGTAAAATTTGTTATTAAATAAGAATCAATAAGTGTATAATTTTTAAACAAAGCTAACTTAAACTTATTCAATGGATTCTTTGATGAGCCATTTTCATTCCATTGTATTGTAGGAGAGGAATAAAAATCATAGTAACTGGTTATTGTTAGAGGACCAGGCCCAATTTTTGTTTTATTAAGTAAATCCCCTAGACCACCATAAAAACGATAATCAGATTCGTATAAACTATCGATAAAATCAGAAAATGTATGTACGCCACTTGTTGTTAATAAATTCCAAACAATTTCATCGGTATATACATCTCCAAAATCAAATTCTTTATTATAAAAATTCAATAGAAAAGTTGTGATAGCGTTTTCTTGCGTTTCACTAAATTCATGTCCACCATCTTTTATTTTTGGTCCATCTCCTTCTTCTTGACTTTGAGAATTTTCCTCGACATAGAAATTTAACGAATCATTATATAATGTGTTAAAGTTATCGAAACAAGTGCCAGAAATTAAATCAAAATATTCTTGATAAACCGCTAAAGGATAAAAATAGCCCCATCCTTCGGTCCATGCAATTCGCGTTGCTTTCTCCATACCATATGGAACATCATTCCATCCTAGATATTCCGCTAAATCTGCGCTACTACTATGCCTTACGCCGCCATTAATTAAATCTGTTAATTTTATTGAATAAATACCTAAATAATATTGCAAAAAATGTGTATATTCATGAATAGCATTAAGCCAGTCGCCACAAATTTCAAAATCATATAGGCCATAATACATATATGCAAAAGTAAGGTTTAATCCGCCGTCTCCATAATATGTATTATTAAGATCGTCTGAATCTGCTGGATATATGGCCATAAATCTCTCTGGCAAATTACTGCTTGTGATATTTTCTTTTTTATAATAGAAGCTTTGACCAAGGCTTAACGCAGCAGCAAGAGAAAAAGCACCATCAATCGCGCTATAGCCTTGATTTAAATTATAATCAATAACTATGTTTGTTGTGTAAGAGCGCCCTTCCTCTGCTAGAAGTAATCCACTTGTAATATAATAGCTTGGGGATTCAAAGAAATTCGCACTTAAAAATTTGCTAACAGTATTTACAGAATATGTTTCGTTTTCAGGATAAACAGCTACGTAAAAATAATCGGGTAAATATTCGTAAGGCACAAATTCTGCATAATAAAAACCATAAGGCATAGTTTCTGTTGTAAGAATAGGAGTGTCTTTTAAACAATCGTCTCCTTCTTTAAAAATTTTTACTGTAAATCCGTCTAAATATATATGTTTTTGTGCGTTTGGATCAAATACACTTATTTGTCCACCAATAGATACAATCTCATTTCTAATACCCATAGGGCTGATGCCTTGATTAGTAGAATTATCCACATAACTTGTTTCGGTTCTAACATTTCTCATCATAAAAGACTCGAATAAATCGGTTTTATAGTCTTCTTGTATTTTTCCTAAAAGAATGCATTTATCCAACCATTTTTCAAATACATCCAAATCTGAAACATAAGAAAATTCGGTTATTCCTAAATTAGAATAAATAAACAAATCAATTTTGCTACAATAATATTCATCTAAAAACACCGATAAATTTAGACGGGAATAGTCTTCATTTATAAGGATAGAAACATTAAGGTTGTTCGTATTGAGTATAGATATATCAACATCGTCTAAGTTATAAGTTTTGTAAGAATATGTCGTTATAACTTTTTCATCAAAATCAAAAGAAAAATTATATTCATTTTCTATAATTAACGATTTATGAACTTTCTTTGGTAGAGTTTTTATTTCAATTATGTTGTTTTCTTCATTTAATGCTTCAACTGGTTTGCTTATTTTTTGTTGACCATTAATGCCACACATTAAAAAAGCAACAATCATCGTAAGTGGAAATATTTTTTTAATTTTCATCATTTCTTCTACCTCTTTGATATTATTTTAAAATGTGGCTATTGTTATATTCAACATTTTTTATTTTTTTTATTTTTTGTATATTTTTTAATTCTTGCTTGCAAAAAAATTATCAAACTTTAAAATGAAAATATGAGAATAAACCTATACCTTTCTACAAAGCAACTTATTTCCTTACCAATTTTATTTTTATTAACCGCATGTCATAAACCAACTATTGATGTTTATGATGAGCCATATTATTTTACCTATCCTGCGTCACAAATTGGTCACATCATCGATGTCATGCAAAATGAAGAAGATATAGAATATCAAGGTTTTGAAGTACTAAATGAATGTAATGTTTTAATTGGGACAAAACTTAATTATGAAACAAAATATAATGAGGTTGAAGGTGCTTTTCCAATCGAAGTTTCTTTTGGAACAATGAATGCAACATATGACGCTTATTTAGAATTGCCTTTTTATGGTCCAAATGAGATTTTTAAACGCGCTTATATTGCTGCTAAAAAGGAATTCCCTGGTTCTACCATAAAATACCACGCATTAGAAGAATTCGCCTACGATGCTTTTTCTAGCGAAGAATATCGCGTAGAAACAATTGTTGAAACACTATCTGTTGAATCAAAATTAGTTAAAAGGATTACTAATCTTTATCAACACACTTCGGTAAGTTATATTCCTGCTATATATTTTTTAAATTTCGACGAAATTCAAATATCATTTTGTTTGGAAACTAATCGACGAACTTATGAACTAGTCACTTCTGCCCCAATTAAATATATTTATAATCAAATCACAGGCACTTTATATTTTGAGCCTGTGCTTGATTATCAAATTAAAAATTCTAATGAATTAAATTAAATATCTCAATCAAATTTATTCGTCATATAGACATATTTAATCGCGCCTTCGATGCTTTGTTCTTTAGCTTCTAGGCCATATTTATCAACTTCTTTTTTATCTCTTACTTCGTGAGTTAAACAACAAGGCCCACCAATACAACCATTCGTGCAAATCATCCCTTCGATGAAGTTATAAGGCTTTTCAGCGCCTTGCGATTTCACCAATAATTGACGGCACATATCTAAACCATCACCAATTCCAGCCTTTAATTCAAAATCAATATTTTGTTCTTTTAAGCCTTCTTCTACTGCGTCATGTAAGCCACCACTACGGGCAAAAATTCGGCCAAAATACGAAGCGTTGTCTAAAGGTGATTCTTCTAATGAAGAAGCATCAATATCGCGGCTATCGATTAAAGCCTGCAATTCTTCAAAAGTTAAAACCGAATCAATATATTGAGAAACTTTCGGGCGTTTAATTTCTTGTTTTTTAGCTACGCAGGGCCCAATAAAAACAATTTTAGAAGTTGGATCAACAGTTTTAATATATTGGGCAATTGTTGCCATTGGGGAGAGATTTTCAGAAATATTTTCTTTTAATTTAGGAAATTTCTTTTCAACAAAACTGACAAAAGCTGGGCAACAACTCGATAATAAGAAACCTTTTTCAGATAATTCTTTTGCTTCTTTATAGGCAACCATATCCGCTCCTAAGGCAGCTTCAACGACATTATGAAAACCTAATACTTCGATCGCTTTAATAATTTGACCTAAAGTTGCATATTTAAATTGTGAAGAGATTGAAGGGGCAATAATCGCGTATAAATGATATTTCTTCGAGAAATCACTATCTTTAATCATATCAATTACATCAGTGATATAAGAAACATCCATAATTGCTCCAAAGGGGCATTGATATACACATTGACCACATTGAATACATTTTTCATCATCGATTTCCGCGGCAAAATTTGCATCCGGTTTAATTGCTCCCATCTTACAAGAAGCTTCGCAAGGACGAGTATAATTTGTAATAGCGTTATATTGACAAGCTTTCGCACATAAACCACAGTTAATACATTTAGTTTTATCAATATGGGCAGTTCGCGTTTGTTGATCAAAAGTAATCGCATGTCGTGGGCAAGCTTTTTCGCAGCGGTGAGCAATACAACCGCGGCAATTGCGAGTTACTTCATAACCGCCTAAAGGACATTCATCGCACGCAATCTTTAAAACTTGTACGACATTATTGCGCGATCGATCGCCACCTAAAGCCATTTTCATTCTTTCTTGAACGATGGCTCTTTCTTTATAAATACAACATCTAAATGTTGATTTTGGACCAGGTGAAATTATTTCGGGAATCTTATTATAATCTTCTAATAAAGTACCATTAAAATAAGCTTTAGCAACTTCCTTTAAAACACTATATTTTAGTTCTTGTACCCGCGTATCAAATTTAGCTTTTACTTCTTCCATAGTAGACTCCAATCTTTAAAAATAACTGACTTTGATGGACTTATTCATCTTTTTGAGGGCTTTTGAGAGTTCGTCCACTAGTTGCATTTTCGTATTAAAATTAATCGCTAAACCTTCTTGTTGGTGAGCAGGATTAATTGCACAGCCAACAAAGAAATTAATGTCGGTAGCTTCTTCAAATAATAATCGCGCGATTTGGGAGGCGCCATCTTGCTTAAATGACCAAGTAAAATAATCTTTGTTATCACCAAAGACATTATTCGCGTACTTTAAAACTTTATTGATCGTAATGACCCCTTCGGTCACTAAATCAACTCCTTCAATATGCGCGGTTGGTGGTACTTCGGGATCAATATAATCTAAAGGAAATTCTAATTCTTTCTTTAAATATCTTGAAACCACGCTAGAGGTTGTGCCACCACAAACGATGTGTTTACCTTCCTTAGCAAAGAATAAAGATAACATTTTACTATCGTCTTCGCGGTTAGAAGCTGGTCCAATCATTAAATTAACTTGTTTACGCGGACGAATTTTAATCACCGCACAAGTCGCGTCATCCCCTGGTTTATTTTCATATAAATCATTGACATGACTAACGATATAAGTTGCAAGTGATTTCGCAGAATATTTTTTATCGAATAAACCTTCTGCATAGTCAATCACATCCATCAATTCCCAACCAAAATTAAGGGTTGCTCCAATCCCTGCATGTATAACGCCATCGCTCATTAAGAAAAAGGCATCATTTTCTAATAAATAAGTAGAAGTATAAGAAATCGTTTTACCATCAATGATTTGGCTTCGCCAATCAAGTGGGGCGTATTTCCCATTTCTTAATAAAAATGGTTGAGGATTATCATAATTATAGACAATCGCCCTTCGGCTATTTGTCACATGGATAATGGTAAAAGTCGAATAGGCCACATTTCTCACTTTACAAACAGGTAAAGTTTCCATGATCGTGCGAATGCTTTCTTCTAATGGAATATCGTGAGAAATTAAAGTCGATAAAATTTCACTTGTTAAGGTACTTAAAATATTAGCCTTCACCCCACTACCAAGCCCATCCGCTAAAACGAGGGTGACGGTGTTTTTATTCGGATCAGAGACGACTTGAACACAATCACCACAAAGTTCTTCTTTGTCGTGATTAATTGATAAATAACCGATCTCAGTAATGAGATTACTCACCATCATTTTTAATTGTATCCTTTAATGAAGAGAGAGCGATTTTAGTTTCCGCCGCGCTTTCGCCAAGTAAGGAAGCAATTTCTTGAACAACGCGCATGTTCTTTTCAATTATCGCGTCGGCAATATCAACTGATTTATTGACGAATTCTTCTTTCTTTAAGACTTTCTTTTGCTCGTCGCTAATGTCGCGGAAAATAGAAATAATAACATGATATTTTTCATCAAAAACAACGGTCGCTTCGACATATTTATCATATTCCGATAAATATTCGCGACGATTATGAATTTGCTCGCCTGCTAATGCCATCGCAAAGACGCCGGGATCAAGAATAGTTGAAACATTCTTACCGATTACTTCACGCGCATGCGTTACGCCTACAATCTTTCGCATTGCAGGATTAATTAATTGAATATTTAAATTTTCATCTAGGGCCATTAGACCATTTGGTACATTAAAGATAACTTTATCAGAGAAACTTTGGGCCTTTTGCATTAAGAATGGTAAGCACATTTCTTTCACGGCTTTACCTTCTAAAATAGCAATAGCTTTATCGCGACAAGAATCATAACCACAAGAACCACAATTTAATTCATCTTGTTTAGTGTATTTACCCATTTCTAGCAATTCTTTTTGAATATCAATATCGCTAGGACGCGCTTTAGAAACACCGGTGGAACTAAATTGTGTTTTAATATCTTGATAAACATTTTCTTTGACAGTAAAGTCTTCTTTACCAGCTGCTTTATGAACTTTTAAATAGCCAGTTAATAACGAGCGAGCATTACCTTCAATCGCTGGTCCGTTGATGCAAGATCCCGCACATGAACTCATTTCAATAAAGCAATGATGAACCTTGCCTTGACGAATATCTTCTAAGGCTTCCATAACATTAGCCATCCCATCAATTGCCAAATAATCATATTCTGAATTGTTCTTTTGCATGGTATTTAAAATGCCACCTGTCGTGGGGAAAAGACGAGCTTTCGATTTAGTAATCTCTTTCGTACCACCATCTTCTTGTAATTCAAGGCGTTCACCCTTTAACCATTCGTTTAATTCAATGAAGGTTAAGGCGACATCCACATAATGATTTTTATCATTATCAACTTCGTCTTTTTTTGCAATGCAAGGACCAACAAACACAACAAAAGCATCTGGATATCTTTCTTTGATATCTTTACCATGCGCGAGCATTGGTGAAAGCACATCAGCAAGGCAAGGAATCAAATCAGGATAATGCTTTTGAACGAGTAAATTAACACTATGGCAACAAGTCGAAATAATGACATCGCGATCATTATTATTAACCATATCGTCATAGACTTTTTTTACAATCGTCGCCCCGATAGCGGTTTCTTCGACATCATAAAAGCCTAATTTAATTAAGTTTTCTCTTAATTCATCAAAAGAAACATTTAAATAGGCCGAAACATAACTCGGGGCGAGCGATACAATTACTTTTTTGCCACTACGAAGAAGCGTTTTAACGCGATTAACATCGTTACGAATTTCTTTACAAGATTGTGGGCAAAGTAAGTAACAATGTCCACAAAGCACACAATCATCGTGAATAATACTAGCTTGATTATCACTAAAGGAAATTGATTTAACTGGACAACCGCGGATGCATTTATAGCAATTGCGACAATCGTTTTTGCGACTTTCTAAAGCGTAAATCATAGTGGCCTCCTAATTAAAATTAAATTAGTTTAATTTGTCTAAGATGTTGGCTTTAAATACTTCATCGAAGTTATTTTTAGTCACACCTGTGATAATTTCATCATCAACTTTAATGCAAACACCACTAACAGCGCATTTACCTAAGCAGAAGGTTGCTTTTAAAGTAACTTTTTCTTCTAAATGATGATCGGCAATTGCCTTTTTCATTAAATCAATAATGTCATGACTACCTTTGAGGTGACATGAACTACCAACACAAACTAAAACTGTCATTAATCGATACCTTTGTAAGCCTTTCTTAAAATTTCAATCATATCTTTAACAAGAGGAACTCTTGGGTTAGCGGGTGAGCATTGATCTTCATAGGCTAAGACGGCCATCTCTTCCACCTTAGCGTTCCAATCTTTTTCGGCAATACCAAGTTTTTCAAAGCTGGTTTCAAGGCCAATTTCGACCGCTAAATCTTTAACAGCTTTTGCTAAAGATTCGGTGCCTTCTTCTGGAGTAGCAGCGGGTAAGCCTAATAATTTAGCAATTTCTTGATATTTCTTATCAGCCTTATAGACATTATATTTTGGCCAAACTGATAATTTGGTAGGTACTTGGCCATTATATCTAATGACATAAGGGAGAACAATTGAACATGTATAACCGTGAACAGTATGGAATTCTGCCCCAATCTTATGGGCTAAAGCATGCGCCATACCTAAGAAAGCATTCGCGAACGCCATCCCAGCAATTGTCGCAGCATTATGCATCTTTTCACGCGCTTCTAAATCATGTGGACCATCTTTAACGCAACGCGGTAAATATTCAAAGACTAATTTAATGGCTTGAAGAGCTAAACCATCAGTGTAATCATTTGCTAACACCGAGGCATAAGCTTCAATCGCGTGGGTTAAAACATCCATCCCGGTCATCGCGGTTGGTTTAGGAGGTAAGGTAGTAACAAATTCAGGATCAACAATCGCAACGGTTGGGGTTAAAGAATAGTCAGTTAATGGATATTTCTTATTATTTTTCTTATCGGAAATAACCGCAAACGGCGTAACTTCTGAACCAGTACCAGAAGTAGTTGGGATACAAATTAATTTTGATTTAATGCCAAGTTCAGGATATTTGAAAGCACGTTTACGAATATCCATGAATTTTTGTTTTAAATCATCAAAATTAACTTCAGGGTGTTCATAGAATAACCACATGCCTTTAGCCGCATCCATTGGTGAACCACCACCAATAGCAATAATTGTGTCTGGGCGGAAGGCTTCCATTAATTTCACACCGCGACGAACTGTTTCAATATCTGGATCTGGTTCAACATCGCAGAATAATTGAATTTGCACTTTGTTGCGACGCATATTAAGTTGATCAGTCACGCGATTAACATAACCAAAATCAACCATCGAACGGTCGGTGACAATAAAGACTTTATCGATATCGCGACAAGATTGTAAATATTGAATGGAATTGCGTTCAAAATAAATCTTGCGTGGAACTTTAAACCATTGCATAGTATTTCTCCTTTTACCAACTCTTTTAATATTTAATAAATTGATCGCACTGACATTTCCACCAATTGAGTTGCGACCATAAGAGCCACAACCAAGCGTCATTGATGGCAAGAATGAATTGTAAATATTACCAATGCCACCAAAGGTGGAAGGCGAATTCCAAATAATACGCATGGCTTTACATTTTTCACCATAGGCATCCGCCATTGCTTGCTCTTTACAGTGGATAGCTGCGCTATGACCTAAACCATTAAATTCCACACATTTGCTAGCAACTTCAAAGCCTTCTTTATCGTTTTTAACTTTATAAACAGCTAAAACTGGTGAAAGTTTTTCTCTAGAAAGCGGTTCTTCAACACCAACGCTTTGACATTTAACAGCAATAATGCAAGTATCTTCAGGAACTTTAAAGCCAGCTTGTTCAGCAATAAAAGAAGCCGACATCCCAACGACTTTAGGATTTAAGCGTGATAATTCAATATTTTTATCGCCTTTAGCAAAACCGAACATATATTTTTCAAGTTTGGTCTTTTCGGCTGGAGTAGCAAAATAAACTTTAAATCTTTTAAATATTTCAATTGCTTCATCATAAATATCTTCATCAATAATCACTGATTGTTCACTCGCACAGACCATCCCATTATCGAAGGCTTTTGAAGAAACAATATCATTAACTGCTTGTTCAACATTCGCGCTTTTATTGATGTAAGCTGGAACATTACCAGCCCCAACACCCATCGCAGGTTTACCACAACTATAGGCAGCTTTTACCATTGAATTACCACCAGTAGCCAAGATAGTTGCTACGCCTGTATGATTCATTAAAGCGGTTGTCGCATCCATTGAAATTTGTTCAATCCATTGAATACAATTTTTTGGTGCCCCAGCAGCGACTGCTGTATCAAGCATAATTTGAGCAGCCATCTTTGAACATTGATGCGCGCTTGGGTGGAATGAGAAAATAATTGGATTACGAGTTTTTAAGGCAATTAGACACTTAAAAATAACTGTACTAGTTGGGTTAGTAACTGGAGTAATACCACAAATTACACCCATCGGATCAGCGATTTCCGTGATACCAGTTACTGGATCATCTTTAATAATACCTACGGTTTTAAGATGTCGCATATTATTGACGACATATTCGCAGGCAAATAAATTTTTTGTTGCCTTGTCTTCAAAAATACCACGCTTAGTTTCATCAATAGCGGCGCGCGCTAAACGACCGTGGTTATCTAGACCAGCAACTGAACATTTCGCGACGATATAGTCGACTTGTTCTTGATTTAGTTTCAAAAATTCTTCAAGGGCTTTTTGACCATTTTTTACTAGACGATCAACTTCTTCAAAAGCATCAATCGAAACTATTTGTCCTTGCATTTAACAATTCTCCTTTTCTTTTAATAATTGTAAACGATGAGAAAATTTTGCGAGTGAGCTCGCTAAATTCATATCTTCAATAACTACGCCGCTATGCGCATAAATAAAAGCACCGGTAAAATTCCAGATGCCTTTAATTCCACAATTAATTAAAAGATTACTCACTTCTTGTGCTACTTTAAGCGGAGTAGTAAGAATCGCAATTTTAATATTGTGCTTTGCAAGTATAGACGACATGTCATCGATATTATAGACAGGTTTATTATTGATTAACTTTCCAAATAAGTTTGGATTGCTATCAAAACCCATCACAATATCGAGTCCATAGTTATTGAAACCTTTAAAATTCATAAATGCTTGGCCTAGGTGGCCAACACCAACAACAATTGCCTGACTAGACGAATTATAACCTAGGAAGGCTTTTAAATCAGCAATCAATTCATCGATTTCGCGACCAAATTTGGGACGACCAACTTTTGAAGAGATTGCTTGTAAATCTTTGCGAACTTGTTCGACATTCAACCCTAAGGCGCGAGCAATTTTGGGTGCGCTAGTCATCACTTCACCGCTTTCCTTTAAACCAAATAAATGATTTAAGTACATCGGGTAGCGTTCAAGTTGTCGCTTAGAAATGTTGCTTTGCATTTTTTCCTCCATCGTCAACTATGTTGACACATATAAGATAACACCAAAAAATAAAATATACTATATTTTTTTACTGATAACGCTTACATTTTTATTAATGTTGACTAATTGAATTAATAAAAGCAACTTCTTCGTCCTTTTTTAAGCGCGGAAAAAGCGGATCGCCTTTATTGATTTTAACCCCTGCTAAGTGATTAAAATCTTTTACAAATTTATAGGAATGTTGCTCGACATTTAAACCAAACTGCTGATAAATTTTAGGGGCAGTTTCAACCAAACAACATTCTAGCATCATCGTACCATTAATAATGACATTAGCTAGTGATGCCATAACATTTTCTAAGCCAACAATATTATTAGATTTTGCTAAATTCCAAGGTTCGCTTTCTTCGATAAATTTATTCGCGGCCCCTAGAAGTTCCGTTACCTTAGCTAAGCTTTCAGTAATCTTTAAATCATCCATTAAGGCTTCATATTCATCAACCGTTTTCACCAGCAAATCCCTAAGATTTTTATCTAAATCACTCATATTTTGATTATGAGAAGGAATAATTCCTTCAAAATATTTATTAATCATTGTTAAAGTACGATTAACTAAATTACCTAGATTATTTGCTAAATCTAAATTGATTCTTTCCACAAATAATTCTGGGCTAAAGCGGCCATCTGAGCCAAAGGAGAATTCTCTAGCTAAAAACCACCTTAAAGCATCAACGCCATATCGCTCAATAAGTGGCAAGGGAGAAACAACATTCCCGCGCGATTTAGACATCTTCTCGCCATTTAAATCTAATAAACCATGCACAAAGATGCGGTCAGGAAATCTTAAATTAAGTCCTTTTAAGAACATTGGCCAATAGATAATGTGGAAGCGAGAAATATCTGCGCCGACAACATGAATAATTTCGGTTTCTTCATCTAACCAAAATTTCTTGAATAAAGTGTCGTCTTCGCTTAGGTAGCCTAATGCACTGATATAATTAGTTAAAGCATCCATCCACACATAGGTCACATGTTTGGGGTTTTCTAAAATTGGTACACCCCAATCAAAGGATGTGCGTGAAATACATAAGTCTTCTAGCCCTGGCTTAATAAAGGTGTTCATCATCTCGTTTTTACGCGTAATGGGCGTAACGAATTTAGGATGCTCATCCATATATTGAAGTAAGGCAGGTAAATATTTTTTGGTATTAAAGAAATAAGCTTCTTCTTGGGCTTTATGAACAGGACGATGACAATCAGGACAGAGATGATCTTCCCCTACTTGCGTTTCCGTCCAAAACGATTCACAAGGTGTACAATACCAACCTTCATAATTACCTAAATAAATATCGCCGTTATGATAAAGGTAAGAAAAAATTTGTTGCACGACTTTGATATGGCGGTCTTCAGTCGTCCGAATAAAATCGTCATTAGATATACGAAGCGCTTGCCATAAATTCTTAAAATTATTAGCAATTTCATCAACAAATTGTTGGGGTGTCTTATTAACTTTTTCGGCGTTCTTTTGGATTTTTTCGCCGTGTTCATCCGTTCCCGTTAAAAAATATGTTTCATAGCCCCTAATTCTTTTATTGCGCGCGAAAATATCGCACATTGTCGTGCAATAAGCATGACCAATATGGGCGTTCGCACTCGGATAATAGATAGGGGTTGTAATATAAAATTTCTTTTTCATAATTAACCCCAAATTAATTCAGCAAATTCAGGATAGTCGATAAATGGATTACGGTTTCTTTGATATGAATACGCTCCGTTATTACGATTAATTTCTTCTTCCGATACTGGATCTAATTCATGCCAAGAAAGTAATAATTCAAAAGCTTCTTGTTTAGAACCATCGATGACATTAGTGATAGGCAAATTGCCAGAGCCTCTTGATGATAATGTACCGATTTGACTAGCGGTTTCTAAATTATTTCGGCCTAAGCCACTTGGAGTATTATAATGCACGAACATGTACATAATTATGCGCGCGCAGTCGCCTTTAGCAAAGTCCATTGGTTCAAAGAGATTTAAGCTATTACTATAGGTGCCACCAACATATTTAACACCTTCATAAGTATAAGAAGATTCGGAACCACTAGTTAATTCACCAAATAATTTATTGCCGCGATTACTATTAATAGGATTAAAGGTTGGTCGAATATGATGCATATCTGAGCCACCATTGCTTTCGTCCCATAGGCCACTACTTAAACTTTTTGGCCAAACATGTTCGCGGTTATAAGTATTGCCACTATCCCACATGTTGGTGATTGAAGCATGGCTATAGAACATATATAAGCGACTTGGATCATCAGGATCGTAATCAATATCAATTAAATCGCCAGAAGAACCGCCACGAAGTTGTCCATAACTCGTATATGTTTTATGGGTATCAACAATCAAATCATGAATCTCTCCTAATAAAGTAGTGCCAGTCGAATCACTAATATCAGCGTAATACCCGTTTGCAATATCAGCCCAAGGAGCATCGTCTTGACTAACTGAGGTGATATCACCACCACCAGAAGATGATGAATTATTTGTTGATTCACTAGTCGAATCTACTAAGGAACTATCTTCGCTTGTTTTAAAAGTGCATGAAGAGACACTTACTAAGGCAATGAATAAAATTGAAGTTAATCTAATTGCGTTTTTCATAAAAATAATTTTAGACCTCCAAAAGAAAAAAATCCACAACGGGATTTTTCTCAATAATTTTTATTAGCTTATTTAAGACCGTATTTTTTATTGAAGCGATCCACGCGACCATCAGCCTGGGTAAAGCGTTGTTTACCAGTGTAATAAGGATGGCAATTTGAACAAGTATCAACCCGGATTTCTTTAAGGGTGGAACTCGTTTCAAAAGTCGTCCCGCAAGTTAAACAAGTAACGGTTACTTTTTGGGTTTTTGGATGAATGCCTTTTTTCATATTTTTTAACTCCTTCCGCCTTGGATAATCTAATCCAAAGAAAGTTTGCTTGATAAATATATCATTGTTTAGATAGATAAGCAATCCTTATTTTATAAAAATAATTTAGAGTTTTTCTTAATAAATCTAACAATTTTTAAAGAATAAAAATATAAGGTTTCTGCTGGATATTTATTGCGAAATATCTTCTTTTTGCGGAGATTTTAATTCTTGCATTTCACAATTTTTTAAATAATTATTTCGATATTCCACTAAGCAATAATCTAATGGCAGATACATAATCTCATCTGATATTTTCTTGTTAGCAATAATTAAATTGAGGCCTAGTTTGGTGTTTGGTAAATGATTTTTTCTTAAATACGCGAAGGATAAATACACTAAGTGTCCCTCGCTTAAGTCTTCACTTAATTCTAGATAACGGGGTTCACTAAGTTCTAAAGTAAGGGCATTATATAGTTTGCGATTAGTCTTTTGATTTTCTTTGTTCTCAATGAATTTAAGAATATTATCATTGATCTTTTGATAAATTTCGGGAGAAGAATCAAATATTGATTCTGGCGAAAAAATAAGCCAAGACGAAATAGCGTCTTCTTGATTTAAATTACTGCGATAAATTCTAATAATATAACTATAATAAATATTGCCCTCTAAGATTAATTTCTTCTTTTTAAAATAACGGAGCGAAAATAGATCAATAAAGGAGGAGCGAAAATCACTCCTCCCACTTAAATATTTAATTTCGTTTTTGCTTAAATTGACCCTACTAGTATTAAAAGATTCTCGTGTTTTGTTGATTAGGGTTAAATAATCCATTATTTCTTAATGTATAAGATACCAATCGTGTTTGGTCCGCAGTGGCTTGAGACCACGCATCCAGCGCGCGTTTCCATAATACTAACATCATCGCCCATTACATCTTTAACAAGTTGACGAACTTTATCAATATCTTCGCGACTACAACCAGAATGTGTCACCATAATGTGATCAGTGTCAACATTTGGATAATCGTTCTTTAAATCTTCATTTAAGACATCTAAACATTTAGTAAATTTACCGCGTGGTTTTTTATAAACAATCATCGCTCCATCAACAACTTTAATATTGGGGTGAATGGATAAAAGGTGACCAAATAATTTTGTTGCCCCACTACAACGACCACCGCGATGTAAATAATCTAATTTATCGATAACAAATTGAGCATTAACGTTTTTAACTAAATCATTTACTAAATTAAATATTTCTTCAGCGCTTTTCCCTTCGTCGCGATATTTGCACATTTTAAGCACTAAAAGGCCGGTTCCGGTTGATAAACTTTCACTATCTACAACAAAAACATGATTATCAAAATCTTTAGCAACCATACAAGCAGTCTTATAGGAGGTAGACATCTTACCACCAATACCGGTGTAAATAACATCGTAGCCTTGATCTACCCATTTTTTAAAGACATTTTCAAATCTAGAAGGTGATACTGCACTGGTTTTTGGAAATAAATTTTCCTTACTATCAGCGACGCGTTGATAAATTTGATCAGGAGTAATATCAACACCATCTAAAAAGGATTCTTCTCCAAAATTAACTTCTAATCGCAAAACCTCAATATCATATTCCTTATAATGTTCAGGATTTAAATCAGCTGTTGAATCGCAGATAATTTTTACTTTTCTCATTTTTGCTCCTTTCACTAATCTTTAAATATTTTACTATATTTAAAAATTATAGTAAGCATTTTTTGAAAATTATGCTATAATACCGCCCGTTAGGAGATTTACATATGAAAAAAGAAAAGAAAACCAAAGTCGTCAAAGGCTGGTGGGAAGATTTTAAGAAATTTATTTCCCGCGGAAATGTCATTGATATGGCTGTTGGTGTCGTTATTGGCGGTGCCTTCTCGACGATTGTCACGGCAGTAACGAACATTTTACTCAGTGTTTGTACCTGGGCGGTTCCTGGTGGCTTAAATGGTTTAATTACTATTTTACCAGCAGTAAGCGCGAACCAAAAAGGGCTCAATGAAGGTATCGGTCTAGCCCAATCGTTCGCTAAGGGCGATTTACAATCACTCGCTCAAAAGTTAGCGGAAGAAACTTATGGCGCAGATGTTGCTGATAGTTTAGTGGAAAGCGCGAAGGCAACAATTACTAGCAATTATACCCTTTATGGTGGTATATATGCTTATAATCAAGCCGCTATTATTAACTGGGGTGCAGTAATTAATGCTATTATTTCCTTCTTAATTATTGCTTTAACCCTCTTTATCATTTTAAAAGTCTATAATGCTTTAAAGAAGAAACGTCTTGATTTCATCGCGGCTGAAAAAGAAAAATATTATCAAAAGCACCCTGAAGAAAGACCAGTTGTCGTTAAAGAAGAAAAGAAACCAACCGAAGCTGAATTATTAACTGAAATTCGCGATTTATTGAAGGCAAACACAGTTAATAGTCAAGTAACAAAACCAAATGAAAATTAGCCAAAAAATTGATTATTTAAAGAATTATTATCATTTAGATGATCGAAAGATTCGTCGTATTTTAGGTGTTAAGAAATATCTTTATGAGGCGATTATGCGCGACGAAATCGTTCCATCAATTGATCAAATTAAACCATTGTGTGAACATTTTAAACTTAATGCTTTTTATTTCATGATGGAAAATGTTGATTTAAAGACATCGCGCGAACTAAAAACTAGCGATATCGTCTTAGACGATATGACTTACCAGATGCAAGAGGAACGCATTAATCGCACTTTAGAGCAAGCATCTACTAATCCCGAATTAGAAAAAATAGTCCGTGAGGAAGAACCTCATGAGGACTATTTTAGATACGAAGAAGAATAATTAAAAATTAGTCGTGAGATAAATCCCAATCAGGATGTGCCTCTAAGACTTTTTTTAAAGCTTCTTTATATAATTGCTCCTCGGCTTCAGCCCGAGAACTAATAGCCCTTTTTAGGGCTTTTTGTTTGCGAGAATTGACATATTGTACTTCGCCTTTTGATTCTTCGATTAAACCAGCAATTAAAACATAAGCCCTAACGGATTCCATGGAAACATCATTCGAGATAAAGCGTTTAATTGAATCGTTTAAGGTTTCATAATATTTCTTTGCTTCTTCGATTGGTTTAGTCATTAATTGAATATAAAGCTTTTGGGCAACTAAACGGTTATATGTTGAGGTTGAAATTGCTTTTGGATTAACAATGATTAAATCGATTTTTTCTTCGGCTTCTTGATATTCTTTTTTACTTAAACATTCATATACATAAGATAGGTTTAATGAAGCGGTAAAGTCGGTTATTTCTTCAAAGAAACGAATGTTTTGAATTTCTTTTCCTTCAAGTTGTAATTCTTCAACATGCATTAATTCATTGAAAGCTTTAACATTAACAGGTTTTGAAAATAAAACGAGGCGATAACCATCATTCATCGAATCTAAGCGGGCAGGAAATAAATTATAGACAGCAATCATTGCTCCTAAAGCAAGGAAAATAATGCCACCTAAGCCTAAAATTACCAGCGCTTCACTAGCGACATTTTGGTGGGCTAAAACATAGAAAGTAATTGTTAAAGCAAGTTCGATAACAAAAAATAAGATTGGGAATAAAACATAGGGTTTTGGATTTGCGTTTTCATTTTTAGGCGCGATGCGGGTTTCCCCTACTAATCCATCAAAATTTTTAAAGCCGAAATGCCATTTACCTTTATCTTTATAAATGCATAACCATAAGACATTGAAAGAGGTGATTTTATATTTACCAATTAAAGCGCCTAAAACATGGCCGATTTCTAAGAATAAGACATTGACAATTAATCCAACAATAATTGCTAGAATCACAAATAAGTAAGGATTTAATGGTAAAGTCATTTCGGCAAATAATGGCCTTAAGATAACTAATCCAACGACTAACGCAATTGCAATCATTAAAGCATAGGCAACAAGAGACAAGAGATCTTCTTTTTTCATTTTGTATTTTTTCCCTTCTAGACTAAGTCTACTGTTTAGTGATTTGACCAATCACACGTGTGTCAATTTCTAAACGCTGGGTTATAATCATTAAGTCGTTTTCTTAACGTAGAAATATGATAACATGCTGAATGATTTTTTCAATCAATTACGCTTTTTTATTCCTATAAATGATCGGCCTTAGCCTCTTCAATATGTTTATTCATAAAATAATTCCAAATGTTTTTCAGGCGTTTTTTAAATTTGCTCGCTCCTTCCTTCTTGTTTGAAGAAACATAATAAGAAAATTCTAAAGCGAGAACATTTGATAAACACCTCTCAAGGGCTAAGACAAAAGTTTTAGAAACATTTTTTTGCGGATTTAGACGAAAATATTGCTGTAATTTTTCATAGATAAAAGAACCAAAAAAATTATCAATTAAGTCACCCGCATAAGACTTTTTGACTTCTTGTAAAAAATGCAGATTTTGATTGATATAACGATTAATTGCTTCATAAATATTATCAAAATTAATTTCGCTTTTAGTAAAAATAATTTGTTCGCGGAGCATCGTAGCCGCTAAAAGGTCATATATATCGCGAAAATGATAATAAAATGTTTGGCGGTTGCTATTAACATATCGGCACAAAGAAACAACGCTAATATCTTCTAAAGAAGATTTTTCAATTAATTCTTTAATTCCCTTTTTAAAAATTGCTTCTTTTTTCATTTTAATTTAAGTAATTCTTTAGCCACTTTCGCACCTAATAAGGCATTATTTAACACTAATTTAATATTGGCTTCTAGAGATTCGCCACCGGTTTTTTCTACGATTGTTTTTAGTAAGAAAGGAGTAACATCCTTGCCTTGAATATGATTTTTATTAGTTATTAAAAGCGCTTCGTTAATTACATGATTCATTAATGTTTCATCTAAAGAAAATTCTTCTGGAATCGGATTAGCAACCAAAATGCCGCCTTCTAAATTAAAATCTCTTTTAGCTTTAATAATTTGAGCAATTTCCTTAGGCGTATTAACAACATTTTCGGCTTTAATGTGCGAGTGACGAGTATAAAAATCCGCCAAATCATCGCTTTGATAAGATAAAACCGTTACTCCTTTAGTTTCTAAAATTTCTAAAGTTAAAGGAATATCTAAAATGGCTTTAATGCCACTAGAAATAACTGTCACATTTGTGTGACCTAATTCTTCTAAATCATTAGAGATGTCAAAAGTTTTTTGGGCTTCGCGATGCGCACCACCGATGCCGCCAGTTACGAAGACTTCAATCCCAGCTTTTGCAGCTAAAATCATTGTGGTCGATACTGTTGTTGCTCCCCACTCTTTTTTGGCAATGACAACTGGTAAATCTTTTCGCGAAACTTTCTTAATATTCTTGCGGTGGCCAAATTCTTCAATTTCTTCTTTACTCATCCCGATAACTGGTTCACCATCAATAATCCCAATAGTCGCGGCTGTCGCGCCTTCTTTTTCAATTATTTCTTCCACCATTAAAGCCGTCTCAACATTGCGAGGATAGGGCATTCCATGAGAAATAATTGTTGATTCTAAGGCAACAACTGGTCGCTTATTATTTAAGGCTTCAATGACTTTTTTGGCTATTCGCATTTAACTTTTTTCTCCTTATAAAATATTGAATTAATTTCACTACAACATAAATTAAAACTACAACCCCGATAAATATAAACAAATAATAAAAATTATCTTCATTTAAGGAATCATAATTAATCGATAAAATTAGACCTCCGGTTCTAAAGAATTTATCAATCAAAAACATTAGGATAATAATAATTCCAGTACCGATAGCTAAAACGATGCGATAAATACTATACGGGTAAGAAATTAATAACAAATAAAGATAAGCTAAAATAGTAAAGGTTAAGATTGAAAGTGTTGTCGCTGCATCTTTAGTTAGGACACCTACGGCCACTAAAATATAATAAATTATTGTTAGAACACTAATAGCAACCGCAGCGGGTAAAGCTTTAAATAAAACATTTTTCAAAAAAGAATATTTAATTCTTTCATCATTAGGCTCAAGCGTTAAGAAGAAAGAGGCTAAACCAATAATAGCAATTTCCCAAACATATAAATTCGCGGGTACAAACGGATACATAACCTTAGGATTAATAATTGACCAAATATAGAAGAAGATTGATAAAATTACCGCAAAACCCGTCTTAACCAAGAACAAAGAAGCGGTTCTTTGCAAATTATTAATGACGCGCCTACCTTCTTTAACCACATCAGGCAATTTATTAAAATCGGAATCTAAAGATACAAGATTTGCGGTGTTTTTAGTAGCTTGGGAGCCACTTGCCATTGCAATTGAACAGTCGGCTTTCTTTAAGGCGAGGAGATCGTTTACGCCATCGCCAGTCATTGCTACTACATGTCCTTTTTTTCTTAAAGAATCAATAATGACTTCTTTTTGCTCGGGTGAGACACGTCCAAAAACATTATATTCATCCACTAACGCTGGTAATTCTTCTAAGGAAATGTTTTCTAAAGAAAGGAATTTGTCTGCTCCTGCTACTCCAACATGTTGAGCGATATTAGCGGTTGTGATTACATTATCACCACTGATGATTTTGATTTTAACACCATTATTTTTAAACCATTCGATTGTTGGAATAGCGTCTTCTTTAATATGATCAATTAAAATAATTAAGGCAAGCGCCTTCGCATTATTTATTTTCTCGCCTTTCTTTATTCCTTTATCTACGGCGGCCACAATTAACACTCTAAAACCCTTCGCTTCGTATTCTTTAGCTTTAATCGAGGCTTTATCGCCATCATTTAAGATAAATTCTTTCGCACCTAGAACAATATTTTTTCCACCTTCAATCATCACCGCAGAATATTTTGTTTTACTTAAAAAGGGAACCGATGAAGTATATTTTAAGGAGATATAATCTTTAAAATATTCTTTTATTGCTTTTGCCGTCGCGTTTTCATCTTTCGTGGCTTCGACAAGAGTTTTTAAATAATTACCAATATCGTTTTTGGTTATATTTTTATCTAAAACGATAACATCTTTAACATTCATACTACCATCAGTAATCGTGCCGGTTTTATCTAAACATAATGTATCGACACGCGATAACATTTCAATGCTATATAATTGTTGAACCGACATTCTTTTTTTAGCTAAACGAATAATGCCAACAGTTAAAGTTAGTGATGTTAATAAATATAATCCAGAAGGAATCATTCCAATTAAAGAACCAGCAATATTAGCGATCGAACTGGCATAATTTTCATTACTTAATAAACCTCTTACACCATAAAGAATAAACATCGCTGTTCCAATAATGATGACAAACACTCCAATAAATCTAAATAATAGATTTAATGAACGCAAAATTTCTGATTTAGGAGGATTAAATGAACGGGCTTTTTCACCTAAAGTTTCGACATAACTTGCGTACCCCACTTTTGTTACGACCATTTTACCTTGCCCGCCTAAAACAACTGTGCCAGATAAAATTTCGTCTTTTTGCTTTTTAGTAATATTAACCGATTCGCCAGTTAATAAAGATTCATCCATTTCAACTTCGCCAGCTAGTAAAACACCATCCGCGCAGATTTGATCACCTTGTTTAATTATAATAATGTCACTTAAAACAACTTCATCAGTGGAAATTTGAGTTTCTTTTCCTTCGCGAATAACTAAAACTTTTGGATTAGTAATAAGTCTTAATTTCTCGCTCATTTTTCGCGCTTTAATATCTTGAGCAACCCCAATGACGGTGTTTAATAACAAGATGCCCATAAAGAATAAATTATTGAATGAATGCGCGACGCATAAAAGAACAAAAACGCCAATTAATAAAATATTAAAGAAATTAAAAACATTATCATAAAAGATTTTCCAATATGATTTTGTTACATTCTTTTTTGTGCGATTAGTTAATTTATTATCAATGCGTTTTTGAATTTCTTCCTTTGATAACCCAAATGTAATATCCGGAGAAAAGACTTCGGCGTTTTTAATGCGTTCTAAAGTTTTTTCGGTCCTCGAAATTTTTCTCATTGCTATTAGTATAGCAATTTTTAAGTACTTTCCAAAAGATTATTATCTTTTATTTAAAAAATATTTTTGCAAAAGATTTTTTGCTTCTATTTCAAACAAACCACCTTCATAAATCGGGTAATATGCTAGGTTCGGATTAAATAAAAAATTGTCTAAATCACCGTAAATCTCTGCTTTTTTATATTTAGTTGCATACACGATGCGTTTAATTTTTGCTAAATAAATTGCCCCTAAACACATATAGCAAGGCTCTAATGTGATATAAATTGTAGCATCCATCAAATAATTAGATTGCATTACTATATTAGCTTCTTCAATGACATTAATTTCGGCGTGGCGAGTAATAGTGTGGCTTTGAGAATTTTTATTATGGCTTCGAGCAATGATTTGATTATCAATAACCAAAACTGCTCCAACCGGAACTTCGTCTTCTTGATAAGCGGCCTCAGCTTCTTCTAAGGCTATTTTCATAAATTTTACATCTAATTCACTAAACATTTTTCGTTTAAAAAACCGTCACACATGTCTTCATTACTTAAGGCTGCTATATTCCTATCCTGACCTGGTTCATAAATCCAACATTGTAACGGCTTTATTATTATAAATTATTTCTTATTTTTTAGGAGATATTTTTTCTAAACCACCCATAAATGGTCGTAAGACTTCAGGAATCGTGACACTACCATCGCTATTTTGATATTGTTCTAAAATCGCTGGAAAAACGCGAGAGGTCGCTAGACCCGAACCATTTAAAGTGCGGACAAATTTAATTTTCCCGGTGTTTTTATCTTTATAGCGAATTTTACCGCGACGTGCTTGATATTCGTGAGCAGTTGAAACCGATGATACTTCTTTGAATATATTCATACTAGGGAAATATACTTCAATATCATAGGTGCGGGCCATCGAAGCCGAAATATCTCCGCTTGCTAATTTAGAAACTCTAAATTTAAGGCCTAGTTTATTCATTAAAGAGGCGGCTTTATTTACTAGTTCTTCAAAAGCTATCATATCTCCTTCTTCACTAGTGTATTGGAACATTTCAACCTTATTAAATTGATAACCTCTTATCATTCCTCTTTCTTCAGTGCGATAGGCTCCCGCTTCTTTGCGGTAACAAGGTGAATAAGCAAAATATTTCTTTGGTAAATCTTCTTCTTTTAAAATTTCATCACGATGAAAATTCACCAAAGCCGTTTCGGCTGTTGGCAGGAGAAATTTCTTAGGAGAAACACCTTCCATAACAAAAACATCGTTTTCAAATTTAGGAAATTGCCCCGCTACGTAGCCTGATTCATAATTTAGTAGATGAGGAACAAGCATAAATTTATAACCATCATTAAGGTGCTCACTAATAAAGAAATTTAATAATGCCCACTCCAATCTAGCACCTAAATCGGTATAAACCCAGGCTCCGTGTCCAGCAATTTTTGCGCCCCGAACATAATCGATTAAACCTAACGATTCGGCTAATTCGACATGGTCTTTAATTTTAAAATTAAATTCTTTGTCTTGATTATATTCAGCGATTACTTTGTTGTTTTCTTTGCCGCCTGGTAATAAATCATCATCAGGTAGGTTTGGTAAAGGCTTTAAAAAATTAGCAATGTCTTCTTCAATTTTATCTAAATGTTTTTTATCTTCTTCAATATCATTATTAATGTTTTTAACTTTTATAAAGAGTTCTTGAACATCTTTCCCTGCTTTTTTATATTCTGGAACCATTGAAGATAATTTGTTTCTCTCAGCGTTTGCTGTTTCAACTTTAATTAAAAGTTCTTTTCTTTCCTTGACAAGATTTAAAAAGGGTGAAAAATCAACATCTAAACCCTTCTTTAATAATTTGTCATGAATCGCTTGGGGATTATCAATAATTAATTTTTGATCAATCATTTTATTTATCTCCTTCTAATAATTTTTCGTATGTCGTTTTTAAATTCTTTCCAAACACTTTTAAAGAATGTCTACAAGCGTAATTATACGCTTTATTTATCGTAGAATTAATATTTCCTTCCATATAGGAATTAATGATAGTTGCTAAATCATTGATGTCTTTGGCCACTAACGATCCTAAATCTTCTAATAAAGAGGCATTATTGCCTAGAGGTTCAATGGTAATAATTTGAGTTTTAGAACTAGCAGCGTCAAATAAAGCGATTGAGGTAAATTTCTTTTTATCGAAAGCAAAATACATTTGAGCGTTTTTCATCATTGAACAATATATTTCATCGCTCATCACCGGACATAATTTTAAATTGGTTGGTACTTTTTTCTTAAGGCGATACAAAGTCGAGGCAGAATATTTACCTTTTGTTTGGCCAAAGAAGAAGAAGATATATTTTGGTGAGAGAGCAGCAATCGAACTTAAGGTTGTGATTGTCTTGTTGTTTGTATAATCTCCTACGGTACAAATATATTTTGTCACTTTATCAATCTGAAAATAATTATAGAAAAGTTCTTCATCTAAACGATTATTGATTTGAAAGCGTTCTTTATTGACTGATAAAGGAATAACTTTAATTGAAGTTTTTATGCCTTCTTTAATTAAAAAATCTTTTGCCCCACTAGTGGGAACCATTATTAGATCAAGTCGATTAAAAATGCGTTTAGCTTTATCTAATAATTTAATTTCTTCATTTTTTTCGTAAGTGCATTTAGTTGTTTTATCATCTTCACAATATAAAGCACTGAAGACAACTTTCTTACCGTTTTCTAAAGCGTCATTAATTTTAGCTTCATCATTTAAAGATAAAAAATGAATAATTTCATAATTATCGATCGTACTAGAAGTATAGGGAACATTGGATAGTTCCAACGCTCCCTTAATCGTTTTTCTTAATCTAGTACCTTCAAAATTATCGTTTTCAATGCGCGGGTTAAAATAGACGCATATTTTCATAATTATTCAGTTTTTGCGGTGTTTTCTTCACTATTTGCAGGGTTTTCTTCGCTAGAATTCTCGCTATTTTCTTCAATATTATCTTCGTGTTCAACAACCGAGACGCTAGAGACGCGTTGTTTGTCATCAACGCGAATAACTTTAACTCCTTGCGTATTTCTACCTGCAATTTTAACTTGCTCTAATGGGATTCTAATCATGACACCAGCGGATGTAATTATCATTAAATCTTCATCGCCATTAACGGCTTTTAAGGCGACTAGTTTACCATTTTTAGCTGTCGCGTTTAAAGTAATAACACCCTTTGAGCCACGTTTAGTTAAACGGTAATCTTCAATCGGCGACATCTTGCCATATCCTTTTTGCGTTACAGCAAGAATGTATTTACCTTCATTAGAAGTCGCAACATCAACTAGATATGAACCATCGACATTCATACCTTTTACACCAGCTGCTCCTCGCCCCATCGCGCGAACATCGCTCTCATTAAATTTGACCAATTTGCCTTTGCTACTTGCTAAGCAAATTAAGCAATTACCATCCGTGTGTTTAACATCTAATAATTGATCATCTTCTTTTAACGAAATAGCAATTTTACCGTTTTTGCGAATGGAGGCAAATTCTTCAATCGCGGTCTTTTTAACTAAACCTTGACGCGTGATAAAGAAGAGATAGGAATTATCATCGTAAGTGTCTAGATTAATCATCGCCATAACTTTTTCGCCTTTTTGGATATCTATTAATTGTTGAATCGGTACACCTTTAGCAATTCTACTACCTTCAGGAACCATATAACCGCGAAGGCGATATACTTTTCCTAGTGATGTAAAGAATAAAATATCGGTGTGAGTGTTAGTGTTAATCATCAACGCAACTTCATCTTCACTATAAGTCGACATTCCTTTAACACCACGACCACCACGATTTTGAGTTCTAAAGGTATCAATCGGTGTGCGTTTAATATAATTATTATTAGTTAAGGTAATAGCGACTTGTTCGACAGGAATTAAAGATTCATCATTAATTTCTGAACCGGAATCACTAATTTCGGTACGGCGTTCATCACCAAATTTACGCTTAATTTCTAATAATTCTTCGACGACAACTTCAATAAGGGTATCTCTTGAAGAAAGAATATGATTATATTTTTCAATATTAGCTTCAAGTTCAACTTTTTCGTTTTCAAGTTTACCTTCTTCTAAACCAGTTAAACGACGAAGTGTCATCGCTAAAATGGCTTCGGTTTGATCGTCGGTAAAGCCAAAGCGCTCTTTTAGATTTTGACTCGCATCTTCTGGTGTATCGCTCGCTTTAATAATATCGACAATTTCGTCAATATTTTTAATTGCATTCAATAAACCTAAGACAATGTGATGACGCGCTTCATCTTTACTCTTTAAGAAGACTGTACGACGACGAATAATTTCGATTTGATATTCTAGATAATATTTTAAGAATTCGTTGATTGGTAAAATTTTAGGTGCACCATCAACTAGGCAAAGCATAATAATACCAATCGAGGTTTGTAATTGGGTGTTTTTATATAATTGATTTAAGATAACTTCTGGAATTGCATCGCGACGAACATCAATGACAACTCTAATGCCTTTATTTGACGATTCATCACGGATATCAGTAATACCATCGATAACCTTATCATGGACCAGGTGAGCAATGTTTTCAATCATCGTAGCTTTATTCACTTGATAAGGAATTTCGGTAACAATAATTTGCTTTTTACCAGTATGTTCATTTTCATGGATTTCCGCTCGTGAACGAATTGAAATATTTCCCATCCCGGTTTCAAAAGCATTCTTAATTCCTTCTCTTCCTAAAATAATTGCTCCGGTTGGAAAGTCTGGACCAAAGATATATTTTTGCATTAATTCTAGAGGAGTGATATCGGGATTATGAGCCAAAGCAATGACGGCATCGATTGTTTCAGAAAGATTATGGGGAGGAATTGATGTTGCCATCCCAACAGCAATACCGTTGCTACCATTAACTAATAAATTTGGAAAACGCGATGGTAGAACAATTGGTTCTCTTTCGGTACCATCATAGTTATCAGTAAAATCGACAGTGTCACATTTAATATCGCGAACCATTTCCATAGCTAGACGTGTCATTCTTGCTTCGGTATAACGCATCGCTGCCGGACTATCGCCATCAACCGACCCAAAATTACCTTGACCATCAACTAAACAATATCGCATCGAAAATGGTTGAGCCATTCTAACTAGCGTTGAATAGATCGCAGCATCACCATGTGGGTGATATTTACCCATAACATCACCAACAATTCTGGCACATTTGCGGTGTTTTTGGTCAGGAGTCGTTCCAGATTCATACATCCCATAAATTACGCGGCGGTGAACTGGTTTACAACCATCTCTTACATCAGGAATCGCGCGTGAAACAATAACTGACATCGCATAATCTAAGAAAGAGGAGCGAACTTCATTAGCTAAATCTGCATCGCTTAATCCAGGAACGATACCATCTTCAATTTCTTGCAATTCTTTATCTTTTTCCGTTAATTCTTCATTATTTTTCTTGTTTTCGTCCATTGTTAATACCTCCTTCTATTAAATATCTAAGTTCTTAACAAACTTCGCGTTTTTATAAATGAAGTCTTTTCTAGGTTGAACTTCATCACCCATTAAATCTGTAAAGACTTGTTCGGCTTCAATCGCATCGCTTAAAGTGACCCTCAACATTTTTCTTGTTTTAGGATTTAAGGTTGTATCCCAAAGTTGAACATCATTCATTTCACCTAAACCTTTATAGCGTTGGAAAGGATAACCTGGTTTAAGTTCTAATTGTTTTTTAAGTACTTCTAATTGTTCGTCATTATAGGCATAATACGCCTTGCCTTTTAATTCCACTTTGTATAGCGGAGGTTGAGCAATATAAACATAACCATGCGTAATTAAATCGCGCATATAACGATAGAAGAATGTTAATAATAAAATGCGAATATGACTACCATCAACATCAGCATCGGTCATGATAACAATTTTATGATAACGGATTTTTGAAACATCAAATTCAGGATCAACACCACCGCCAATAGCGACAATCATATTGCCTATTTCAGCGTTATCAAAAACTTTTTCATGGCGAGCTTTTTCAACGTTCAAAATCTTACCTCTAAGCGGTAAAACAGCTTGCGTATCGCGGTCACGACCGCTCTTAGCTGAACCACCAGCGGAATCACCTTCAACAATATATAATTCACATTCAGCTGGATTCTTTGAAGAACAATCAGCTAATTTTCCAGGTAAGGTAGTAAATTCTAAACCGCTTTTTCGGCGAACATTTTCTTGGGCTGTCCTAGCGGCCATTCGAGCTTTAGACGCCATTGATATCTTGTCTAATATTAAATTAGCAACTTTTGGATTTTCATAGAAGAAACGTTTGAGCGCTTCCCCCACTACTTGCGAAACAATCTTACGAACTTCGGTATTACCTAATTTGGTCTTGGTTTGGCCTTCATATTGTGGGTTTGGGTGCTTAATTGAAATAATTGCAACCATCCCTTCTTGAATGTCATCAACGGTATATTTTTCTTCGCCTTCTTTAAGGTATTTTTTCTCTAAAGCATAATTATTAACTACGCGTTGAATCGCCATCCTAAAGCCTTCTTCGTGCGTTCCACCTTCGTGGGTATTAATATTATTACAGAACGAAAAGACGGTTTTTGACGCAGTCAGATTTATGGAAGAGAACGGAGCGGCGTCCGTGCGTTTCGGAAAAGGAAACATAGTAATGCGCGGAATATACGGAGAAGACGTAAAATCGGCACTGTCTTTCGAAAACGAAGAGACCGTTTCGGTAGAAGACAACTTAACGGTTGAAAAGGTTTATAAGGGTATTTCAAAAAGAAACATAAAAAAGGCGCTTCAAAACGGAGCGATTATCATAGATTCGTCCAACACTTATATAGGCGACGATGTCGTTATAGAAAAGGGTGCAAAGATTTATCCTAACGTCACGATATACGGAAGAACGACAATAGGTTCGGGAACGAATATCGAAAGCGGCTGTTACATAAGGGATTCGAAAATAGGCAAAAATTCCACAGTTATTATGTCCCGTATAGAAGACAGCGAGGTGGGAAATTCCTGCCGTGTAGGACCTTTTGCATATTTCAGAAACAAAAGCGTAATAAAAGACGAATGTCGCATAGGCGATTTTGTGGAAATAAAAAATTCCACTCTCGAAAAGGGAGTCAAAGCCGCACACCTTGCTTACATAGGCGATGCGTCGGTAGGGGAAGAAACCAATGTCGGCTGCGGTTCCATTTTCGTAAATTATAACGGAGTTATCAAACAACATACTACAGTCGGCAAGAATGTCTTTATAGGAAGCAATTCCAATCTGATCGCTCCGATTACGGTAGGCGACAACGCATATATCGCTGCGGGAAGTACGGTTACCGACGATGTTCCGGGCGATGTTCTTTGCATTGCAAGAGAAAGACAGGTAGTTAAAACCAACTGGAAAAGACAGAAGAAGGAGAACTGATGTTAATAATTTCAGGACTCGGAAATATCGGCAGAGAATACGAAAAAACCGTTCATAACGCAGGCTTTACGGCAATAGATAATTTAGCGGACAAGCTGAATGTCCGTTTCGACAAAAAAGGTTGCAGCGCGCTTTATACGGTAACTTATATTAACGGCGAAAAAACGGTACTTGCAAAACCGCAGACTTATATGAACCTTTCAGGAATAAGTTTAAGGGAACTTAAAAACAAGTTCGGCGCAAAAAACGAAGAACTGTTAGTAATTTACGACGATATAGACCTTCCGTTATGCAGTATAAGGTTAAGGGAAAAGGGAAGTGCGGGAACCCATAACGGAATGAGAAATATCGTTTTTGAACTTTCTTCGGAAAACATTAAGAGAATAAGAATCGGCGCAGGAAAGCCTTGCGTAGAAAGTCTTAAAAACTATGTCCTTTCACCTTTAAAAGGGGAAGAAGGAGAATTGTTTTTAAAAGGGTGCATAACGGCGTCGGAAGCCGCTTTCGAATATATCGAAAACAGAGATTTCGAAAAATTAATGCAAAAGTACAATAAAAAAAGCAGGTAGTATATATTGAAGAAAATTTCCGATATCGCAAAAAACGGAATACTTAAAGAACTTTTCGAGCGGCTTGGCAATAAAACCACAGCCGTTTTCGGTTTAAGTACGGGACTCAAATGTCTTGCGCTGAGTTTACTTGACGAGTTTTTGTTCGTCACAAGAGACGATGCGGAAGCGGAATACTACGCCGAACTTATAAGAAGTTACGGTACAGATGTAAGGGTACTTACTTCACGGGCGGACAGCCTTATTTATAAAGAAGATTTAGGCTTAGAGAGAATTTCCAAAAGAGTGGAAGCTCTGACCGATATAGCTTGCGGACTTAAAAAAGCTGTTATAAGCGTAGAGGCGCTTAAACAGTATTACGAAAGACCGGAATATTTTTTGAACTATGAAGAATTTTTCCTTTCCGAAAATTTAAGCGTCGACGAGCTTATAGCAAAACTCGTCAAACTCGGATACAAGAGAGGGGAAAGGGAAATAGGAACATTTTCGGTTCGGGGCGGTATAGTGGATATTTACCCTTTGGGACAGGCTTTACCGGTAAGAATTGTCTTCGAAGACGATACTGTGGAAAAAATCCGTTCTTTCAGTCCGGAAAGCGGACTTTCTATCCAGTCTTTGAATTCGGCAAAAATTTCGCCTGCATACGAATACGACTATTCAAGTATAAACATAAAAAAACTCAGCGACGCTTTTATTTTACAGAACAAAACAATGACAAGAGAAGCCCGTCAAAGAGCGGAAGATATAGTTTCGGAAATCATAGAAAAACTGAAAAACAAAAATTACGATACTTCTCTTTTATGGGCTTTGCCTTTTTCCGAAACAAAAACCGATATATTTTCCTATTTAAAGTCGGCACCCGTCTTTTTCGACGGTTTTAAATCCATTAAGGAAAAGGGTATCGTCTGCGACAGGGAAAACAGTCAAAGAACAAAAGAACTTTTTTTGTCGGGCGAAACTTTAAAGGAACACAGCGAAGCAGTTATCGATTTTTCTTGCATAGAAAAAAAATTAAAAGATTTTTCAGTTATCGATTTCGCTACCGAGACCGAAGACAAAAATATATTAAAATTAAATTCACCGTCCGTTCCTTCGTATTTTTTGGATTACAATCTGCTGGTTAAAGATATTTTGAAATTTCAAAACGACGGCTACGATATTGTTCTCTGTTTCGGCGATAAAGACAGAGCGCTGTCTTCTCAAAGCGCATTTCTAAAAGAAGGAATAAGCTTGTCTTTTCAATCTTTTGAAAATATTAAAAAAGAGGGATTTTCGAATTCCGTATGTTCCGACGCTTCGGTAGAAAAAGGATTCATAGACCCTATCGCAAAAATCGCAGTAATAGGCAAAAGCGAACTTGTCAGAAAAAAACAGAGTATCGCAAGACGGAAAACAGGACTTTCGGAAATGCCGAAAATAGGCGATTTCGTAGTTCACGAAGTTCACGGTATAGGAAAATGCACAGGCTTTTGCGATATGATAACCGACGGAATAAAAAGAGATTATATAACCGTCGAATATTACGGCGGCGATGTTTTATATATTCCTGTAGACCAGATGACGAGACTCAGCCGTTATTCGGGCGCCGATACCGCTCCCGCACTTTCGAAAATCGGAACAAAAAGTTTTGAGAAGGTGAAGGAAAGAGTTAAGGAAAGCGTCAAAAAAATGGCTGTCAATCTTTTGGAACTTTACGCAAAAAGAGAAAAGGCGAAAGGCTTTATCTATCCCGGGGACGATTTTCTTCAAAAACAGTTTGAAGACGATTTCGAATATACCGAAACGCCCGACCAGTTGCAGGCAATAGAAGATGTTAAATCGGATATGGAAAAAGGCAAGGTTATGGACAGGCTCATTTGCGGAGATGTAGGGTACGGTAAAACCGAAGTTGCTTTAAGGGCGGTTTTCAAAACCGTAACTTCTTCTAAGCAGGCTGCAATACTTTCGCCTACAACCATACTTGCCAAGCAGCATTATAATACCGTTATAAAGAGAATGGAAAAATTCGGAGTGAAAGCCGCAATGCTTACAAGACTGCAAAAGCCTGCGGAAATCAAAAAAACCCTTAAAAATCTCGAAAACGGCTCAATCGATGTGCTTGTCGCAACCCACAGAATGCTGTCACCCGATGTTGTGTTTAAAGATTTGGGACTTCTTGTTCTCGACGAAGAACAAAGGTTCGGCGTCGAACATAAAGAAAAAATAAAAGAACTTAAAAACGACCTGAATGTTCTTACTATGTCGGCAACCCCTATACCCAGAACTTTGAATATGGCGCTTTGCGGTATAAGGGATATAAGTATTCTCGAAACTTCCCCCAAAAACAGATTGCCTATCGATACCTATGTCACCGAATATTCCGACGCTCTCGTAAAGGACGCAATAGAAAGAGAAATTGCAAGAGAAGGACAGGTATTTATTCTCTATAACCGTGTAAAAGGTATAGAAGATTTTGCCCGTCATATTTCGGAACTTGTTAAAAACGCCAAAATAATCGTAACCCACGGCAGACTTTCCCCGGAAGAACTCGATACGAGAATCAACGCATTTTACGAAAAAGAAGGGAATATCCTTGTTACCACCACAATTATAGAAAACGGAATAGATTTACCCGACGCAAATACCCTTATTGTAATAGACGCCGACAGGTTGGGACTTAACTCTCTTTATCAGCTGAGAGGAAGAGTCGGAAGGTCTTCAAGACTTGCAAAAGCCTATTTTACAGTTGAAAAAGGAAAACCCCTTACCAAGGAAGGAGAGAGCAGACTGAAAGCCCTTGTTCAGAATACGGAACTGGGAAGCGGTATGAAAATCGCAATGGCGGATTTGGAAATTAGAGGAGCGGGGGAACTTTTGGGAAGGGAACAAAGCGGCCATATTGCCGAAGTAGGTTACGAACTTTATTGCAAACTTCTTGCAGAAGCCGTAAGCTATGCGGAAGGAAGAGAGGAAGTAAAAGAAACCGATACCGAGTTATTCGTAAATCAGGACGCTTATATTGACTCTTCGTATATCGAAAACGAATCGGAAAAACTCAAATATTACAAAAAGGCAGCTTCGTTATCGAATAAAGAAGAACTTGAAAATCTAATTCTCGAACTTACCGAACTGTACGGAAAACCCAAAGCCGCAACGGTAAACCTTTTAAAAATATGTCTTATTAAAAATCTCGCTTCGTCAAAAAACATAAGCAGAATAGTTATAGACGAAAACCGTGCCGAACTGTATTTTGTTTCAGCCGATGTTTTCAAAGACCGAAAAATAATAGAAGCGGTAAGCGACGCCAAAAACATAAGACTGAATACGAACATTCCCGTTTGCGCAAGTTTTGAAAATATCCGTTCGGTTTTTGATAAAACCGACGCAGTCTTGGATTTTCTTATAAAAATATCGTAATTTTAAAATATTTTTATTTTTTTCTTTCGGTTATTTAATAAAAAAAACTGTAAATAAAATTATTATATCAAACAATTTTAATTGATTTGTAAGGATAAATTTTATATACTTTATATATAATTATTAATTGCTTTTAAAATTAAAATTGGTTATAATATCTACATATCGGATTTTGATTAAGGAGATTATATGAAAAGAAAGTTAATTTCTGTTATTTTAGTTGTTGCGATAAGCCTTTCTCTTCTCTGCGGCTGCGGAACCCTTTTTGTTCTTAATGCCGAAGTGGATTACAATCAGATTCTTGCAACTATTAATTATAACGGAATGATTGAATATGTTAAAAAAGGCGAAGTTGCGGCTTTAATGAATTCGACCGGCTATGCTTATGTGAGTCAGTACGGCTATTCCGTAGAAGAAACTGTCGACCTTATGGTTGAAAGTCTTGCTCAAAGAAAGCTTCTTATTCTGAAAGCCGAAGAGTACTATGTCGAAGAATATAACAAGACACACGACGACAAGATAGACAAAACAGCTTTGTCAAACGATATAATCTATAACAAATTAATTACGCCCGCAGAACTTAAAAAAGCAATCGAAGGGGCTAACGAAACCCTTCAAACCGCTTACGACGAGATTTATGATGAACTTGAAAAAGACGAGATATTAAACAGCGGCGGATCGGTTTCAAACGATGACGACAGTACTTCCGAAACGGAAGACGAGATAGAATTCAGACCCGTTCCCCCCGAAGACGAAGAAGATTTCGACCCGAACGCACCCGCTCAAAATATGCCCAAATATTTTACCGATTCTTCAAATTGGGAAAATAAAACAAAGCTTCAAGAAAGAGCTTATAACAAGCTTATGAGCAATCTCGAAAGCAATTATTTAAGTTACGATTATTATCTTAAAAGCGAAGTAGAACAAATTCTTCTCGATAATTATAAGGATTATATTTCGGCGACAGGGGAACTCGACGACATCGTTAATACCGAATATCAGGAACTTATTCTGAAAAATAAAATCACTTTTACAAGCAAATCCGATTACGAAACGGCTTTGACCAATGAAGAAAATATCGCTTATCATCCTATTTACAGAGATGAAGGTGAAAACATTTTAATGTACGGCTATGTTAAAAATATCCTTTTGAAATTCGACGACGAACTGACAGCAGAACTTGAAAATTTCGAAAGCACAGGCGTTAACAATCCGGCAGCTCTTACCCTTTTTAGAAAAAGCCTTGCGGACAGAATTTCCGTTCCTGTTTCTAATTTGAATTACAACGCCGAAAGCAGTGAAAAACACGACTGCCTTTCCGCTCATACCCATACGGGAAGCAAAGCTTCTTGCAAATACCATGTTTGCGCCGACAGCGAATGCGAGCTTTCTCCTTATGTATGGAAAATAACCGTAGGCGACCTTACTTATTATCCGGACGACCTAGATGGTAAAACCGAAGAAGAGATTATCGAATCCATTAATAACGGAACATTCGAAAGCGATATGAAATTTTCCGCAGAAAAAATTATGGCTTTGATTTCCAAAGATTTAAGTCTTGTAAGTTCGGTTGACGAAACAATAGAAGTAATGGAAAAATGGATTTATCTTGTAAGCGACGATACCGGAATGTTCGCAGACGACGATACTCTCAATAATTATCTTATCGTTCCCGAAGGTAGCACTTCAAGTTATGTCGAAGAATTTACCGATTTAGGAAGGGCTCTCGTAAATCAAGGCAAGGGTACCTATACCTTGGATCAGACGGTAGTTGACGGTTTGAAAGGTAGTTATATTTACAGCGACGCCGCAACCGGAAAAACTATTGCTTACTGCGTAACCGAATACGGTATCCATATTATGATAGTTACAGCTCTTGCAACCGATTACGGTTCCGTTCCCGAAGGGCAGGATTATTACGAAGATAATTCGGTAAAGGAAAAAATCAAGGAAAAAATCACCACCGATTACGAAACACAGTATTATTACGATTTCCAAAACGATTTTCTGAGCGGTCAGGCTATCGAAAGTATGATAACCTATAACGAAAGCGTTAAAAATCAGGTAATTAAAGAAAGCAAAAAAACATTCGGAATCAAGTAATAAAAAGTATATTTAAAAAAGACCGAAAGGTCTTTTTTTTATTTAACGAACCGTTATTTCTGAATAAAAATTTGTAAATGGG
>CASFQR010000003.1 GCA_949297275.1 uncultured bacterium | reverse complement strand
AGTTATCACATCGAATTATCAACGCGTCCTGAAAAAGATTATATTGGTGATATTGCTTTATGGAATAAGGCTGAAAGGATTCTAAAAGAAGCGTGTCAAGCCTCACATCGCGAATTTATTATTAATCCAGGTGATGGCGCCTTCTATGGTCCTAAACTCGATTTTAAACTTCGCGATTCGATGGGAAGAATATGGCAATGCGGCACGATTCAATTAGATATGAATTTACCCGAAAGATTCGATATGTTTTATATTGATGAAAACGGTAATAAAGTTCGTCCAATTATGCTTCATCGCGCTTGCTTAGGTTCAATTGAAAGATTTATGGCAATTATCATTGAAAATTATGGCGGCGCCTTCCCCTTATGGCTCGCTCCGACACAAATTGCGATCTTACCAGTAAATGAAAATATCCATCTAGATTATGCCTTAGAAATTCAAGAGATGTTAAAGGCTCATCATTTAAGAGTGAAGATTGATGCGAGTAACGAAAAACTCGGTTATCGCTTAAGAAACGCTCAAATAAATAAGTATCCTTTATCAATCGTTTTAGGGGACAAGGAAAAAGAAGATGGGACAGTAACTTATCGCGAATATGGTTCAAGTAAACAAGTAACTATTTCTAAAGAAGAATTCGTCCAAATGGTCCTTGAAAAGATTGCTAAAAAAGTCTAAATAAACTCTTGACATTAACTTCTTAAATCGATATATTTAATTCGCTACGAAAACGTAGAAAGTAGAAGGCACCAACCTCTCACCAGATTATCAATTAATTGGTTCAAGGATCTAAATGTTAATTACGGGTGCTAACTACGCACCCGTTTTCTATTAAGGAAGGTGATTATTTATAAATAACATGCAGCAAAATGGTCCTCAAGGTAAAAGAGCGCCCCAACAAAAAGATTTAGTAAACGAGAATGTCCGTTTTCCGGAAATTCTACTTATTGGACCCAAAGGTGAACAATTAGGTACAATGTCATCAAGAGAAGGTCAAAGGATCGCGAATGAATATGGTTTAGATTTATATTGTGTTGCACCAAATGCTAAACCACCTGTTTGTAAAATTATTGACTTCGGCAAATATCGCTATGAAATGCAAAAGAAAGCTAAAGAAAATAAGAAAAAACAAAAAACAATCGAAATTAAAGAAGTGCAATTAACTCCCCAAATAGGCCAAAATGACCTCATGGTTAAAGTTAAAGCCGCGACAAGATTCTTAGAAGATGGCAATAAAGTCAAAGTTGGTGTGCGATATCGTGGACGTCAACTTGCCCATGTCGAAGTTGGTGAAGAAGTTATAAATAAATTCATCGGTTATCTTTCTGAAATAGCAACTGTTGAGAAAGCTCCCCTACTTGAAGGGCGATGGCTGAATGCAGTTTTAGCTTCAAAAGTCAAAAAATAGGAGGTAAAGAAATGGCTAAAATGAAAAGTAAAAAGGCTTTTACTAAACGGGTAAAAGTCACTGGCTCAGGACGTCTTAAAAAACGTTCAGCGTATCGGGCTCACTTAGCGCCCCGCAAATCAACAAAACAAAAAAGACATTTAAGAAAGGATGGATTAATTTCTAAGAGCGATCAAAAGCGCTGCCAAGAATTAATTCAAGGTTAATAAATATGGCTCGTGTTAAAAATAGTGTCGCGACGCGTGCTCGTCGCAAAAAAATCTTAAAAAGAGCAAAAGGTTATTTTGGTAGTAAACACCTTTTATTTAAGACTGCCAAAGAACAAGTTTTACGTTCCTTAAGATATTCTTATATTGATCGTCGTAAACTCAAAAGAGAATATCGTAAATTATGGATTAAACGTATTAACGCTGGTTGTAGAATGTGCGATATTTCTTATTCGCGTTTCATTAATGGTTTGGCTAAAGCCAAAATTAATATTAATCGCAAAATGCTTTCGGAAATGGCGATTAACGATTTTGCATCTTTTGCTAAATTAGTGGAAACAGCTAAAAAAGCTCTCGCTAAATAAATAATTTTCTAATAATAAAAGATTCGCTGATAACAGCGAATTTTTTATTATCTAAATATCAGATTTTTAAATGAGAATATATGCAAAACTAAGATATTTTTATTCAATCTTCTTCGCGTGAAAGATATATTATTTCTTCTTCTAATATTGCTTTATCAATTAATTCTTGATAATTAAATAAGGTTTCATAATATTTAGTTTTATCTATAGATGGTTTAGTTTTAGGATTTTTAGGAGTAAAAATCGTGCAGCAATCTTCATAAGGGCGAATGGAAATATCATAAGTTTGAATGCGTTTAGATAGCTTAATAATTTCTTCTTTATCATAAGTAATTAAAGGGCGAATAATTGGTAAATTAGTTACTTCGTTAATAACACCCAAAGAGTCAAGGGTTTGGGACGCTACTTGGCCAATTGATTCGCCGCTAGCGATTCCTAGGGCATGCGTTTTCTTAGCTATTTTACTCGCTAGACGAAACATCATTCTGCGCATTAAAGTAATGACGTAACTTTCATCCGCGTGTGAATAAATCGCATCTTGCAGTTCGGTAAAGCGCACAATATGAAGTTTAATGCGCGGTTGATATTTAGTTAAAATCGTTAAGAGATCTTTAATTTTTAAAATAACCCCACTATTCGTGTAGGGCGGGGAAGCAAAATGAATAGCTTCAATATTTACTCCTCTTTTCATCAATAAATAAGCAGCGACTGGAGAATCAATCCCACCACTAAGCATCATTAAAACTTTACCACCGACGCCTAAAGGATAACCGCCAGCCCCTTTAATCGTTTGAAAATATAAATAAGAATTTTCCATTCTAATTTCAATTTTAATTTCTAAAGAGGGCTGATGAACATCAACTTTTAAGGGACTATTTTTTAAAATAAGACTAGCTAAATCACGAGTGATAAAATCACTATTATATGGGAAGGCTTTATTTGCCCGTTTAACAAAAATCTTAAAGGTGGAATAATGCGGACTAATTTCTAGAACTTTCTTGGTGATTTCTTGCTTTATTTCTTCATAATCTAAAGATAATTCATAGCCAAGAGAAAAAGAATGGATGCCGCTAATATCTTTTAAAATATCAATAATCTCATCTAAATGATCTTGATAATAAATATAAGTATGATCGAAAGATGGTCTAACGACAATATCTTCAATCCCTTTTAAGGAAGCGGTAATATTTTTGGCTAATAAACGAATAAAATCTTTCTTATTTTTACCTTTAGTAGAAAGTTCACCATAACGGACAATAATGACATTTTTCATCTTAATTTCTCCATAATTTCATCTAATTTTTGAAAGAAATAAATGATTTCTTCCTCGGTGTTGGTTTCATCAAATGACACCCTTAAAGTATTACGGGCTAAACGCTCATCTTTTTTAGTTAAATAAATAACATTACTAAAAGATTCTTTTTTGGAATGACAAGCAGAAACGCTGCTTAAATAGATGCCTTCATTTGATAGGGCTTCCACAATCACTGCGGCTTTTTTCTTTAAGGAAGAAAAATTGATAATAAAGGGCGAGGCATTTTCTGGGGAATTAATAATAAAATCATCGCTTCTTTTATTTAATTCCGAGCGAAATAAAGACATTAAAGAAGAAACATAACAAATCTTTTTATCTAGATTTTTTAAGGCTAAATTAACAGCCTTAGCTAAAGCAATATCATTCGCGGTTGCTACCGTCCCACTTAAATAGCCTTCTTCTTGTCCTCCGCCATAAATTAATGGTTCAAAAGAAATATTTTGACGATAAATCAAAGCCCCACTACCTTTAAGACCATTAATCTTATGGCCACTAAAAGCGAACATGTCGATATGATTATAATCTAATTTGATTTTGCCAATTGCTTGAGTGGCATCAACAAAAAAAGAACATTTAGGATAAGCTTGAATAATTTCTGCGATTTCCTTAATAGGATAAATCGTTCCTAATTCATTATTAATTGCCATAATCGCGACTAAAATCGTATCGGGTCGAAGCATTTGCTTAAAATTTTCTAATGAGATATTACCTTGATAATCAACATCAAGATAAGTGATTTCATAACCAATCTTCTCAAGTGATTTAAGTGTTTCAATCACGGCGGGATGTTCAATTTTATTTGAGATAATGTGTTTACCTCGTTGACGATATTTTAATGCGTAACCGCGAATGGCTAAATTAATTGCCATCGTCGAAGAATAAGTAAAAATTACCTTGTGGTTAGTTAAATTAAAATCTTTTTTTATTGATTGGCGAGCTTTTTCTAAATCATTCAGGGCTCTTAAACCTAAGGCGTGAATGGAATTAGGGTTACCAAATCGCTCATTTTCTAAAATGAAACAATCTAAAACTTCTGGGTTAACTTGATTAGTAGAAGCATGATCGAAATAAATCATAATTAATTTTCACGGTCAGAGCGAATGCGCTTAATTGTTTGTAAAGCATTAATATAAGCTTGTTCAAAATTACCATCGAAAAAGAGTTGTTCGCAATGATTAGCTAAATGGTCGATATCGCTAAGATGTTGACGGTCACGATTGGTAATTTCAATTGAATTTTCCGCTAAAATCATTAAATTAAAATCTTTTTTGATATCACCATCATCATAATATTTAGCGATGATGTCTTTAAGTTCTTTGACTAAATTATTTGTTACCTCCACATCGATAGGAAGCATATTTAAATGTTCATAAATGCCGTCGATTAAAGTAAAAGATCTCTTAATTGCTTCTAAATATTTATCATTAGTAACTTCAAGATTCATAAGTTTTACCATCCGATAAGCATTGATGGCTTTATCGAAAGCTTCATAAATTAAAGCATAAGCACCTTCGGAATCGGTTTTTAAAGATTCTAAATAAATTTCAAAGTCGTTAATTTCATCTTTAACTTTATTAGAAGCGTCTTTTAATTCTTTTATTTTAGTGACTAAAACACTATATGGTTGTTGGGTAGCTGAATGAATATAAGTATCTAACGAGCGTTTAAACGCTCCTTGAATATTAATCGAATTTTGAATTTCATTAATTTTTTGTTCTTGCGTTTCGTTAAGGCGATAGATTTGTTTATATTGTGGAATCGAATTGCGGAGTTTTATGAAGGTGCGATCGAGTTCATTGACAACTTGATAAACTGATTCGTTTTCTTCATCGAAGATTTTTCGCGCTTCTTTTTCTTCATCAAAAAGGGTGAAAAATTCATCGATGCGCGAAAGCATATTATCTAATTCAACATCGATATTTTTAAGTTCAAATCTTTTGATGCGATTAGTTAGATAAACGAGTTCTTCTTTCATTTCTTTAATTGATTGGGTCACCACTAAATGGTGAAGCGGATAGCGTTCTTGCATCAATGTCTCATAAGAATTTTCTAAAGAAGATATTTTATCAGGAATTAAATTCATTACCATTGTGCAATATTTCGGTAAATCATCCATTGATGAACTAAGCTCATTAATAATTACTTCAATATCAGGTAAGACCTTATTAGCGTCATCATATTGAGCGCTTTCAACATTTGCTTCAAAGGTTTCAAATTTTGAATCTAATAAGGAGAAAATTTCATCAAATGATTCAACTAAAAGTTGTAAGTCTCCTTGCTTAGCATAATAATCTTGCTTAATGCGGCGAAGTTGTTCTTTTAATGAAAGAGCATTTTGGCGACAATCTTCTTCAGGTTTAACTACTAATAATAAATCGTTATTTAAAGCATTCACTTCTTTTTCATAAACGGAAATAATTTCTTTAGAATCGCTGATAGCTTCCTTTAATAATTTATATTTTTTCTCATCGAGTAAATCCTTTAAATGATTGATGGTTGATTGCGCACTTGCATCATGTTTATCACGAATCTCTTTAAATTTCTTTAAAAATCGCGTATGAGTCTCCACATAAAGTAAATTGCTACGCGAAATTATTTCTAAACGCTTAACATATTGCGCATCTTGCCCAATTAAAAGAGCATGCAAATATTCAAAGCGGCGATCTAAATCGTGAATTTCTCGTTTTAAGCGATTGGGAATAAAAACGAAACGAAATAATAAAATAAAGATAAGTATCAATAATAAAAGGCCACCAACTAACGAAGGAATTAAGATAATAAGTAAGTCACGATATTCTGGAGTTAAACTCGTTAGATTTAGATAATTAAATAACATCTTATGCATTTTTTCCCTCAACTAAATACTATTATATACATATTTTTTTTATAAAAAATATTTTTTCGCATATTTCTTCCTTAATCAGTGAAAAAGACATTGACAATGGTTAAAATTATGACTATTATCTTCAATGCATGTATAAGCATGTAAATATAACCTGTCCGATGTTAAATACTTTTTAAAGGAATAAAGTAAGCGTCGCTCAAAGCTGAAATTATAATTTAACATCCGAGTGTTAGGATTTACACCTTCGCTTTCAAGTGCAAAAACTTAAAGAAAGGAGATAGTTAAATGCGATATTTAGGTTCGGATTATAAAAGATCCCGTCGCTTAGGTTTTTCGACCTTAGAAAATGGTAAAGAATTACAACGCCGCCCTTATGGTCCAGGTCAACATGGTAATGACCGCAAAAGAAAACCTTCCGAATATGGTAAGCAATTGATTGAAAAACAAAAACTTCGCCATATGTATGGTGTTAACGAAAGACAATTCCAACGTCTATTCTTAATCGCCTTACGCTCGAAAGAAGTTACGGGTCTAGCTTTCTTCCATATCTTAGAAAGCCGTTTAGATAACTTAGTTTTCCGTTTTGGCTTCGCGCGTACCCGCCGTCAAGCCCGTCAACTTGTTAATCACGGTCACATCTTAGTCAATGGTAAGAAAGTTGATATTCCATCTTATTTATGTTCAGTTAATGATGTTATATCAGTTAAAGAAAGTTCTCGTTCTTTACAAATCATTAAAGACGCCTTAGCTAGTAAGGGCCAAGCTTGTCCTTATGTGAGTGTTGATGAAGAAAAACTAACAGGAACTTTCCTTCGTTTACCTGAACGTAATGAATTACCAATGGATATTAACGAAGCACAAATTATTGAATATTATAACCGTCGATTATAATCATTTTTATTCAAAAATTTCCATCAAAAAACCTGCATTTTTGCAGGCTTTTTTGTTTAAAAGTCGACTATTTTACCTTAAAGATGGATCTTGAATAAAGCTTGAATCAAATGTTGGTAAAGTATAAGCTACCCGCGAATATTTAATCGAAATAGTTTCTTGATAATTTTCATATTGATGGCGATATTCAACTAAAAGTGAATCGTTAATATCAATTAAGTAATTATGTTCAAGATTATCAATACTAATACTCGATTGACAATTGATTGAAGTGTCATTATCAGAATAAAAATCTAAATCAAAAACATTACCGGCCTCAAATTGGGATAACAAATAATCAATCTGATTTAAACCACGATCAGTATAAGAAGCGATTTTGGCAATTTGATTAATCTGGTAATCATTTGACCACATATCAGGATTATAGTCTAAACTATTCTGCCTAGAACTATCGATAGTTCCACCACCACTTTTTCTTTCTGCAATAACAATGCGACTAGTATTTTCATTTTCTAAAGGTGGACGAACAAATTCAAAACGTTGAAAAGTCGTATTCCCATTATCTTTGATTTGATAATAAGTATAAAAATTATTCGCGCGGTCAAAGATATATTTTTCAATGATGCGCTCATCTTGATTATTTAATTCGTAATTAACTTCAGCTAAAGATATATTATTAGCAAATTGACTATTAAGTAATGAGTCGACCCTATTACGAGCGTCTTCCTTACTTAAAATTGGTCCGTCACAACTAGACAAGATGGGAATTAATAATATAAAAAACAATTTGTTATTTTTCATCATTTAAACGCACTAAATAGAAGTTTTTCTTTCCGCGCTTTATTAAGACAAATTCGTTAAATAAAGCATCATTAACAGTAATAATTTTATTTAAATCAGTGATTTTTTCGCCATTAATAGCGATTGAATTACCTTTGATAAATTCCCGCGCTTCGCGTTTACTAGCGGCAGCTTTAATATCGATTAATAAATCTTCTAACAAGATATTAGATGGATGTAAGACTAAATATTCACCAAATAATTCAAGTAAATTGTCGCGACTAAGGGAAGCGTAATCGCCTTTAAAGAGGCATTCACTCATCTTTAAAACTTCTTGACATTTTTCTTCGCCATGAATGATGGTAACAACTTCTTTCGCTAATGCTTTTTGAGCGATTCTAAGCCCTAAATTTTCTCGGTGTTCTTTAATAATAGAATTAATTTCTTCTAAACTTTTAAACGAAAACACTTTTAAATAACGGGCAGCGTCTTCATCACCAGTATTAATGAGATATTGATAAAGGCGATATGGTGAGCACATTGTTTCATCTAAATAAAGCGCCCCACCTTCGGATTTCCCAAATTTCTTACCGCTCGAATCTAATAATAAATTTAAAGTAAAGCCGCCAACTTTAACTTCATTGCCTTCGACTTTACGAATTAGTTCTAAACCACTAGTTAAATTACCCCATTGATCTGAACCACCAATTTGTAAGGTACAATTTTCTTTTTGATAAAGATGTAAAAAATCAATTGCTTGAATAATTGAATAAGAATATTCTGTATAAGAATTGCCGCTATCTAATCTAGACGCAACGATTTCTTTATTCAACATATAATTAATTGGAAAATATTTACCATAATCGCGAAGAAATTCGATCATTGTCATCTCTTTTAACCAACTAGCGTTATTTAAGACGCGACCATTTTTAATAAAATGTTCAAGCTGATTTTTGATGCCTGAAACATTTTCTTCTACTTGACTAACACTTAAAAGTTGTCTTTCACTCTTTTTACCACTAGGATCACCAATCATCCCTGTTAATCCCCCGGCAACGGCGATAATGTGGTGGCCAGCATTCGCTAAACGCATCAAAGTTGAAATGGCGACAAAATTGCCTAAGTGCATTGATTTTGCGGATGGATCAAAGCCGCAATAGATTGTCTGCGGGGTTTTTAATAATTCTTTAACTTCATCGCGATTAGAAAAATCTTTAATTAATCCACGCGCTTCCAGTTCATCAATAATATCCATTTATAATTATTACTCCTTTGTTGAATCTTTTTTATTATATACGCATTCAGAATAGAAGATGGGATTTAATAATTTGCCTTCGCTTAAATCATTCATCATATAAACAGCGCGACGACCAACTTCCGACATATCTAAAAACATATTGGAGATAGTTGGACGAATAATATTAGAATATTTTGTGCCAATCAAAGATAAAACTTCGATATCTTCTGGCACATTCAAATGATTATCAAGAGCAGCGTTAATAATAGCTGCTGCTAATGAATCGCGATAAGCAACAAAATATCCTTTTTTATGAGTCTTAAAATAAACATCAAATGCGGCATAAGTTTTACGATACGAATCATCAATATTAATAATTGTATAAGGAACATTTTGCTCTTTTAAAGTTTGAACAAAGACGCCTTCGGCTTGCCCTAAAAGGCGGCCGCTATTTGGGACATGTAAGAAGATAAATGGTTTTTGATAGGGGCTATGTATCTTATTAAGAAAAACTTCTTTTAATTTATCTTCATATTTAAAAATAATCGAAGCAGCATTTTCACCGCAAACATAATTGTTGATAGCAACAACTGGCACAGCATAACTAGAAATGGTTTTTGCGTCTTCTTCGCTCAGCTCATCATCAAAAAGAATCGCCCCATCAACATGACTCGTAATCACACTATCAACGACTTTTAAAGCATCATCATGGGAATGACTAGTAACAAAAAGGGTTAAATTATATCCTCTTTCTTTACTCACTTCCACCATCCCATTAAGCATATTAGCAATGTAAACATAATTTGCGCTAGGGATAACGACCCCAATATTTGTTGATTTATTCGTTGCAAGGGCTTTAGCTAAGCCACTAGGCATATAGCCTAATCTTTTGATTGTATCTTCAACTTGTTTCCGCGTTTCCTCTTTGACATTCCCACGTTTATTAATAACACGACTAACAGTCGCTAATGAAACATTAGCGGCTTTTGCTACTTCATAAATTGTTACTCGATCTTTTAAATTATCCATTTTAAACCCCAACTTTCATTATAAATGAAAATCTTTTCATAATCTATGAAAAAAAGAGGAAAATTAATAAATAGGATAAGGAACTTCTTTTAAACGCTTAGAGGGGATATTGTGGCGACCTTCTTTTGCCTCGTCGACCCCATCTAACATCACTAAATCACCAGTAAAACCGACAGTAGTGTTATTAACAAAAGATGTCCCAACACCATAAGTATCAACAGGCACACCTAATTTAACCCATTCAGCGATTTTATCTTTATCAAAAGATGATGAAACCGTAATTTTAACATGTTGAAAACCCTCATCATCTAATGCTTTTCTTAAAGCAAAAATTAGTTCTTTGCAAACGCCATGCGGATCAAAAGTAGATGTATCTTTATCATCAAAATAATGATCGATTAAGGCTTTGGAGGTATCAACTCTAACCGCGCTTAAATCATCGCCTAAATATTTTGCTAATTCAACAGAATCATGAACAACATTATTATGATAATCAATTAAGGCAGTAATTTTTTCATGTGGAAAAGTCTTATGATAGAGTTCAGCCGCCTTTTTAATATCACCGCCACAAACTTGAATTAAAGCATGTGGCATTGTTCCCATGCCTTTTCCACCCCACCATAAACCTTGGGCATCAGTACTAACTTTACGAATTCCCGCTACATAAGTAGCGTACCCATCACCAATTTGGGTGTGATATTCATCTTGACGATCAGCCATCGAAAAAATATCAGCTTTATGATTAAGCACTTTCATCACCCGATAAACATTAGTCGCTACCGAGGAGCGACGTGCTAATATGCCATCAATCATGCTTTCTAAATAACCAAAATCTTCATAATGACCAGTAATTTTTAAGACTGGTTCATTGGCTTGAATAATCTCCCCATCATTTAAAGCTTCAATCTTTAAATTTTTGACATTTTGACCAAAAGTATGAATTAAAGCAATCGCTTCATCTAAACCGCAGACCATCACATCATCTGCTCGTTGAAAAAATTGCATCGTCACTAAATGATTTGGGGCAAATCTTTTAACTATTTCATTTGATTTTAAAAAATAATTAGCAGCAAAAAACCCTTCACCTAAGCGCTTATCAAATTGAAAAGTTTTATTAGTTAAGCGACTAATCTTTCCTGCTTCTTTTAATTTAATTTCTAATTCTTCCATCTTTAACTCCTAAAATAGTCTTCTCCTAATTGATAATCATCATTAACAATAATTAGTTGATGTGAATAATCGTGATTATCAAGTCCTAAATCTCTTTTAGAGCAAAGCATCCCTGGACTAAGATAACCTTCAATCGTCGTTGCTTTTAAAGTTTCGCCATTTGGCAAAATAGTTCCTTCTTTAGCTAAAACAACTTTTGCACCGATTTTTAAATTTAAGGCGCCACACACTAATTCTATTTCCTTTTCGCCATCAGTGATTTTAACTAAATGGAGGTGGGCACTATCTTCGACATCCTCAATTTCTTTAATTAAAGCAACGACAAAGCCACTAGGTGATTTTGTTAATTGCGTTAGTTTTAAATGCGAATTAATGGCGTTTAATAAATCATCGTTTATTGGCAAAATCATTCCGGCTTTTGCTAAATGATAAATTTTTGAGAAATGAAAAAGATTAATTCCAACTATTTGTTCATTAAAAAATAAATAAACAACATCATCTTCCTTGATAATTTTATTTGGTATTTGATTTAAAGAAAAAACAACCATTAATAAATCTTGTTCTTTCAAATAAAATAGTCGATACATCATTTCTTCGCCTCGATTCTAAATATCGCTTTATTTTTTAAGCGAAATTTCTTTTCGTATTCACTCATGGGTTCGTTATCTATATTAAGATAATTTGTTGAAGAATTAATTAAACCAAAGGGGGAATTCATTAATTCTTTTAGTGAAAAGATAAAGAGAGTTTCATTGTCGGTTTTAAACACTAAGCGGCCGTCACTCTTTAAAAGACGGTAATATTCTTTTAATTTATTTAAATGCGTTAAGCGTCTTTTTTCGTGACGCTTTTTAGGCCAGGGATCAGAAAAATTTAAATAAATTTCTTTTATTGTCTGGTCTTCTAATAGTGGAAAAAGCAATTCAACATCTTGTGGAAATAAATAAATATTTGTTAAATCATTTTCCATAATGCGTTTAAGGAGGACGCCGCTAATCGAATTAACTCGTTCATTAGCAATCAAAATTTTATTAGGATTTAACTTGCTTAAACCGAGAATAAAATCACCTTTACCAGCTCCTATCTCAAGTAAAATATCTTGTCCATCAGCAAAAAGTTCATCGATATTATCTTTATTTAAAATTCTTTCTGGATGTTGAGCTAAATAATCAACTGCCCATTTTTTATATCGCGTGCGCATTATTTTAGTTTTCCTAAAGCATAAATGGCGTGAGCGTAAATCGAAATTAAACGATAAAAGTCGCGTTCTAAATACCATTCATCATCCCCATGCATCTTAGTATCATCGCCAGGAAAAGTCGCTCCAAAAGCGACACAATTTTTTGCGTGTTTACTATAAGTTCCTCCACCAATCGTAAAGGGTTTAGAATGATCACCAGTTTCGCTGCGATAAGCCTTTAGTAAAGTCTTTACTAAAAGAGATTTTTTTGAAAATAATAAGGCCTCGCCATTTTCATAGTCGCTCGTATCACAATGAAATTTTTCTTTAAAATTATTTACTAAAGTTAAGGCATCAACCGTTTCAGGATATCTTAAATTGATGCCTAATTTTAATGTGTCATTTTGATAATTAATTAAACCAACACAGTATGTAGTGCCCTTAAGTTCTTTCGATTTATAAAAACCATCAAATAATTTTCCGCTAGTGTCACTTAATTTATTCGCTAAATCAAAAACAACTTGATTTTGATAATATTCGCCATAATTTTTTAAAAAAATCAAGGCAGCATTTTTTCCTTTCTGCGGTGTTGACCCATGAGCAGAGACACCAATAAATTTTAATTCTAGTAGATTATTTTCTATTTCTTTTTGAGTAAAATTAACCTTATTTTGCGTTAAAAATGATACAAAACCCGCATCTTTTTCCATTATTATAGTCGTTAAATCATTAACAGCATTGTAAACTAAACCGCCATTAATTTGCTGAATTTTTGCTAATTTAATATTAAAAATCGCATCAAAAGAGGTAATGCCTTTTTCACCATAAATTAAAGGAAAATCACTATCAGGAGTGAAAGCGTAAGTCGCTTGTTCTTTTTTTAAATGATGAAAATAATAATCTAAACAAGCTGAACCCCTTTCTTCATCGCCGCCAATAACTAATTTAACGCGATAATCATGAATTAGACCATTATCTTTCAGAGCTTTAATAGCGTAAAAAGACGCCATTAAAGGTCCTTTATCATCTGAAACTCCTCGCCCATACATCTTACCTTTATCAATTGTTAAATCAAAAGGCGGATGAAACCACTTATTACTAACAGGCACGACATCAATATGCGCATATATATTAATTAATTTTTCGCCATGACCGTAACTTATTTCTAAAGCATAGCCATCACAATAATCAACTTCAAAACCATATCTTAATGCTAAAAGCGCCATCTCGCGCATGGCTAGAGAAATGTTTTCACCAAAGGGTTGACCTTCTTTAATCGTCTTAGGATCATAGATTGAAGGAATCCGAATAATTTTTTGGAGCATAAATTTAGCTTCCTCATTATACGGTTTACAAATTTTGAAATAATCCATCTCTCCTCCTTATAAACAAAAATGCCATTTAGGCGCAAATCAATCTAAATTAAATTTTTCAATATTATCAAGGAATAAATAATATAAACCGCGCATCACAATATCTAAATCAAATTTAAAATCTGTTAAAGTCGAGGCAATGACTTTTGAAAAGCCACCACTAATAACACGCGTCACTTTTTTTCCCATCATCCGATCGTAATGATTAGCAATCCCTTCAATCGAAGATAATGTACCATAAAAGACACCACTAAGAATCGCGTCTTCGGTGTTTTTGCCAAATTCGACAGCGGGTTTTTCAATGCGGTTTAAATTAGGAAGTAAAGCCGCTTCGTCTCCTAAAGAACGCACACATGATTTCATTCCTGGGAAAAAATAACAACCAATAAAATTGCCTTCTTGATCTAAAAATAATGTTTTATTAACCGTTCCTAAATCTACCAAAATAGCAGGCATCGGATAATCGCGTTTCATCGCGACTAAATCAGCGACTAAATCAGCCCCTAATTCTTTTGGATCATCAATTAATAAATTAACATTAACTTTAAAATTATTTTTAAAAGCCACTAATTTAATTTTAAAAACATTTTTAAAAGCCATTTGAACAATCATTGTTAAACTTGGGACAACACTAACCATAATTCCAGCTTTAACGCGCGAGATATCTAAATTGTTCATGCGTATCGCTTCTTTTAAGCGCGCGATAATCGCGTCTAATTCGCTATCATAACGCGAGGAAATAATATCTTGAAAAAGAATCTGATGGTTTTGAAAAATCGCATAACCAATTGAACTATTACCAACATCAACTGTCAGAATCATATCATCTTCTTTTAACATCTTTATCACCTCATTTTTTGCCATTTTAGCGATTAATAAATTTGATATCAAGAATTTTAAGTTTAGACGGCAACAATATTTAAAATTTTGTTTTTGACAAAAATAATCTTCTTGATATTTTTACCAGCAAGATGGCGTTTAATAGCCTCTAAACTAAACGCAATTTCTTTTACTTCTTCCTCGTTCGCATCAACTTTCACTTCAATCGTCCCGCGGAGTTTGCCATTAATAGAAACAGCAATTTGAATATTGTTTAGCTGCGTTTTTTCTTCCTCGTAAGTTGGCCAAGTCTCATAATCAAACAAACGATTAGTTAAAGAATAATATAATTCTTCACCTATAAAGGGACAAACGCAGGCAAACATTTTTAAAAAGTTTTCTAAGTATGGTTGATATAATTCCTGCGCTTTATATAAGGCATTGACAAAAATCATCATTTGGGAAATCGCGGTATTAATTTGCAGGTTTTCAAAATCAGAAGTCACTTTCTTGACTAAGGTATGGTAAACATAATCGAGTTCGCCACTATTTTTAGAAGTGAATTTTTGCTTAAATTCTTCTTCACTAAATAAGCGATAGACGCGATCAATAAAGCGTCTAGCCCCAATTAAACCTTTCGTTGACCAAGGGAACGATTCTTCTAATGGTCCCGAAAACATTAAAAATAATCTTAAAGCATCCGCACCATATTCTCCAATTACATCATCAGGAGAAACAACATTGCCGCGTGATTTTGACATCTTTTCACGGTTTTCACCTAACACTAAGCCTTGATGGAATAATTTTTTAAAGGGTTCGGGAGTGTAGACATAACCTTGATCATATAAGAATTTATGCCAAAAGCGCGCGTATAATAAATGTAAGACAGCGTGTTCGCTCCCACCGATATATAAATCAACTGGTAACCAATGTTTAATTAATTCAGGATCGGCAAAAGCCTTTTGATTATTCGGATCTAAATAACGAATATAATACCAACATGAACCCGCCCATTGGGGCATGGTGTTAGTTTCTCTAGTTCCATGTTCTTTACCAATATTAACATTTAGCCATTCTTTCGCATGCACTAAAGGAGATTCGCCAGTTAATGATGGCTTATATTCATCTAATAATGGTAAAACTAGCGGTAATTCTTCATCCTTTAGCGGGATGATTTTACCATCGTCCATATTAATGACAGGTATGGGCTCACCCCAATATCTTTGACGTGAAAATAACCAATCACGCAATTTATAATTGATTTTTTCTTTACCTAAACCAAGTTCGATTAATTTATTGCGAATTGCCAAAGAAGCATCTTTAATTTTTAATCCATTCGCAAAGTCTGAATTAATGTGCTTCGCGTCATCTACCATAGCGGCTTTAGAGATATCACCTTCTAGCACCTGTTTAATTTTTAAATGGTACTTTTTGGCAAATTCATAATCGCGAGTATCATGGGCAGGTACAGCCATCACCGCTCCTTCCCCATACCCATATAAAACATAATCAGCAATAAAGATAGGTACTTCTTCGTTATTGATTGGATTAATTGCATAACTACCTAAGAAGACGCCACTTTTATCTTTATTTAATTCAGTTCTTTCTAAATCAGATTTCGATTTAATTTTTTCAATATAAGCATTAACAGCAGCCTCTTGTTCTTTGGTGACAAGTTTTTTTGTTAAAGGATGTTCAGGAGCTAAACAACAATAAGTACAACCAAATAATGTATCAACGCGCGTCGTAAAAACTTTGAATGATAAATCGCTATCTTTAACTTTAAAAGTTATTTCAGTACCAACCGATTTACCAATCCAATTAATTTGCATTTCGCGGGTGGATTTAGGCCAATCAATTTCTGAGAGGCCTTCGAGTAATTTTTCAGCATATTTAGTGATGCGTAACACCCATTGACGCATCGGCTTTTTAATGACAGGATAACCGCCTCTTTCACTCTTGCCATCGATGACTTCTTCATTAGCTAATACAGTGCCTAATTCTGGACAAAAATTGACAGGAACATAATCAACATAAGCAAGATCATTTTTTAATAATTGTAAGAAAATCCACTGCGTCCACTTATAATATTGCGGATCAATTGTGGCAATTTCTTTGCTCCAATCATAAGATAGCCCGATAGCGTTAATCTGATCTTTAAAATGCGCGATATTTTCTCGCGTAAAACCTTCGGGGTGAACATTATTTTTTAAAGCGTATTGTTCAGCAGGTAAACCAAAAGCATCCCAACCCATGGGATGGAGGACATTATAGCCTTGCATTCTTTTCATCCTTGAGACAATATCGGTTGCGGTATAACCTAAAGGATGGCCAACATGTAAGCCTTGTCCGCTAGGATAAGGAAACATATCTAAGCAATAATATTTCGGTTTACTAAAATCATAAACATCCGTGTAATAAGTTTGATTTTTTAAGTGAAAATCTTTCCACTTTTTTTCAATTTGTCGATGGTCGTAACTCATTTTGCTAAGGCCTTTTTATATAAATCAATGTAGGCGTTCGCACATTTAACATAACCATTATCCGCGCGCATACCATTTTTAATCATTTCTTTAATTAAGTCTTTGCGATCGAAATACATATCGGTTGCAAGATTCAAGGCGTAAAGTAAACCTTGATCGTTAAAATCAACAAAGGAAAAACCGGTTGCTTTTTGTGTTACCCCTGGTTTAAAGCCTTCGACGGTATCCTTTAATCCACCAGTTTCGCGCACAATTGGTAAAGAGCCATAACGCATAGCGATCATTTGACCTAAACCACAAGGTTCAAAGAGTGATGGCATAATAAAGAAATCACTACCAGCATAGATTAAATGGCCTAAATCTTCATTATAACCAATATAAATACCTACATTATTTTGATAAATTGAACGAAGATTCTCTAATCCTTGTTCAAGCTCTTTTTCCCCACTGCCTAAAACAATTAAATAGGCTCCTCGATCAAGGATTTGTTTAGCATCGTGGAGGACTAATTCAATACCTTTTTGCCAAGTTAAACGCGTCACCATGGCAAAAACTGGTTTGTCTTTGTTATATGGTAGGTGCATTCTTTTTAACAAGGCTTTCTTGTTAGCGGCCTTCCCGCCTATTAATGAGCGATCAGTATAATTTTTAACTAAGGCAGCATCGGTTTCAGGATTAAAGAAATCTTCATCGATGCCATTTAAAATTCCCACAAAGTCTTGTTCGCGTAATTTTAAAATATAATTTAAACCATGCGAAGAAGAATATTCTAATAATTCATTGCGATGTGTTGGGGAAACAGTAGAAATCACATCCGCGTAAGTAATCGCTGATTTTAAGGTAGACACTTGGCCATCAAAGCGGACATTCCCGTTATCGAATAAAGTATCGCTTAAGCCAAAGAAATTATTTAAGAAATATTTATCTAAATAACCTTTAAAGGCTGGATTATGAATCGTTAGGCAAAAACGCGTGTGAATAAAGAAATCGCTCTCGCGATTAAAGCGTTCCTTAATTAAGCAAGGTATCATCCCTGCTTGCCAGTCATGGACATGGATGATATCGGGAATAAATTCAATGCGCATTAAGGCATAAATCGCCGCTAAAGAGAAGAAGGCAAAGCGCTCACCATCATCGTTATAACCATAGAGATTATCTCTTTTAAAATAATATTCATTATCGATTAAATAATATTGAGTATTACCAATTTTCAGACGATAAACCCCAGCGTATTGTTTACGCCAGCTCATAAAGACATCAAATTTTGTCACTTCTTTTAAAGAGGCAAAATGTTCTTCTTTAATCTTTTTATATAGGGGCAAAATGATGATGGCATCATGGCCCATATTATTTAATTCTTTCGTTAAAGAATAAGTCACATCGGCTAAACCGCCAGTTTTACTAAGCGGATTAGCTTCGCTACAAATCATTGCTATTTTCATCGAATATTTTTTCCTTGTTCTATATACATCGGCTTACGTTTAGTGCCTCGAATTTCTTTATTAGCCGATATATGAGCGTATTTATCAATTAAGGCGTTTTCTATAATAACATTTTCACCAATAAAAGTCGCTGTTAAAATGATGGAATTTTTAATCGTTGCACCTTTAGAAATTTTAACGCGACGCGAGATGATACTATTTTCAACTTTGCCTTCAACGATCGCCCCGTTAGCGACAAAAGAATTTTTCACATCACTATCTAATCCATACATCGTCGGAATCGTATCGTGCGATAAAGTAAAAATCGGTGCATCTTCCATAAATAATTTATGGGCATTCTTAAAATCTAGTAATTCAAAAGAAATATCCATAAATGATTTAAGATTATCAAACATGCGAATGAAACCTTTAACTTCAATTGGGTGAATTATTCCCCCATCACTTAAATAAACTTTAAAAGCTTCTTTAAGGGTTAAAGGTTTAGCAACATCTTTGACAAAACGATTAATAAAAGATCTTAAAACATCGATATTAACGATATAAGTATTTAATGAAGCATTAACATGTTTCAATTTACAATTATTTGGTTCACTAGCTGTAACAACCCCGTTTTCAATCGTTAAAATATTACCGTTTTTAAATTTGGCATTGCCATCATGAATCTTAGTGTAAATCACTGAGACTTTTTCACCACTATGAATGTGATCTTCTAAACATTTATTAAAATCAATATTAGCTAAAACATAAGAAGGAGTAATGATTACAATATCGGCTTTAGCTTCATAAAAAACCCAGTCATTTTGTGATAAAGACGCTAAATCAGTATTAAATGAAGGATCTTTTATGCCTTTTTCATTAATTAAAATATTTTGTCGACCAATCTTCGTATTTGTCACCCACGATTTTAAATTCCCCACATGTTTAGCGACACTGCGGAAATTCTTTTCGACTAAAATATTAAAATCATCAATCGAAGCATTTGTAAAATTTGAAAGGGCAAAATCCATGACGGCAAAGCGTCCTAAAAAAGATGTTGAGCCTAAAGTTCTAGAACTAGTTAAAGGGCCTAAAGAAGGCTCGCCATACATATTTAAAATGCCCACTACTTTTTCTTTAATCATTGATTCGCACCTTCCTATTTGCAATTAAAATAATTTCATTTTGACCAATTTGTTGGTCGTTTTCTTCGACGACGCTATCAGGAGCAATCACCGCATTTTTAACAATTGCCCCCTTTTTAATATGCGCGCCAGTCATCACGACACTATTTTCTACAATTGCCCCCACATCAACGCTCACTTCATTAGAAATAACGGAATGAATGACACTACCTAAAATAATCGCACCTTGATTGATAATTGAATCTTTCACAAGCGCTTTTTTGCCGATATATTGGGGATGAGAACGAGTATCCGCGGAATAGATATGATTTTCCCCAATAATGCGATTTAAATTGATGCCTTTTTTTGAAAGCAATAAATCCATATTAGCTTCATGTAAAGAGGCAATCGTACCAACATCTTTCCAATAACCTTTATAGGTATAAGCCATCATCTTTTTACCTTCTTTAAGCATGGTTGGAATGATATCTTTACCAAAATCATGGCTAGAATCTGCTTTTTTATGATCTTCAATTAAAGCTTTTCTTAAAACCTTATAGGAAAAAATATAAATGCCCATGCTGGCTAAATTACTTTTAGGCATAGCGGGTTTTTCTTCAAAGCCAACGATATTTTTATTTTCATCAGCGATGATAATCCCAAAGCGCGAGGCTTCTTTAAGAGGAACTTCATAAGTGGCAATCGTACAATCAGCGTTACTAGAAATGTGAATATTGAGCATTTCACTATAAGTAGTTGAATAAATGTGATCACCCGAGAGAATTAAAACATATTCATGATTACGACCATCTAAAAATTCTAAATTTTCATAAATCGCATCGGCTGTACCCTTATACCAATTTAGACCTGATTCGGTTTGGCGAGGTGGCAAAGCAACCGTAAAAGAATGGACACCATTTAAGCCCCATTTTTCACCATTACCAATATATTGATCTAAAACGACTGATTCATATTGGGTTAGAACACCAACGGTGTTAATCCCTGAGTTCGCGCAATTGCTTAAAGGGAAATCAATGATGCGATATTTCGCCCCAAAACTGACGGCAGGTTTGGCAATTTTCTTCGTTAAAGCTTCTAGACGGGTCCCTTTACCACCGGCTAGAATCATTGCTACAATTTTTTCCGACATTTTTTCCTTCTCTTTCTATTTTCTATTGTAGCAAAAAATAAAACATAGTTTTATAACATATTTTTTACTTATATTTATCTCGATAACATCGACATTTTTTTCTTTAAGTTTAAAAAAATATATATTTTACTTTTAGTAAAGATTAGTTATTTTCTTATATTTTAAAGGTGGTTTAGATAAAAAAATCTATTACTTATTTTGCTCCTTGCTATAATTAAATCATGAGTAATGTTTTAGAGAAAATATTTAAAATTAAAGCGAAAGGTTCATCGCTAAAAAATGAAATAATCGGTGGCTTAATTGTCTTTATTTCTTTGTGCTATGTTTTACCATTAAATGCGGCAATCATGTCGGATATGGGAATGTCAAAAGCTGGTGTTTTTGCAATGACTGCCTTTGTCTCAGCCTTCGTGACCATTATTATGGCATTAGTAGCAAATTATCCCGTCGTTTTATCTAGCGGGATGGGACTAAATGCTTATATTGCCTATACGATTGCTAATTCTAATGGTTATACCTGGCAACAGGCAATGATTATTTTAACTATCGCTGGCATCATCTTTTTTATTTTTTCTTTAACCCCCATAAGAAAATGGATTATTAACGCGATTCCTAACGGCGTCAAATATGTCATAAGTGCCGCCTTAGGAGCTTTTATTTGCTTTGTAGGTTTAAAAAATTCGGGTGTCATTGTCATGAATGAATCGACATTTGTCACCTTGGGGAATTTTGCTAATCCAGCAACTTTGATTGCCGTCTTTACGGCTTTATTATGTTTTGGATTAATGTTTTCAAAAAAGAAATTGCTCGCTAATTTAGCGATTCCCGTCTGCGTTTTAGTCGCCGCGATTACTGGGTTAATAACATCAATCATTATGAATAGCACTGGAATGTTATATTTAGCCGAAGGTACATGGACTTATGGTGGTTATTTAGCTGGCGAAAATGTTGCCTTACCAATCATTCCGTGGCTTGATCCCAATGTTGGCTTTGGTTTAAGTGGCGTCCAAGATGTCTTTTTATACGGCATTTTTTCTAATGGCGGTTATTCTGGCGAGATGTTTGTGAGTGATTTAACAGCCGTTTTTACTAATCCCGTTTCTTATATAGCTATTTTTTCATTGATGTTTGTAAATTTATTTGACACCACAGCTACTTTATTGGCAGTTGGCCGCAATGTTGGCATCATCGATCAAAATGGCCAAATGCAAAATTATCGCAAGGCTGTAATTGCTGATGCCTCAGGAGCTTTAATTTGTGGTCCTTTAGGCACTTCGACCGTCACTTCCTTTGCCGAATCAAATATCGGCGTTGAAATGGGGGCTCGTACCGGCTTAAGCGCTTTGGTTGCTGGCTTATTATTTTTATTAAGCGCCTTCATTTATCCCATCTTTTCTATCTTTACTGCCGGATGTGTATCCGCTCCCGCTTTAATCTGTGTTGGGGCCTTAATTTTTGTCAATAATTTTAAAGAAATAAATTTTAAAGATACCGTTTTAGTCTTTACTGGTTTTGTGACGGTGATTTTTACTTTATTAACATATTCGATTGCTAACGGGATTGGGATGGGCTTAATTACCTTAATCATCATGCTCCTATTTAGCGGGCGAAGAAAAGAAATAAATATCACCATCATCATTATTGCAATCTTATTCTTATTATCGTTTATTCTAACAGCGATATTGCCATTATTAGGTTCATGAAAAAAAGCGAAAAGAAACAAGCGAATAAATATTATTTACCCAAAACCCGCATCATTTTAATTTATCTTGCCCTCTTTTTAGTGATGGAAATTATCTTTTATATCTCTTTCCAGTTATCAAGCGGACAATTTTATCCCTTTCATATTTCTTTTTATATCTACACTCCTATCTTGCTTGGTTTAGCTATTATGTTTACCGTAATGTCATTAACCCAGACTTATTATGTTTTAGAAAAAACGCGCTTTGTCCATGTTAAATTAGGCAAAGTCTATGCTTATAATTTTAAAGATATTATCTATGTCGATGAAAAGTGGTCAACCAAACATAAAATGATTGCTTTTATTACCAAAGATAGCTCAAAAATCAAATATCTCGCTTTTGATAAAAAACATGTTATTTACGATAAAATTTTAGAAAAATCACCCCTTATGAGTGAAGAAGAATTTAAAATTCGTCACCCAAATATTAAATTCTAAATTTTTTTTGTTTTACAAAACGCGCTTTATGTGTTATGTTTTTTATTGCTAATTTCAAGCGAGGTGAAGTTTATGTCAAGAGTATGTCAAGTTACTGGTGTTGGTCCCTTAAGTGGTAATAATCGTTCCCACTCTTTAAGAGCCACGCGTCGTGTTTATAATCCTAATTTACAAACATATCGTTTAAAAGATGCGAAAGGTCGCGTTTTTAAAGTTAAGATGACGGCACGCGCGCATCGTTCCTTATTAAAAGACCAAGTGCAATAAGATTAATTAAAAGATGAAAAAAATGCCACATAAGTGGCTTTTTTTATATCGCTAAAAAGGTTAGAAACGCTATTATAACATTAAGAGCACTTATTAAATAAAAGAGCCACTCAGTGTAAGCTAAAGGGAAATATTTTGGACGCACGATACTTACTTCACCTTTTTCGTTTGTTTCTTTACTTAATTTAGCCCAATTTTTTAATTTAGGATTAAAGATAAAGATAAGGCTAATGACTGCTAAGATGACACTTAGGCAGGCAAAAATAAGATGGGCAATAGAAGTGTTAAAAGAAAAATATAATAAAAAGCCTAAAAGGCCTAGTAGAGCGCTAATCAAAATATTAAAAATAAAATACAAACTAGCAAGCAAAGTATGCTGACGAATAAATTTAGCAGGTAAAAAGGCTAAACCTAAATAACATAAAGCGCTAATAAAAATTAAGATAGCAATAATTACGACTAAATAAATTAAATTCCCCCAACTAGAAAAAGAAGTAAAAATTAAAATTAAGGGGGCAATCCCAAAACCACAATAAATGGCTAAGATAATACGATAGGGCAAGGATAATTTATGATTGGGGTTTTCTAATATTTCATAAGGAAAAATATTAAAATAAGATAACTTCTTTTGATTGAAAAAGCGATAAATCATGTTTCCAAAAATCGTTAAAGTCGTAAATAAAAGAATATAGATAACAAATAAAGAAATATAAACAAGATTAAATTCAATCATTTTTTTAAAGCCTCAATCTGTTGACGATAATTTGAATGATTAACAATAAAAGTGCCCGCTACTAAAATGTCAACACCAGCCGCTTTTGCGACCTTTGCGGTTAAATCATTAATTCCCCCATCGACTTCAAGCAAATAAGTTAAGTGATGCTTTTGACGATATTGATCAAGGAAATAAATTTTATCAGTTGCATTATCAAGATAAGTTTGTCCTCCCTTACCAGGTTCAACCGACATAATTAAAATAAGGTCAATCATTTTTAAATAAGGTAAAAGAACTTGAACATCGGTGTTTGGTTTAATGGAGATGCCGGCTTTTACACCATAATGATGAATTTTCTTAATTAATTCAATAATTAAATTTTCTTCCTCAATCGCTTCATAATGAAAAGTCAAAATATCAACACCAGAGGCTAAATATTCATCAACGAATTTATTAACATCTTGGACCATTAAATGGACATCATTAATTAAAGGAGAAACTTTCTTAATTGCTAGATAATCAGAAATGGAATATGTTTTATTGCTAACAAATATTCCATCCATCACATCAAAGTGCAAATAATTCGCTCCACTATGTGATAACTTTTTTATCGCGCCTTTAATTTTATTCATTGGAAGAGTTAAAATCGAAGGCGAGATTAAGACATTTTTACTAGTATTAGGAAAATAAAAATTATAAAGTTCTGATAAATTATGAATATCTTTAAATTTAGGATTAATATCTGTCAAAGACTGGTTAAGCAAAGAATCATCATATTTTAATTTTTTATCACTAAGTTCTAAAAAAGAAATATTAAATAAATTGAGCCCTAAAGCAAAGATATCACTAACAATTGCTTCCTCACCACTTAGATAATATAAATATTTAAGAAAAATATTACCTTTTTGCGACTTTATTTCTTTAAAAGCAGCATTTTTATCTGCAAAAGTCGTAAATATTAAATGGTGATTTTGGCTCAAATCTTGAATATTTTTAAATAAATCATCATTAGAAAAATCTTGATATTCAATCTTTAAATCTCTTAATGGTCGAAGGATAAAATTGCTCGGAAAGTTTAAAAAGATTAACGAAAATTTTATATTATGTTTTTTACTAAAAAGGGTGATATTAACAATTTTCTCAAAATCTTTAAGTAGAGAGGAAGTTGTTAATAATAAAAATATTTCTTGTTGATAATTTTTCGATAAATTAATTTTTAAATCACTTAGTTCGTTCTTAGCAATTATTTTAAAATCATCATCGACTAGACTACCAAGATCCAAATTTTTATAACGCGAAGAACCTGGCCTAAAATTATCGAGCAAAATTTGTTCATAGAGATTATTTTCATCAATGAATAACAAGCGATTATGATTCTTAGCAATTAATCTTTTCATCATTATTTAAAACCAAACAATTTTCTAAAGAAGCCTTTCTTTTCGACATAATTATCATGCGCATCCATCGCGCGTTTGATAGCGTTATACATTTCTAAGGCATTGACATAACGATCGCGAGGATTTTTCTTACAAGCTTTTAAAATGATGCGGTCAATTTCCTTAGGAACATTCGGGCTAAATTTTGTTACACTTGGGAAAGGTTTTTTAATTTGCGATAAAGCAATATCAACCGCGCGACCTTCTTCATAAGGTAAGCGACCAGTGATTAATTCAAAGAAAGTTATTCCCAAAGAATAAATATCAGATTGAATAGTTGGGGGTTTACCTTGACAAATTTCCGGGGCCAAATAAAAGACACTACCCATGATACCTTTTTCCGAAATTGTTTCAGAAATATTCGCATCAACCGAAATGCCAAAGTCCGCTAATTTGATTGAACCATCAGGTAAATAAAAGATATTTTGCGGTTTAATATCGCGGTGAATAATGCCGTGATTATGAATGTAACTAACAGCATCAAGTAATTGCAGCATAATTTGACAAGATTCATGAATTGGTAACTGGGTATTAAATTCAATTTTTTCATATAAGGTTTGACCGCGGATATATTCATAGACCATATAAGGGCGATCATCGACCATGCCTTGATAATAGACTTTGATGATATTGGGATGATCCATAGAAGCACAGGCGCTTGCTTCGTGCTTAAAACGCACGACATTTTCATGGTCATCTAATAGCTCAGAACGCATAATTTTAACTGCGACGCGCTTTTTAGCAACGACATCATTAGCCTCAAAAACCTCAGCCATGCCACCAGTGCCAATTCGTCCAGTAATTCGATAACGATTATCAATACGATCCCCGATCTTAATCATTATTTATTCTCTCCCAATAACTGATGGCAATATTATCACTGCCGCCGTTACTATTTGCGACATTAATCAAAGTTTCAACCTTACTTTCGATACGGTCATCACTTTTTAAAATCATCAAGATTTCGCGTTCCGAGATATTATTATATAAGCCATCGGAACAAAGTAATACCGGATTACCAATATTTGGATAAACGCGAATATCGGCATCAACATGCGGACAAATGCCCACCGCATTCATTAAAACATGGCGATCAAGACGCGTTTTGATATCTTCTTCACTAATTTGTCCAGTGCGGTATAAATAATTTACATAAGTTTGATCTTCACTAAGTTTTTTTAATGAATCATAACGAACATTATAGGCTCGCGAATCGCCCACATTCGCGACAATAAGCGATTCTTTAATCAAAAGACAACAGATTAAAGTTGTTCCCATATCTTTATAATCTTCATTATTAAAACCTTCACTATAAATTGTCTTATTAATTTCATTAATGACATTTCTTAACCAGAGTTTTGCTAGGAAGATGAATTTAAAAGATCTTTTATTACGAAAGGCTTCTTGGAGCATATTAATCGCTAAACGCGAGGCATAATCACCTTTTTGGTGACCACCCATCCCATCGCAGACCGCTAATAAAATATCACCATTACTATTGGTGAGAGCAACGGCCTGGTCTTCGTTAGTGACTCGCACGCGACCACGGTCAATCTTTGCAAAAAATAAACCTTTAGAATTCTTCTTCATTTTTATGGATCTCTTTAGCTCGCAATTGACCACAACTCGCGTTAATATCTTTACCAAATTCTTTTCTAACGGTTGGACGAACATGGTGTTTTAATAAATATTCATAAAAAACATGGATGGTTTTTTCATCGCTGCGTTCATAAGGCATCTCTTTGATTTTATTATAGGGAATAAGATTAACAAAACCTAAAGAACCTTGCACCAATTTGACTAATTCTTCCGCACATTTAAGTGAATCATTAACACCTTTAATCATAATGTATTCATAGGTGACGCGACGATTAGTAGTTTTTTCATAATATTTGATGGCGTCCATTAATTCACTAAGAGGATAAGCTCGTGCAATTTTCATAATTTGTTGACGAATTATATCATTAGGAGCGTGCAATGAAATCGCTAGATTAGTTTGAAGACCCTCCAATGCATATCGCCTAATTTTATTAGGAATACCGCAAGTTGATACTGAGATATGACGCGCTCCAATGGCTAAGGCAAAGGGTGAATTAATAATGCGAATAAAATCCATAACATTTTCATAATTATCAAAAGGCTCGCCCGTCCCCATAACAACTACATGGCTAACATGTCGCTCCTCTTTTTTTAATAATTCGTTCATCGTGATAACTTGAGCAACCATCTCCCCACTAGTGAGATTTCTCTCTTTTTTTAATAAACCCGAAGCGCAAAAAGAACATCCCATATTACATCCCACTTGACTAGATATACATATGGCATCCCCATAATTATAAGGCATCAAAGCAGTTTCGATTTTCGCGCCATCAGGATATTCTAAAAGGAGTTTTCTAGTTCCGTCTTTTGAAAGTTCATCAACAACTATTTTTGGCTTAATGATTGTAAAATCTCTCTTTAAAATTTCGCGAAATTCTTTTGAAATATCACTCATTAAATCAAAATCAGTCATTTCTTTTTGGTAAATCCAACTAAAAAGTTGTCGCGCGCGAAAAGGTTTTTGATGATATTCATCCATCAAAAGAGTTAATTTATCTAAAGTATAATCGTATAGATTAAGCATTCTCCTCGTTCTTTTTAATTACGCAATAATAAAAACAAGCACCCGCATCTTCAAAAGGAAAAATCTGTTTTGATTCAATATAAACATAAGATGGGTGTTTGCTTAGGAAAGTACCAATAACATTGGAACTTTCTTTCTTATTTAGCGTATTAATCATATAAACCAAATAACCACCATCTTCAAGATATTCATCGAGATTATCTAAGACTTCTAGTTGGTGTTTAATACATTTATCGATGGTTTTATTATCGAAATTAACAAAGAAATCAGGATTCGATTTTATTAAATCAAATGATGATGATTCAGGCATTGCAATAATCAAATCTTGTTTACTAGTGACATAGGCATGTAAGGAGTCGCTACTAGAATTGAAGAAATTAACATTTTTTAATTTATTAACGCGAATTAATCTTAAAATTCTCGCGTTATCATCTTTATTAGTTAAGCAAGCATTTAACCCTAAAGTACGATTAGTTTGTAAAATAGCTTCCATTAACAAATGTTGATCTTTTTCACTATAGACAAAGAATTCATTTGTTTGTCCATAACTAGCGATAATTTTATCAAGAAGAGATTTATAAATATATTTAGTCGTAAAAACTTTATTTTCTTCGATTAATTTCTTAATTGTCGCGAAAGAATTATTTTTCGATTTCAATAAATTTTCGACATCCGTAGTTTCAAGATTATTGTTACTTTCTGCAATCACTTGAGCGCTATTTGTTAATAAATTATTTACTCTAATATAATTATTTTCGCCTTTTGAAAGTGCCTTTAAAATGCGGAAAGTACGACCTTCATGAAAATTCTTTTGCCACATTTTAATGATGTTAATCGGAGTGTTAAAACGATAAGAAATAAATTCCAATGAATCGTTATTAGGCGCGATTAAATGCAATAAATCATAAGCATTTGTCTTACTAAGTAAAACACTATAATCGGCAATAATATCTTGCTTTTTTAAATAAGTAAGTACTTCATCACCATTCAGGCGATGGGTAAAATGGTGGTTAGCCATCGCTAAATAAAGTAAATATTTATTATCGCGAGAATTATCACTTGCGTAAGCATTAACTAATTCAACAAAAAGAAGATGATGCCTAAGTTCAGAACCGACTAGCGAAGACACTAAATTTGCTAAATTATGATCACTTGCATTATAAGGTATGCGATTTTTAATCGCTTTATGAAAATTATAATTATTTTCATAAATATCTTTTAAAACATCTCGACTAATTAAAAGTTCTTCCATAATATCACTCTCCCATCTTCTAAATTAGTTGTTTTTGTTTTTGTTTCGTCTATTAATTTCTTCTTCAATCTTCTCGTCAAGATTTTCGAAGATATTGCCGTGATAAATTTCTTCTTCATTAATTTCTTCGTGCTCAACATTAACAACATTAGCCTCGCTTAAAAAACGTGGATATTCTTTGTTAATAAATTCATAGCGATTTCGCTCATCATAATAATAAAATTCCACGCTGGCATTAATGCAATAAATCACGATGGTTTTTAAAATATAATCAGCAACTTTAGCTTCTAAAGCCTGGTATTTACTAGGAGCATTAATTTTTACAATTGCATTCCATGATGTTTGATCCATACCATAATGTAATAAATAAGCATTAGGAGCATAAAAGAGAATATTATCTTCACTAGTTTCAAATAATTGTGCGAGATTTTTGGTATTTTCTTTTGAATAATGACCAACAGCATATTGATCAAATCCATAAATTGAAATCGTTATCATTTTATTCACCTCTTTAAAAGTCTAGCGTATCTACATCAAATTGTATATCAATTTGCGAATTTTTTTGCATCTCGATGAGCATCTTGCTTAAAAAAGAAAATAAATTATCTTTTTTACGATATTTAATTACAATCTCACGATGATATTTCCCACCAAAAAATGGAATAAATGGTGTTATTGGACCAACTAAATAAGTTTCAGGAAAATTTTGTTTAGCTAAAATATTAAATAATTGATAAGCAAAATCAATAACTAAAGCTTCATTTTTAGCAGCTAATTTGATCGCAGTTAAATAAGTGAAAGGAGGATATTTTTGCACTTGACGAATGCGCATCTCTTGAGAATAGAAAGCTTCGTAATCTTGTTTAGCAGCATAGTTTAAAGCATAGTGTCTGCTATTATAAGTTTGGATAATCGCTTGGCCTTCTTTATCACTTCTACCTGCCCGACCAATCGCCTGAGTAATTAATTCAAAAGTTCGTTCCGCGCTTTTAAAAGAAGGTAGGGCTAAGCCAATATCGGCTAAAATAACACCAACCAAAGTAACATTAGGAAAATCATGGCCTTTTGCCACCATTTGGGTGCCAACTAAACAATCATATTCGCCACAGGCAAATTGACTTAAAGATTTATTTAAATTATTCACATTCATTTTTACATCGCTATCTAATCTAAGCACTCTTTTTTGTGGGAATAATTTATTCATTTCATCCACAATTCTTTCGGTCCCAAAACCGATTTTACTTAGGTAGGTTGAACCACATTTTGGGCAATTATCACTCACCATTTCCACATGGCCACAATGATGACATTTTAATAAATTATTTGCGCGATGATATGTTAAACCTATACCACAATTTGGACACTTAAAAATATGACCACAATTGCGGCAAGTTAAATAAGAAGAATAGCCGCGACGATTGATTAATAAAATAGCTTGTTCACCTTTTGAAAAAATCTCTTTTAAAGCTTTAATTAAAGGAAGAGAAAAAATCACCGAATCATTTGATAGATTATTTGTGTTAGTTAAATCAATAATCGAAGTCTTTGGTAAAGCTTTCTCATTAATTCTTTTAGTTAAACGAACAAAATTATAGACGCCTTTACTTGCTCTAGCGCGTGATTCTAAAGATGGGGTCGCGCTTCCTAAAAGCACCTTAGCCCCAAAATGTTTTGCGCGCATTATAGCAACTTCGCGAGCGTGGTAAAAAGGTAAGGAATCTTGTTTATAAGATTCAACATGTTCTTCATCTAAAATAAATAGGCCAACATTATTTAAGGGGGCAAAGACTGCGCTTCTAGCGCCAATAACAACCCGGCACTTGCCGCTAGAAATTCGTCGATATTCATCATATCGTTCAGCATTTGTTAAATCACTATGAAAAATTGCAACATCTTCTTTAAAACGCGAAGTAAACATTTTAATCATCATCGGAGTTAAAGAAATTTCTGGCACAAGCATAATGACATTTTTGTTAGCGTTAAGCATTTCTTTAACAAGCGCTAGATAAATTTCTGTCTTACCCGAGCCAGTCACACCTTCTAACAAAGTAACGCTTTGTTTACTATCTAGAATTGATTTAATTGCTTGATTTTGATCGGGAGTTAGAACCTTTTCAGGTGCAGAATCCTCATATTTTATTTCTAATCGTGGTTTTTCAACTTTAATAATTTCAATACGATTTTTATTCACTAAATTCTTAATAATTGACTGAGATTTGACATCTTTTAATCGCAAATCACCGCTATTTTTTAAATTTCTGACAATTTCAATTTGTTTAGGTGTTAAATCGTCTTCGAGCGGTGAAAGAAGATGCACATACTTTTCATAATAAATCTTTGGACCTTTTAAAGAAGATGATGATGGTTTTAAAGACGATGGGAGCATTGTTTGATAAATCGAAATTAGAGGACATAGATAATATTCAGCCATCTCATTAGCTAAAAGATTCAATTCTTCATTTAATAAAGGCTCTTCATTTATCACATCTAAAATATAAGTGTATTTAAAACCGGAATTCTTTTCGATTTCATCTTTACTTAGATTAGTGTCCATAACCTTAATCACATAACCAACTAAATTATGATGATTAAAATTCACATTCACACGCGAGCCAACTGAAATATTTCTTTCCCCATCATATAAATAGGCAAAAGGACGATTTAATGAATTAGCTTTTCTTTCAATTAAAACATCAATTATTTTCATAAGAAAATATTAACAAATTTTTCATCGCTTTGCACTTACTATAAATAAAGAAAATTTAATGATTTTTAATAATATTAGCTATCTCAAGCGCGGCCCGATTTGGGTCATCATTTAAGATGATGTATTGATAATGTTTTTTTAATTTCATCTCATTACGAGCTTTATTTAAACGCTTTTCAATAACCTCATTGCTTTCAGTTGAACGCGCGCGAATGCGGTTTTCTAATTCTTCTAAAGAAGGTGGAATAATAAAGATTGTAATTAATTTTTGATCATCTTTAAATTTATCGATGACTTGTTTTGCCCCATTAACCTCAATCTCTAAAATTACATTTTTGCCTAACGCTCGTAAGCGTTCAACTTCTCTAGCGGGCGTGCCATATTTATTGCCGACAAATTCCGCCCATTCAAGCAATTTATCTTTGCGAATATTTTGTTCAAACTCTTCGTGACTAACAAAATAATAATCAACGCCATTAATCTCGCCGTTGCGTTTAGGGCGAGTCGTCATCGAAATCGAGTAAGCTAAATTTAAAGAGGTATCATTCATTAAAGCTTTGCGAATTGTCCCTTTACCCACTCCGCTAGGTCCAGACATAATAATTAAACAACCTTCAACTGTCTTCATTGCTTTAAATATAAGACATATTGCACCTTTTTACAAATAAAATTACTATTTAAGGAATGTAAATCATTATCTATAATAAAAAAGATGAAATTAAATCAATATCTGATTAAGAACGAAAAACACTATCTCAATAAGCAAATTAAAGATATCTCTTTATATTCAAAATATACTTTATTATTTAAATTAGATAAAGAAGAAGGCTTATACATCTCATTAAATAAAACTAAACAAGGAATATTTTTTTATCATGTCGATAACGAATTAAAAAAAGCAGAAAATCCTTTTATTAATCGCATCTATCCGCGTTTGAGAAATGGTCGCATCACGAAACTTAGCCGTCATGATGTCGATAATATTTATGAAATTGAAATAACTAGCGACTCACCATATATCTTTCAAAAAGTAACCAAAATCATCATCCTTTTTTTTGCCTTGACACCAAATATATATGTTATTAATGAAGATAATAAAATTCTTGATCATTTATTAAGTTATCGTGCAGATCAAAATAAAATTAATCATCTTTACCATCATGAGCCAACCATTCATCAAGATATTGAAATTCCAGAAATTAATTATGAAAACATCTATTACTACGCAATCAAAGAAATTAGAAAAAAAGAACGCCGCACAAATTTAAATAAATATTTAACAAATCGTTTAAAACAATTAGAAAACAAAAAGAAGAAAATCGAAGAAGAACACCTAAAATATCTTAGTTATATTAAAACGAGTGAAATAATAAATAATGTATTTAATTTAGGCTTAAATTTAAAAGCAAAATATCACCAAATCTTAATTGACAATATCACGATTGAATTAGATGAAAAAATATCTCTTTTAGAAAATGTTAATAACATTTATAAACGGGCTAAAAAGGCTAAAAACGAGGATAAATTATATAATAACAAGGTCCAACAATTATTAGAGGAATATTCATTAATTAAAGCCGATCAAGAACAGTTAGACAATATTTCTGAAAGTGAAGTCTTTATTTTAGAGAAAAAATACAATTTAATTAAAAATTATATCGAAAAAAATATCACAAACAAAAACGCTCCTTATTTCATTAATGTCGATGGAACTATTTATTTATTTGGTAAAAATATCGATCAAAACGATTATTTATCTTTTGAATATAAAACTAACCGAAATTTCATTTGGTTTCACATCAAAGATTATTCAAGTGGCCACGTCTTAATTAAAAAAGAAAAGCCTAACGAAAGAGAGATTAAAATTGCTGCCACTATTGCTTTATTAACTAAAAAGATGAAGCGCGGTGAGGTAATTTACACCGCGAAAAAGAATCTTCGTCGTACAAAAAATAAAGGGGAAGCAATTGTGAAAAATTATAGTAGCGTTTATCTAAATGAAATCGATGAAAGAATTCAAAAATTATATCTAGAAGCCAAAAGAGAAAATTTGCATTAATCAATAACATTTTTTCGCATTTGTTCATAAGTCGCTAGGGAGGGAAATTTTTGTTGCCTTAAGACTTCATAAGAAACAATTGCCACACAATTAGCCAAATTTAATGAGCGGGCCGAGCTTAAGATTGGGATTCTTAATGTTCTCTCCAAATTATTTCTTAAAATCTCTTTATCGATACCTGTCGATTCTTTACCAAACATTAAATAGATATCTTCTTGTTTACTTGCAAAATCGATATCAGAATAAAGATGCTTTCCAAAGCGTGTGATGTAATAAATATTAATCTCACGATTTAATTCAAGGAATTTTTGATAATCTTCATAGATTTCATAATTCGCATCAATTAGATAATCCATCCCTGCTCTTAAGAAAGCATGATTATCGAGTTTAAAGGATAATGGTCCAATAATTTCAACCTTAGCATCAATCGCCATGGCTAGACGCAAAATATTTCCTGTATTAGCCGGCTTTTCAGGTTGAAATAAAACGATATGTATCATATAAATAATATTATGCTTAACGCAAAGATTAGCAACGCTAAAGTTATTAAAAAATTCCTTAATGGTGTCTCTAACGAAACATTTTTATTAGATAATAATTTAGTTTATCGTCATAAAAATATTTATCATGATGGCTTAATGAATGATTTAGATAATGAATATCTTTTTCTAAATCAAACATCATCGTTTCCATATCATGAAAAAATCATCTCGCTTAATCACAAAGTTATAGATAAATATTCCTCTTATATTTCAAATACGCGTTCCTTTCATAAAAATAAAAAAGATTACGACCATCTTATTCAATATATGAAAGACTTGCATAATTTAAAATTAGCATTTTTTTATGAATTTCCTATTTTTGCTTTTTTAGAAAAGAATCAAAAAGTTATTCAGAAATTCATCGCTTTAACGGAATTTAATCAAATCTTAATCAAAGTAAAAGAGATCTATGACAAATACCCTCTTGTCGTTTCACATAACGATTTAGTAAAGAACAACATTTTATTTCAAAACGATAAATTATATGTAATTGACTATGAATATGTTTCTTTAAATATTGAATTATTTGATATTGCTTCATTTTTAAGTGAAAATAATCTTGATGATACTAAAACGAAAAGATATTTTCTCGAAAAATTCTCGAATAAATATCAAATCGAGGAATTAAATTATTTAATTATGATTGAGGATATATTATGGGCTACATGGGCTTATAATCGTCATCAAGAAACCAAAAGAGCTATTTATCAAAAGATTTATCAAGAAAAGGTTAAAAGGGTGAGGAACAATGAATATTTTACTAGTAAATGATGATGGTTATAACGCGGAAGGAATTTTAAAACTAAGGGATTTTTTAGTTAAAAAAGGTCATGAAGTTATCATCTTCGCGCCCTTGTTTCACCAATCAGGCACTTCAACTAGCCTGACCTTATCTAATCCCTTAACCTTAAAAAGAATCGAAGATAAGGTATACGCTATTGATGGGAGACCTAGTGATGTCGTTGCCTTTGCCTTATCATCCTATAAACAATATCAATTTGATTTAGTTATTTCAGGTATTAATCTAGGCTATAATATCTCATTTGATACGATGTATAGTGGCACATTAGGCGCGGCAAACGAAGCCTTAAATTTTGGTTATAAAATTATTGCTATATCCGCTGATACCTCATTAAAAAATGTTGATGAAGCCTTAGAAAGAATTTGGAATTATCTTATTGAAAAAGAAATAATATCTAATAAATATATTTTAAATATCAATATTCCTCATAGCGAGGAAATTAAAGGCATTAAAATTACCAAATTAGCAAAACCAATTGAAAAGCCTTTCTACGAAGAAATAAATCAAAAATTTTATCGCTCGCGTGAAATCACATATATATTTGACCCTAATAGCGATTATCAAGCCTTAAAAGATGGTTTTATTTCAATTACGCCATTAAAAAATAATACTTTTAGTCAAAATTTATATCAACGCATTAAAAAGATTAATGTTTAGTGTGATCCGGGAAAGCTTTGTTATAAGCTTCAATTGCTTCCGAAATCACTTCCATCGCTTTTTGACGACCGCACATTTGGTTGACGGTGGTAACTTTACCTTCCAATTCTTTATAAACTTTAAAAAAATGACGAATTTCTTGAAAGATATGATCGGGGATTTCTTTAATATCTTTAAAGGAATTAAAAAGTGGATCATGTTTAAAAATCGCAATGATTTTCATATCTTTATAACCGGAGTCAACCATTTCTAACACGCCGATAGGATAACATTCGCATAACGCCATCGGAACAATTTCTTCAGAACAAAGCACTAAGACATCTAAGGCATCGCCATCATCGCCGAGGGTGCGAGGAATAAAGCCATAATTTTGTGGATAATGCGTGGAAGTAAATAATACGCGATCAAGCATTAAGGCACCACTATATTTATCTAGTTCATATTTATTTTTTGAACCTTTGGAAATTTCAATACATGCTAAAAAAGAATCAGGTTTAATACGATTAGGATCAACTCTATGCCAAATATTCATTATTTTTTCCTCCAGGTAAACTTATTTTACTAAAAAAATAAGCAATTAAAAAGATATTCATTATAATAAGAACGATGAAACACATAAAAAATATAATCTTATTAATTCCCTTTGTCTTAACTAGTTGTAAATTTCGCGGCGATTTACCTTTAATTAAAAATGGCGATTTATTATACACTGCTAGCGAAGAATTTATGAATCAAGTTCGCGTTGTAGAAAAAGTGGAAACAATTGATACTTTAATTAAAGCCAATGAAACATTTATCTTTTATATTAGTAGTTCCCAGTGTCATGCCTGTTCCACCTTTAATCCGATTTTAAGTGAAGTAATGACAAATAATAACTTAGAAATTTATTACATTGATGTATTTGCAAAGCCAAATGTTTATTTAACTCTTTGTCAAATGTATCCTAGTTATTTTCTAACAATTGTTGCTACTCCACATATTTATTTAGTTGACGGCCAAAACGGCACCTTAGATATTGAAAATCGTTTTTATGAAACAAGTATTTTATTTGAAAATACATTAAAGAAACATTTTTATGAAACGAATATCTATAATTTTCAAGAATTAAATAATCTAAAATCATTTATCGCTGATAATGATAATTTATTAACAATGTTTTATGATCAAACCAATAATGATGCGGTAAATTTTTACCAAGACGAAATTTACCCAAACATCTTACAATCAACCAAGAATATCGCGTTAATTAACTATGCAATGTTAGATACAAATAGTCAATCCGCCTTTAAAAATTTCTTCCAAGTTGATGAAAAAACATCTTTAAATTTTTATTTATATCACCAAGGCCAACTAGAGCAAGAAGTTGCCTATTCATCAATGACACAAGAAGAAATAAAAACCTTAATCAATAATTATCTACAATGAAATATTTAAAAAAATAGAAATTATAAATATCAGATTAAACAAAATAAATAACTGATTTTTACATAATTATGTATGCAAAAACTATTTATTTTTCAAAAAATTAATTAAGTTAATTAATTTGCTTTTTTGTACAGTAAGTTCTTTTTCTTCTGTTGTTTTAGGATTAGGAGTAGTTTCTAAATTATTTAATTTATTTTCTAAATCAAGCAGATTTAATTCTTCTTTTGAATAAATTTCATGGACTAAAACTAAAGCGACATTATTTTCTAATTTTAAAACACCACCACATATAAAAAAGCATCTTAGATTACTAATTTCCTTAATAATACATTCACCATCATCTAAGGCTGCTAAGAGGTCAATATGACCAGGTAAGATGGTGCGATAACCTGTTATCGTTTTAATGTATAACGAAGTAATATCGCCTTCAAAATATAGACCTAAAGGGGTATAAATTTTAATTTTGAATGTCATGCTCTTTTGCCTTTTTAATTACATCTTCAATTGCTCCGCAATATAAGAAGTCTGCCTCATTATAATTATCAAATTTACCATCTAAAATCTCTTCAAAGGAGCGAATAGTATCTTCTAAAGAAACATAGACGCCTTTTGAACCTGTAAAGGTTTCAGCGACAGCGAAGGGTTGCGATAAGAAATTGCGAATTTTGCGCGCGCGATTAACTATTAATTTATCTTCTTCACTTAACTCATCAATACCTAAAATTGCAATGATATCTTGGAGTTCTTTATAGCGTTGTAAGATATGGACAACTTCGCGGGCTACTTGGTAATGGCGTTTTCCCACAATATTTTCACTTAAAATATTTGAGGAACTTTCAAGTGGATCAACCGCGGGATAAATTCCTAGACTCGCTAATTTACGATCAAGAACGGTTTTAGCATCTAAATGCGAAAAAGTTGTCGCTGGTGCTGGATCAGTTAAATCGTCCGCCGGAACATAGATTGCTTGAATGGAAGTAATTGCCCCATTTTTAGTTGAGGTAATTCGCTCTTGCAAATCGCCCATTTCATTTGCAAGTGTCGGTTGATAACCTACTGCGCTTGGCATGCGACCTAAAAGCGCACTAACTTCACTACCAGCCTGGGTAAAACGGAAAATGTTATCAATAAATAATAAGACATCTTGATGCTTTTCATCGCGAAAATATTCCGCCATCGTTAAAGCTGATAAAGCTACTCGCATACGCGCGCCAGGAGGTTCATTCATTTGACCAAAGATTAGGGCTGTTTTATCAATTACACCACTATGAATCATTTCATTATATAAATCGTTACCTTCTCTTGATCTTTCACCAACACCAGCAAAAATCGAAATACCATTTGCCTCGCTAGCAATATTATGAATCAATTCTTGAATTAAGACGGTCTTGCCAACTCCTGCCCCACCAAATAAACCAACTTTACCACCTTTTAAATAAGGACATAAAAGGTCGATTACTTTGATGCCAGTAACTAGAATTTCTTTATCAACTTTTTGCTCAATTAAACTAGGAGAGGGATGATGAATTGGCATTCTTTTTAAGGAAGAAATACCACCATCTTCTTTGCCATCAATCGCATTACCTAAAACATCAAACATCCGCCCTAAAACTTTTTCTCCGACTGGAATAGAGATTGGAGCGCCTAAATCAAAAACTTCTAATCCCCGTTTTAAACCGGAAGTATCACCCATCGCAATCGAACGAATTTCATCATCGCCGATATGTTGCATAGTTTCTAAAATTAGTGTTTGATGATTATCTAATTTAATTTCTAAAGCATTTAATAACGAAGGTAAATTATCGCCGAATTTCACATCGACAACTGGTCCATTAATCCGAATAATTTTTCCAATATTTTTCATAAGCATCTCCTATCTAAAAGTTGATAAAGTTACATCATTAAGTTCATTAGTGATTTCTTCTTGACGTTTTTTGTTATAACTTAAATCTAAATTTTCAATTATTTCATCCGCGTTATCTTTAGCAAGTTTCATCGCCATCTTTTGTTTGGCGTCGAGTGAGACTTCGGCTTCTAAAAGTGTCTCTTCAAGCAAAGAATGGATATATAAAGGCAGCAATTGGTCAAAAATTTCTTTAATATTAGGATCATATATGGGTTCATAACCCACCGCTATATTATCGGTTTGCTTTTCAATTAAAGGGAAGATTTGTTTTTTAAGAGGAGTAACCGTTAAAGCGTTAATATATTGGGTATAAACTACCACTACTGAGCGATATTTTTTATCTAAAAAATAATTTGTTAAAGTCGCGGCTAACTTTAATAAATCATTTTTATGGAGATAATCAATATTAACAAAATGTTGATCAATTAATTGATAATTTTTTTGTTTAAATAAAGTTAGACCTTTTTTGCCTAAAATAATTAAATCGGTGTCATCACTAATAAGGTTATTTTCAACAAATTTTACTAAGTCATTATTATAAGAACCGCATAAACCCATTTGACTAGTTAAAACTAAACAAAGATCTTTTTTACCTTCATTAAAGGTATAATAGGGAGCATATTCTTCACCATGAAGATATTTAGCTAAAAAGCGCATTAAAGAAATTACTTCACTAACGTATCCAAGCCCTGATAATAATTTATTTTGGTATTTAGAATATTTACTAGAAGCAATTAATTCCATCGCATTTAAAACTTTGCGAGTTTTAACGATTGAATTTTTACGATTTTTTATGCGAATAAGATTAGACATTTTTATTGGTGATAAGAAACAATAAAATCTTCAATTAAATGATTTAATTTTTCTTTATTTTCCTTGGTTAATTCTTTGGTCGATAGTATGTCCTTAATTAATTGGTCATCTAACGATTTAATATATTGGTATAAATTATTTAAGAAGGGTTTAACTTCTTTAATCGCAAGCTGGTCCAAATATTTATTTCTCGCAACATAAAGTTCAATTACTTCATGATCAAGAGAATAAATATCCCCTTCGTCTTGTTTTAAAACTTCTAAAAGTACTTCCCCATGCTTAATAATTTCTTTAGTTCTTTTATCGATATCGCTACCAAATTGTGTAAAAGAGACAAGTTCATTATAAGAAGCGAGTTCGGTTCTTAAAGAAGCACTGACATCTTTCATCGCGCGATATTGGGCAGCACTACCAACGCGGCTAACGGAAAAGCCGCTATCGATTGCCGGACGAATCCCAGCATTAAATAAATCGGTAATTAAATAAATTTGCCCATCAGTAATTGAAATAACATTAGTGGGAATATAAGCACTTATATCACCCGATAATGTTTCAATAATTGGTAAAGCGGTAATTGAACCACCACCATTCTCGCGATTTAATTTACAAGCTCTTTCTAATAAGCGGGAATGGAGATAAAAGACATCACCTGGATAAGCTTCACGGCCACTTGGTCTTTTTAAAAGCAAAGATAAAGTGCGATAACTTACCGCATGTTTACTTAAATCATCAAAAACAATTAAAACATCTTCGCCTTGACTTAAAAATTCTTCAGCCATCGCCATCGCACTATAAGGGGCGATATATTGTAAAGGCGCGCTATCGGAAGCGCTACTAGCAACAACAATTGTATATTTAAGAGCATCTTTTTTATTTAAAGTATCAATAATGGATGCGATTGAAGAATTCTTTTGACCAATGGCTACATATATACATTTCACATTTTGATCTTTTTGAGCAATGATCGTATCAATAGCTAGAGTCGTTTTACCGGTTTGGCGATCGCCAATAATTAATTCGCGTTGTCCCCGACCAATCGGTATCATCGCATCAATAGCCTTAATTCCAGTTAAAAGCGGACGATTAACGCTTTCGCGGGTAATGACGCTAGGAGCAATCTTTTCGATCGGGGCAAATTTCTTAGCGGAAATTTTACCTTTATTATCAAGCGGCTCACCTAAAGCATTAACTACGCGGCCAAGCAAACCATCTCCTACCGGCACTTCAATTACTCGTTTCGTCCTTTTAACTTCATCGCCTTCTTTAATTTCGTTCGTGTTGCTTAATAAAATAACACCAACAATATCTTCTTCTAATGAGAGCACTAAACCATAATATTTATCCTGAAAGATGACTAATTCATTGAGCATAACATCTTCTAAACCATAAACACTAGCGACCCCATCACCTAACGAGATGACTACCCCAACATTATGGGCTTTTTTGTCGCTATTAAATTCTTTAATTTGTTTTTTAATTACTGAAGATATTTCATCTAAACCAATTTTCATAAATTAGCTTCCTTTCTAATTAAGATAAAAGACTATTTTTTAGCGAATCGAGTTGATGCTTAATTGTATCATCATAAATTTGACCATCTAAATAAACTTTTATGCCACCAAGTAAGGTGGGATCAACTTTGTTTAAAAAAGAAATTTTTGCGCGCTTTTTTGCGCTAAAAACCTTTTCAAACTCCATTATTTTTTCTTTTTTTAAAGGAGAAGTTGAATAAATAATACCAGCTAAAACTCCAAGATTTTTATTCGCTAATTCTTGGAATTCACGATAGATATGATGGATGTTTTTAATTAAATGTTTTCGGATTAATAGTTTTAAAAATGAGCTAAAATATTCGATCTTTTCCCTTAATAATAATTCATCAATTAAACGAAATTTGTCCTTAAGTTTGACAAAATAAGATTCTAGATATTTAAGAATATTATCATCTTGATTAAGCAAATAGATAAAATCATCAAAAATCTTTAGACAATTTTCTAAATCATTATTCTCTTTCGCTAATAAGATTAAAGCGTAAGCATAATTATAATTTAATTCATTGACACTATTAATCATTCTTGACTTTCTTTAAAAATTCATCGACGAGGCGATCATCGTCTTGCGGAGAAATTTCTCTTTTTAAAATTTCTTCACTCATTAAATAAGCGTTTTTAACGATGAGGGTGTGAATCTCGTCTTCTTTTTGTTTAAGATCTTCAGCTAATTCCTGCTGTTTATTTTCATATTCTTTTTTAGCTTCTTCTTTGGCCTTATTTTTTGCTTCTAAAATGATTTCTTGCTCTTTTTTATTCGCATTAGAAATAATCTTTAACGCTTCGGCTTTCGCACCCGAAACTTCTTCTTTGGCTTTAAAAAGATTCTCTTTTGCTAATTGATTGTCTTTTTCGCTTTGACGAATATTGTTTTCAACATATTCCGCGCGAGCTTTAAGTAATTTCTTTACCGGTTTATACGCTAAATAGAACACGATAATTAATAAAACAATAAAAGCTAAAAGCGTTGCCAAAAAATCATAAGGATTAGGAAAAAGTTTTTCTAAGAACGCTTCATTAGTAACTGGATTCTCTAAAGAAGTTAAACAAATTAATGACATCTAATTAACCTCCATAAACAAAGATGAGTAAGATGGAAATAAGTAAGGCATAAATACCACAGGTTTCAACAAGCGCGCAACCAATAATCATCCCAGTACGCAATTTGCCATAAGCTTCGGGATTACGAGCAATGCCTTCAATCGCGTTTCGACAAATCCAACCTTCACCAATTGAAGAGCAACCACTACTAGCAATCGCAATAGCGGCAGCAATTGCAATTAAGCCAACATCAGTCATATTTTTTCTCCTTTCTAGCTTTTGACCAAAGCTAATTTTTCTTCTATTTCTTCCTCTTCTGGCTTTTCTTGTGCAACTAATAGGCAACATAAAAACATATAGACCATCGTTTGGATGGAGCCAGAAACAAGGTCAAAATAAGCGTGAAATAAAGGTGTACCAATCGGCACAAACCAAATCGTATTAACGCCGCTAGGCATAAAAGAAAATAAGGCCGCACTAGCGACCTCTAAAACATAATTTAAGAGCGATAAAAGCACCCAACCTACTAACGCATTTCCAAACATACGTAAGGTCATCGATAATAAAGGCGCCCACATCGAAATTAAATTGATTGGTAAAAAAATCGGCAGCGGTTCAATAAAGCGCTTAAAATATTTAAATTTGTTATATCGCATCGCCGTAAAGTGAATCATGGCAAAGGCAAACAAAGCAATGGTGAAAGGTACATTTAAGGAGGCCATCGGAGTGGGTAAACCTGTAATTCCAATAATAAATGATAAAAATAAAAATGGTACAACCCCTAGTAATAGACCACCAAAATTTTCAAAACCCTTGCCCATTAAGCCATAGGCAAAATCATCAAGTTTTTCCACAAGCATTTCAACAACGAGCAATAAACCTTTAGGTTTCTTTAATGGATCGGCTCTTTTCGCTAATATAAAAATTACAATCGAAAGAATAATTAAAATAGCTACAATGATTAAAGCAACGAAAGTTTCAGGAGCCATGTCCCAATGCAATAAATCTTCTTTAGAATAAAAGTCGAAAAATTTAAGCATCTTTCTTTTCTTCTTCCTTTGTCTCGATTTTTGTCTCTATTTTAGTAATCGATTTAGTTAAATCAAAGCGTTCTTTTATAGAGGCAATAATCACCACTATTTGCATTGGGGCATAACCAATCAAGACACCAAAAACATTGATTGCTTTAATTTCAAAATAATAAGTTAATAACGCTGAGACGATAATTCCAGCTGCATATAAAAACATTCGTAAAATAAAAAATAAAGCAAAAAAGGCATAGCCTTTATCTTTTAATGATAAGTCGCTGCCTAGATATAACAAAGTAACGCAGACTATTTCAATGACGCTACCTAAAGCGACTCCAACGGTCCAATCCCACATCTCCCAAATTAAAAATAATAAACTTAAAAGCGTTAAAATGACGCCGACGATAACGCCAACAATTATCATGCGATAAAGTAAAGGAATGCGGGAAAAGGATTTTTTCATTTTCTAAATTAAAACTTTTCTAAAGCGCGCTGCTTTAATAATACCATCCTCAAATTTAACTGGAACTTCCCCTTGAATTAAGGGGCGTAAATAATCGCGGAAAGATTGATCCATCATCTTGACACCTTTCATCATGCTCGAAGGAATCATTCTTTCTTCATTCGCGACGCTACCAGTATCAACCAAAGCAAATTCTGATCTATATGGTTCATTATTAATTCGCTTAATAATAACCATCTCACCACTATGGCCTTCGAGAGCCTTTTTCACCCCATAAGCTCCACAAGCAATCGCTTCATCTAAATCAACTTTACTTAATAAAATATCATAAGCGCGTTGGGCTAAAGATAATTCAATTGATCGCGTTGGTAAATCAAGACGCTTTTCAATGATTTTGGTTAAAGCATCCGCTGCTCCCCCTAATTGAATATGGTTAAAAGCATCGACGCGCGCGCTTGATGTGTCTCTTTCAAAGACAATCCCTTCACTAATCGCGGCAATCGCGTGACCTTGTCGATGATAAATTTCTTTAATATCGACGAGGAATTTTTCTAAATCGAAGACATTTTCTGGTAAGAAAATTAAATCAGGGCGGGCATCAGAAGGTAATAAATCAACCGAAGCCGTTAACCAACCAGCGTTTCGCCCCATAATTTCGATGACAAAAACTTTACCTTTTTTATAGCAAGAAGCATCGATGCAGATTTCTTTAACAGTATTAATAACATATTTAGCAGCGCTACCATAACCTAAAGAGTGATCGGTGATTGCCAAATCATTATCGACTGTTTTAGGAATTCCAATAACTTTAATATCTAAGTGTAGTTCTTCAAAGAGCATATGTAATTTATGGCAAGTATCCATCGAATCATTCCCACCATTAACAAAAATATAGCCAATATTATGACGATTGAGTGTTTCGATGATTTTAGTGTATTTAGGATCATGTAAATCTTTAGGCAATTTATATCTTGTCGTGCCTAAAATGGCCCCGGGGGTTTGTTTTAATAATTCAATATTTTCTTCATCTTCTTTTTCTAAATCAATCAAACGATTATCAAGCAAACCTTCAATGCCATTTAATGAGCCATAAATCCCTTCAATTAAATCAGGGTGTTTTTGGGCTTCTTTAATCGCACCATATAGCGAAGAATTAATGACGGCAGTCGGTCCGCCGCTTTGAATGTATACAAAAGCTTTTTTCATAAATTAATAAACTCCTATCTAATTTCTACTTGAACATTTTTTAACGCTAAAAAAGCCGTTTCTTCATCTTCCTTATTAACGCCACTAACGCCATCGCGATAAACGACAATATGCGCATTAGAATTAAAGGTTTTAGCAATAATAGCGTTAGCTAAAACGCAGATATATGAGACTAAACCAACTAAATAGATTTCATCATAATTATGGCTAAGGAGATATAGACCTAATTCTTTTGAGCCGAAAGTATCTTTTTCTAAAGTTAGATGGCCACTTGCTAAATCTTTTACTTTGCCATAAAGTTGATGACCTTCTGTCCCTTTTAAACAATGTTTAATTGGTAAATTTTTCCCTTCTTCGGTTTCTAAATAATTACTAGAATGGGTATCGAGGGTAAAAACAACATCATCATGATTTGAAATAAATTCTTCAATCTTATTTACGATAAAATTTTCAATCTTATCAGCGTTAGGAAAACCTAAATTCCCCACAACAAAATCAACTTGATAATCAATAACTAAAAGCAATCTTTTCTTGTCCATAGTCAATATTATATAAAATATTGAAAATAGAATAAATAAAAATTGCAAGAAGACAACTAGTGACAAGATTATGAAGTACCAATGTAGTAAAACTTCACACTTACTTCATAATTTACTTCATTCACTTCATAAAATTAAGAAGTACCAATCTAGTAAAACTTCACACTTACTTCATAATTTACTTCATTGCGGAGTGAAGTATAACTAAGTCATCATCATTAAAAAGAATAACTAAATAAAAAATTCATGCTTAAAATATGAAAATTATTCAGTATTTATTTTATCTATTGTGGTTTATTTATTAAGAAAAAATTCGATAAAATCTATCTTTTATTTGAAGAATTAATGCCTAATAAAAATGATTTTAAAAGCGATTTTAACTTTGTTATGATATTAATTAGGGTTAAGTGAATTAAACACTCTTAGAAAAGAAAGGAAAAAATTATGAAATTTAAAGTCACATATTTTGATAAGGTAGAAGAATATGAAAAGAAAGTTAAATTATTAGATTTATTACCATTAGATAATAAAGAATACATTTGTGCGCGTGTTAATAATCGCGTTCGCGAATTAAATTATGAAGTTTATTATGATGCAAATATCGAATTTTTAACGGTAGAAGATAGCGACGCAACTAAAATATATGAAGCGTCTTTAAGATATTTAATCGCGATGGTCTTTCATCGCCTTTATCCCGAAATTAATATTCGCTTTTGTTATAATGTCTCGCGTTCCGTCTTCATTCAATTTGTTAATAAGAAAGTAAAAGTTGATCAAAAGATGGTAAATGCCTTAACTAATGAAGCTAATAAGCTCATTGCGGAAGATTTACCATTTAAGCGCTTTGTCGTGACCAAAGAAGAAGCCGCGGAAATTTATAAAGAAAGAAAATTAATCGATAAATTAGATATCTTACCTTACCGTCCTGAAAAGACTGTCCACTTATATGACTGCGAAGGTTATTTAAATTATATGTTCTCACATATGGTGCCTTCGACTGGTTATTTAAAAGATTTTAAATTACGATTATATTCCCCAGGTATTTTGCTCCAATATCCGCGCGCTGAATGCGGCGGTAAAATTCCACCTTTTGATGATGCCCCAATCTTTGGTCGCACCTTAAAAGAGGTACATAAATGGGCAGTATCTACTGGCGCAGATACTGTCAGTGGCATCAACGAACGCATCAAAGAAGATGGTGAAATCGAATTTTTAAATGTCTGCGAAGCTCGTCATAACAAAATGTTTGTTGAACTCGGCGATCGCATCTCGCATGATATATCTGATCTTCGTTTAATTTGTATTGCTGGACCATCTAGTTCAGGCAAAACAACTTTTGCTAATCGCTTGCGAGTTGAATTAATTTCGCGTGGCATTCGCCCGATTCGCATCTCAATTGATGATTATTATTTGCCGCGCGCTCAAGCACCTTTAGATGAAGATGGTAAACCAGATTTAGAATCAATTGAGGCTCTCGATATTGATTTATTCAACCAAAATATTTTAGATTTAATTTCTGGTGATGAAGTTCAACTCCCCCATTATGATTTTAAAATCGGTAAAAGGGTTATGGGTCGCATCTTAAAAGTGCAAGAAGATCAACCTATTATCATCGAAGGAATTCATGCTTTAAATGAACGCTTAACTAATTTAATTCCTAAGCACCAAAAATATAAAATTTATATCGCACCTTCAGCTCAAATCAATTTAGATAATCATAATCCAATTTCCTTAACAGATTTAAGACTCCTGCGGCGAATTGTTCGCGATTATAAATTCCGCAATGCTTCGGCTGAAGAAACAATTGGTATGTGGCCTAGTGTTCGTCGCGGTGAATTTAAGTGGATTTATGATACGCAAGAAGATGCTGATTTTGTCTTTAATTCCATGCTTTCTTATGAATTACCAGTTATGAAGAAATATGCTTTACCACTATTAAGTAAAATTGATAAAGAAAGCGAATATTTCCCAACAGCCGAAAGACTTATCCGCATGTTAAAATATTTTATTGATATGCATGATGAATGGGTGCCTTGCAATTCCTTAATTCGCGAATTTATCGGTGGCTCTTGTTATGAAGGTTCTTAAAATATAATTAAGATAATTTATTAAGAAAAAATCTCGCTTTTTGCGGGATTTTTTATCTATCTTAGGAAGATTTTTGTTGATTTATTTCTTTAAAGAGAGCTAACTCTTTTTGATGAATTAAGACTAATTCTTGCAAATATTCTTTTCGCATCAAGGCGTAATATTTAATTTCTTCTGGTGAAGATTTCTTTTGATAAATGCCATAGAAAATTTCTTCCATGCGGAAGAAGGTTTCATAAACATTTAATAAAGTGAAATGATAAAAATAATTTTGACGCGAATAAATAAGAATCGGGGAACTATGGGCAATTTCACTAGCCATTTCATAAGTTTTAGCGTAATTATTTAATTTAGCAATCTTTTCGACTCCATCGCGAAAATTAAGTTTTAAATTTTCGCTATCCTCTTGATCTTTAATGGCGTAAAGATAACCATATTCAATAAATTTCTTCATATCTTTACTTTTTAAATTATGCACGGCCATCTTTTCTTTAATTTCCTTAAAGATGCGATCGGTTTCTTCTTTATTAGCTAAACCACCCCTAAAGGCAATCGCATATTGCATATGCTTTAAATAAGCTTCAATTACTTCGCCTTGATATGTATATAAAATCTTTAAAATACATTCAGTTTCATGTAGGGTTCGCCAAGTGGAAAAGGCTTCAGTGGCAAAGCCATTAATGATTAATTCTAACATTGCCTTCATCATTAAAAAGCCTTTTTGCATAATATCGATAAGTAGTGTATCTTTCGGGTTTTTTAAGGAATATTTTTGCAATACACCTAAAAGAAAATTTAAAAATAAAGTAAGGGTTGAGACTTCTGGTAAATATTTAGAAATCGCCCCGGCATTTTTAAAAGAAAAATATTCATTCGTAAAATATTTATCTAATGAGGAAGAAATGATTTTATTTTTCACTTCTAATTGCTTAAAAAAGTTATCATCATGATTTTTTAGCGATTTTAAAAAAGCATATTCATGGGTAAGATATAATATTAAGACAACTGGGTTAAGAGGAATATATCGCCCTAATAATTTTTGGCGGGTAATCTCTTTCGCGGAATTAGAAGCTTCAACATATAAATCATATAAATAATCAACATCAAACCAATCGCGAAAACGTAATTGCTTTCCTAAATTATTAAATTGTTCCTTGCTTAAGATAATAATATTGTTATTCATTGTTATTTAAAGGTCCGCGTGGCTTTTATAGCTAAAAGCCATAAATCATATCGTCGCTTAATTTCTTCGCTTGACATCGCTGGAGTATATATTTTAGCAATTTTATTTAAAGTGGCAATTTCCTTTAAATCGCGATAAAAATGGGAGCTTAAACCAGCGAGATAACTAACGCCTAAAGATGTCGTTTCTAAAGACGCTGGTTTTAAAATTTTAGCATTTAAAATGTCGCTTTGAAATTGCATTAAGATGTCATTTGCGGTCGCCCCACCATCAACGCGCAATTCCTTAATCTCTAAATTCGCGTCTAATTTCATCACTTCGATGACATCTTTGCTTTCAAAGGCGATTGCTTCTAAAGTCGCGCGCGCTATATGGGCTTTTTTTGAAGCGCGCGTTAAACCAAAGATTGCGCCTTTAACTTCATCATCCCAATAAGGCGTCCCTAAGCCAACAAACGAAGGCACAACTACGACCCCTTCACTATCACTAACTTCTCGCGCGAGCGTTTCACTTTCCTCCGCGTGACGAATAATTTTTAAACCATCTCTAAGCCATTGCACGGCCGCTCCACCAACAAAAACCGAGCCTTCTAAAGCATAAGTAATTTCATCACCGATTTGCCAAGCGATGGTAGTTAATAGGCCATTATTAGAATTAACTGGTGTTTGGCCGGTATTTAATAACATAAAACAACCAGTGCCATAAGTATTTTTAAAATCGCCAGGATGAAAACAATGTTGGCCAAATAACGCCGCATGTTGATCGCCTGCTAAGGCGTGAATATGCGTATAATTATTAAAATAAGAAGCGACACCATAATCATAACTTGATGGTTTAACCTCAGGTAAAATTTCTTTAGGAATATCGAATAATTTTAATAAATCATCGTCCCAGCGATGTTCATAAATATTATATAAAAGCGTGCGTGAAGCATTGGTGATATCTGTATTATGTACTTTACCATTACTCAAACGATATAAAATCCAAGAATCAACCGTGCCAAAAAGAATTTCGCCGCGCTTAGCCCGCTCTTTAATTAAAGGAACATTTTCAAAAATATAAATAATCTTTGAGGCACTAAAATAGGGATTAATTAAGAGGCCAGTTTTCGCATGAATATATTCTTTTTGTCCTTCATAACGCGCGCAGATATAGGCCGATTGCCGAGATTGCCAAATAATTGCATTATAAACAGGCTTACCAGTATCTTTTTCCCACATGATTGTCGTTTCTCTTTGGTTAGTTAGACCAATTGAATCAATTTGGGTAAAATCGATATTAGCCTTAATTAAGACTTCGTTAATGACATCCACGACACTAATCCAAATCTCAATCGCGCTGGCTTCAACATAACCAGGTTTAGGAAAAAGACATTTAACCTCCCGCATGGCTTTAAAGATGGCTTCACCTTGATGATTATAAAGTAAAGCGCGGGTTGATGTTGTACCTTGATCAATCGCTAAAATGTATTTTTCCATGCCTTAATTATACAATAAATAAGCGAAAGTAAAATTAAGAAAAAATAACTTAATATGCAAGGTTTAATTCCTTCTTAAAGCCGTTTAAAAAAGTGAATATTATTGGAAATCTTATTTAGCTTCCAAAAATCTTTCAATGTCATCAACTTCTTTAATGATATCTTGTGAAAGATTAATTGAACCACTATTTGTAATTAAAACATCATCTTCAATTCGTATTCCAATTCCTAAGGAAGCTAGATATAAGCCTGGTTCGCAGGTAATAACATTACCCTCTTCTAACGGCATTTCACGGAAAGAAGCATCGTGAGTGTCTAAACCTAAGTGATGCGAAACATTATGATAATAGATTTGATTAATCTCATTTACATTGCTAATAAGACCGAGGGCAAAAGCTTCTTCGGCTAAATAATTTTTCGCAAAATCATTAATTTCTTTTAAAGTTAAACCAGGACGCATAAATTTAATCGTCGCTTTATTACAGCCTAAAACGATATTATAGATTTTCTTTTGCATTTCGCTAAATTTGCCACTAATGGGGTAGGTGCGAGATATATCGCCACAATAATATTGATGAGTAGCGCCAACATCTAATAACACCAGTTCGTTCGGTTTTAATAAATCATTGCAATCAACATAATGTAAGATTGTGGAATTTTTTCCACTAGAAACAATACTAGGGAAGGCGATTGATGCATTTAAATCTTCTTTAACATGAAATTCAAAGACATTGCGTAAATTATATTCATAGCGACCAGGACTAAGTTCTTTCAAAACATTCTTTAACCCCACTTCGGTTGTTTTAATCGCTTCAACGATCATCTTAATTTCTTCTTTGCTCTTTTTCATCCGCATTTTGGTGATTAAAGGGTAAATATCTAAGACATTAAAGCGCGCATGATATTTTTCTAATAATTGCTTTTTTAACAAAATAGTATCTAAATCTTTCGCAATCTTTAATTCGCTAGATAAATCTAAATAGACATTTTTAATTAGACCAAAATGCGAACCATTTTCATCAAAGATTGTTTCCATTTTACCTTTTAGCGAATTGCGGAATAAAACATTTTTAATCCCGGAGATTTCTTGCGCTTCAGCGTCAGATAATTTAATTCCAATCCATTTTTCTACTTTTGGATCTTTTTCATCGATAAATAAATATTCTTGGACTTCAAATTCCGTTTTGACGATTAAGAGGACGGAATTATCTTGATCAACGCCAGTTAAATAATAAAAGTGGCGATTAATCTCAAAGGGGTAAGTCGCATCTTCGCTCGACTTTTTCTCTACCCCACCAAAAATGATAGCGACACTATTATTTTCTAATTTTTTAATTAAGTTTTCTCTTCTAATAATATATTCTTCTTTTTCCATTTGTTCTTTTCCTTTTCTAGTGATAATTCTATGCCTTAGAAATATAGATGCAACTAAATCACAACATCTTTTTACCTAAATATTTGATCTCAATTTTAGGAAATTTATTTTTTAATTCTATTTCAATCTCTTTTAAAGCGTAAATTTCTAAATTAACTAATAATTCATATTTAATATTTAAGGGGATAATATCGTTTTTTAATAAATAATTTTTTAAAATGTAATAATCTTCATAGGTGCATATTAATTGATAATGATAATATTCTTTCTTTTCAATAATCGTTGCTTTTTTAAGCGCCTCATTAACGACCCCACTATAAGTTCTTAATAGGCGCGATGCACCTAAAAGCACTCCGCCAAAATAACGCACAACAATCACTAAGATTTCGTCTAGATGATTATTGGTTAATAAGGTTAATAAAGGTTTACCAGCTGTGCCGCTTGGTTCTTTATCATCGCTATATCTTTGCTCTTGATGATAGATATAGGCATAACAATAATGTTTAGCTTTAGGATAATCTTCCTTGGCTTTATTTAAATAATAAGGAATATCTTCTAAATTATTAATTTTTATTAATAAAGCAATAAATTCGGATTTTTCAATAACTAAGCGATGAATGATATTTTCTTTAATAACAAGCACATTTAATTATAAAAATAAATTAATCCAAAGATAAAGACCTGATTAAATCAGGTAGATAATGCAATTCTAAAATATAATTTTTATTTACAATAAATGGTCGAAAAATAAAATTATTAGTATCGTCAAAATAACCCACTATCGATTGGGTAACATGATCTAATAAAACATATTGATTTAAAGTTTGATCACTTAAGGTACCAATATGTTGACGAATCGTCTCTTCTAATGATAAGGAACCACCAATATCAGTATTCGTATTAGCGTCATCACGATTAATTTCTTGACTCGCCCCATAGCGATTTTCCCAAATTGCTGAAACATTTTGATGGATTACCATGCCAGTCTCACTATCATGATTTAAAGTAACATCTGTCCCATATAATTTAACAAAGAAATCCGTATGACGGTAAACATAAAAACTAAAGCTATTGCTATTATTATCATAAATTAATAAGAAATCAAAGATATGATAATAGAGTTCACTATCAACCGTGAAGAAATTTTGGCCATTGATATTAGTGAGCTTAAAATAATTACCATAAGGCACGAATTCTTGGGTAGCCGATGATCCTTGCTCAATTGGAACATTTATACTAGAGGAAGGATTATTAAAAGAAATATCTAAAATATAATTTTCGCCAAAGCGCAGTTGGAAAGATTTATTAACATCATCACTTAGATCAATATTTCTCACTAAATAAGCATAAGAATTATCGACTAAATTAGTATGGGCAAAGTTTGCACTGGTGGGATAAACACTTTGGATATAACTATTATAATCACCACTAGTGTCAATCCCTTCGATAATCTTAATATCGGCAACTTTTTCATACCCGATAACTAAAGGCGCGCGATCACTTCCATTATGCACATCATCTAAATTATGCCAGTGCAAGCCATCATCCGAATCACCATATGCAGAAGCATGTATAATAATGTTTTTAGCACGTAAAGAATTAAAATTATTAAAGGATAAACCATGTTCAAATTCATTTAAATCAATTTCTCTTTCGCGATCATTACAATTTTGGCCATTATAGCCTACTGCGATATAAAAATTGTATAACCCTTGACCGTATTTATTTACAATATAATTACATTCAATATTAAACGCATTATTTTGCCATTCGTTGCTGCTATAATCATCCTTTTTCATCCAATCGATACTTAATTTTGTATTACTATCGAGAAGAATGTTGTATGAAACCGCCAAACTAATATTAGTTATTGTATGGTCGCTAGTAATCCAGTTACCAGTTGTATAAGTAATATCAGGATGTGTTTCGCTGACAAAAACAAAACGCTTAATATTGTTATTATCATTGACTCTAATACGGGTACTATCATTAGCGGCATACGAGTCATATGTTCCTTCCCCAATAAAATAAGGATATAAGCGAATCACACCTTCACTATCAGCGTACTTAGCGGGATTTTCTAAAATATCAAAAATATATGAATTATTACTATTTCTAAACATTGATTGAATGAGACTATAACCTTCTTCTTGAGTTACTGGCATATTATCAACCGTATCATCCGGCTTATAGGTCCAACCAGCAAAATAATAGACATAATAGTTACCAGGGTCATTCATTGAACATAATGGGTCGACAATATATTGGTTATATAAATAAGACGATAATTGTTCAACCCCTTCAAATTTAATTGGTAAAAAGCGGCCATCTTCTATGTTTTTATTAGGCCAATAGCCAAAACGTTCTTGACGATACATATTTCGTGGATATCTACCATCATCACTATTGTTATATAAATTAACGATTGAATATTCTCCTACCACACCATAATCGCGACCATTTTCATTCCAAGATATTCCATAAATTGTATCAGGATCATTTACATTATCATCATCACTCGAACTTACATAATAAGAAGGTGCGTTGCTGCGATTACCAATTTGCATCGACTCATCATAATAATCATCATTAGTCTTATCACCCACGCGGGTTAAACCACCACCATTATTGTCCGCTAAAAGATAGCCATCAAAATCTTCTGGCTTTTCACCAAAAATAGAAGTGTCCATGTAAAGTAACGATGGGAAAAAATATATATCATAAGTCGGCATATCGACTTTTGTTGTGCTAGCAAAAGTATAATTTTCAGCAATATCATCAATACGCACATCAGTGTCAATAGTTGTCTCATTTTTTGTCGCATCGAAATAAAATAAAGAATATGCGCTTAGAGGTAGCATCATCAAAACAGGAAGAATCAATAAATATTTCAATAATCTTCTCTTCATCTAACTAACAACCTCAACATAAGCTTCGATAGTCACAAAATTAATTGAAGTATTAAGGGCGGCAACCAAAGCTTTATAACTATCTAAGTCGTGCGGCTTAACATCTAAAGATGCGTATTGAAAATAATCTGGAAGATTAATTGTTAATGTCATTGTATTAGGGTCATATTCGTCGCCAAAACTAGTAAATGATATTGCCTCATTAGGATCATTTTCATCGATAAGGGAATTATATAAACTAGTCGTAGTGATAATTGGTGAACCATCAAGTTCAAAGCCATTAATAATAAATCTTATTTTTAAATTATATTGATACATACTAAATTCTTCTGACGGAATAAATTGGATGCTGAATTGATTTAATAAAGATAGGCCGAAATAACCATCGATATTCATAATATTTTCATCGTAGATTTTCTGATAAAAATTTAAACCATCATTTAACGAAGAAGGATTGTTGCCTTCTTCAAAGATGATAAAATCAGGGGCGTTTAAGACGAAATCACCAAAATTGCCAAGACCTTTTAAATCGACATTGACATTAAAAGAAGCTTCGACATTATCGTTCATGCTATCGATAAAAATCCAGCTGCTTAAACCCGTGCCAACTAAAACAACAACGCCACCAACACCAATTAATAAAGAAGATAATTTAAACATCTAACTCCTTACTCCTGATCTAATTTAGTTGCTAAATATTTTAGGCGCTTACGATAGTCGCAATCGATCAATTCTTCTTGCACTTCTAAATTGACGAGGAAGACAAGGGCTAAAGTCATGGCAATAATGCCAATATTTGATTGTAAATAAGTAATCATCGCGCCCCAAAAGACGCTTTGATAACCATCATAAATTCCGATAACTTGATCAAATGTAACATTTTTCTCAAAAGAATATGAACCATTATTCGCATCCCCTTGGAAGGTTAAAAGTATCTCACCACTTGCGTCCACATTTTTAGCGATTAGGCGATGGACATAAATTAAATCATTTGCCTTAAAGGCCACAACATCATAAAGTTCTAAATCATCAACGCTATTCACACGTTTAACATTAATTAGGGCATATTGTTCAATTTGATTATCTAAATTATTTTCTTGAACATAAGTATTTTCTTTATGTACCTCCGCCATTGAAGGCGTTTGAATTGTTAAATAAGTAGTCTCGCCAATAAAAAGCATATCGCCATTCACGCGATAAGTAATGGAAGTAACCATTAAAGCGATGATAAAGGCGGCAAAAACCCCATAAAGTGATAAGAAAACAATCTTGACAATTTTTGATTTTTTCTCTTTTTTAGCGATGAGTTCCGTATAAGAAGTAGGTTTCTCACTTTGTTTTGACTCCTTGTTGGTCACCTTGATGGCTGAATTTTTATTTGTTAAATTATTCCACCAAACGCTCACTTTGTTTTGATCATCTTTTTGAGAGGTTTTTTTACCAGTTAATTCATCGATGAGCTTTTGATCTTCGTGTCCATTTCTAATATGCGCTCTTTTATATTTA
>CASFQR010000002.1 GCA_949297275.1 uncultured bacterium | reverse complement strand
TAAATATTTTTAGGATTTAAGAGAAAGTTCCGCAAAGAGAACTGTTTTTGTCATACAAATCAATTTTTACTTGAATTATTAATAGTTAAATCTCCTTTTATCAACTTTATCTTTATGATTGCTCATCGCCATAAAGATTAAGGTGAGAGCCAAGGTGATGACGAAGACAATCCATGATTGTGCACTAGCATAACCAAGCGTCTTCGAACCAATCGATTTAAATGCGTTTTGGACAATTAATAAGGAAGTAGTTGTCGTCGCAATGCCAGGTCCGCCTTCGGTCAATAATTGAACTTCCGCATAAACTTGTAAGGAAGAAATTAAGCTTGTCAAAGTAACAAAGAAAATTGTTGAAGATAACGAAGGTAAAACGATGTGCCAAAATTTTTGGAAGACATTGACACCATCGAGTTCACTCGCCTCAATGATATCGTGATCGATGCCTTGGATACCCGCTAAAAGGATTAACATCGTTGGACCTAAACCATTCCATATCCCAATGAAGATAATCGTCGCCATACTTGAGGCTTCTCCGCCAAAGAAATCAATGGCAGGAAAACCAAAAAAAGATAAAACGTAATTGACAATATTATATTCGCCGCCAGTGAAAATCATTTTCCATAAAAGAGCAACGCTGACGACAGGAATGATGCTCGGCAAATAAATCAAAACGCGAAAGACTTTGCGACCTACGATCTTTTTATTGAGCAATAAGGCGATTAATAAGGCGATAATTACTAACAAAAAGACTTTAACAAAGGCGTAAATAAAAGTATTGAGCAAAGCTCTTAAAAAGGTAGCATCTTCCCGAAATATTCTAAGATAATTATCAATACCAACAAACTCCCAAGGATCGCTAGAAAAATTCATCATCGACGTATTAGTAAACGATAAAACAAAAGAGATACATATTGGGACGAGAGTAAAAAGTATCAAACCAATTAACCAAGGGGAAATATAGGCGAAAAAGAGCATCGTCTTTCGTTTTTCAGGATTGAAACTTTTCCTTTGTTTAGTTATATCGAGAATATCAACTTTTTCCATTTTAAATTTCGAGCATTAAATCATTATGAATATTTTCTAAAACTTTATCTAAATTAGAGCTAGAAGGATTTTCAATATATGGGATTAGATAAATTCCAATAATATTTTCAAATGCCTCTTGGGAAACATATTTATTATAAACAATCTCGTGGGTATAATTTGTCGCGATGTTCATAAAAAACTCATTGATATAGGCAATATTTGCATCTTCGTTTTCCATAAAAGCATCGCTACTAGCAACGAGTTTATTACCGGGAATATTAAAAGATTTTTCAGCCATAAATTCTTGGCCAACTGTCATATAATAATTTAAAAAGTCTACCGCCTTATCAACGACTGGGGAAGAACGATAAACGGCTAAACCAACCATTCCGCAACTAGTCGCATATGTATCTTCGATAGTGAGAGCTTCACCGCTCTCTTTAGCGGGTACTGGAGGTGGACATAAACCAAATTCAAAGCCGATCGTGTCCCAATTATAATTAGAATAAGCCCAGTTACCATAAAAGCAAAATGGCAACTGACCATTTCTAAATAAATCGCCACTACCAATTGATGTTGGACCAATAATTGGGGAAGATTTCTTCTCGCCGTTTTGCAAATTGATAAAGAATTCAAAGGCCTTTTTAACGCCTGGATCAGTATAATTAAATTCCATTCCATCGCTTGTCCAAGTGCTACTACCAGTCATTTGAATCCACTCCATCAAATGTTTATAAGGAACGCGGTCGAGCATCGTGCCATAATTAACCTTAACGCCATCACCTAAATCTAATCCGACAAATTTATTCGATAAATCATAAAATTCATCCCAGCTCATCGGAATAGTTTCACTAGGGTATTCTAAAAACCCTTCATCGCCAGCTTGGTAATTATTTACTTCGTTATAACGATCGAAAAGACCTTTGTTATACCATAAGACAAAATCTGGCGACCAGTCTTTAATTAAAGCGTAATAATCGCCTTGGCCAATACTATCACCATCATAACGATAGGAATCGTTGATATCCCATAACTCAATTTGTCCATCGTCATTAGAGGCAGTTTTAATATCTAAGGCACCAGACTCTATATAAGGCGTCAAATTTAATAATTTGTTACTAGCGATGTGACTAGGAAATTCTCCGCCTTCAGTAAAAAAGATATCAGGTGCACTTTTTGAAGAACCTAGTTGAATATTTAAACTATTGTAATAGCTATCCGTTGCCGGAATGACGCGAACCTCTGTGCCAGTTAACTCTCGATAACTACTTGCGATACTTTCATAACTACTAATTTCACTATTATCGCCCCAAATATAAAGGATGACATAATCGCGTTTAGAGTTATTGTCGCAACCAGTTAAAAGCAATAAACTAATAATCGTTAATAACGATGCTTGAAAATGTCTTTTCTTCATTTGTTTTCCTCCCAGTATTTATTGATAATTTTTTCCACCATCTGTGGTGTTTCTCTTAATAAAATTAAACGGACAAAGCCATTTTTATCTTCTTGAAAGGTCGAATAACCTTCTTGATCGATTTCAACATTTCCACTTTTTGATAAAGTAAATAAGTGGTCATCATGATTAATCGCAAATAAAGCTGTTAGAGGATCCCAAGATTCTCGCGCTTTCCCGTTGCAGATAGAATAAGAGACTCCAATGGGATTTTTATTTACTGAATCAATCATGTTTTGACCAGTAAAGATTGTCACACCGGTATCATAATCTAATAAATATGTCGGTGTTTCAACATGTTGAAAGAAATAGATGCTCGCGTTTAAATCACTTAAAAGATTAAATTCTGGTTGACTAGTTTTAAACGCTCCACCCATGATGACAAAGCGAGAAACTTTCTTTTTAATTAAATCGCTACCGCTTAAATTATCGCTTACTTTTATCGTTTTCATTAAAGCGACGACATTAGTTAAAAAGCCAGTAATTAAGATGGTGATAGATTGATCTTCCGCGTTGATTAAAGTTTTAATGAGCAAATCTAAAGAATCGTGCTTAATAATATTTTCACCATGATAAAATTCATCGATTAACGCAGCTTGATAAGGATTAATTTTTAATTGATTTAAAGTGGGGTTAGAAATATTAGATAAACCAATTGGAATGTCTTTATTACCATAATATTTATTAATCGCATAGATGGCTTTGTCGGCCTCTTGATTATTTTTGGCGGAATGAATAATCGCTTTTAAATCGATAAAATTGCGATTTTTAAAGATATTTAAGAGGGCAAGCGCTCCAACATCATCGCAATCATATCCTAAATCAGTATCAAAGATAATCGTCTCTAAACCTTTTAGTTTAGCGACCCCTACTCCAACGACATCTTTAATTGAACGACGGAATTCTAATGGAGTTAAATGAAATTTTTTAATAAAAGAGGCATTAAAATAACTTGGTGATTTAAAGCCGACTTGATAACCAACTTCTTTAACGGAGTATTTTTTATTTTGCAAAAATACTTTTGCCATATCGAGGCGATAATTAATCAAATAAGAATTTAAAGAAATATTATTTTCTTCTTTAAAGATATGGCGAAAACGCGAGTAGGAATAACCATATGATTTGGCTAATAGGGCAAAATCAATATTTTGTTTATAATTTTCTTTGATGAAAGCTTTCGCTCTTTTATTTAAAGATAAATAGCTTTTTTCTTCGGCTTGATAGGCATATTTCTCACGAAAAATATAAGTCAATATGACGTTGAAGTAATTGTTAATCAACTTCTTTTTGTATGGTAAATCCGCTGTTTCTTCAGCAAAGATTTGATGAAAAATATGATTTACTTCAACTAGATCTTTATCGTTTAAATTCACCAAAATAAAATCGTCATCAATTTCTTCGTCAAGTTCGAATAAGGCGATAATACATTTAGTGTACACTTTCGTGGTTTCATCGTGAATGACACCTTTTTTAGTAATGGTAATGGTTCCTTCTTGATAAGAGTAACCATCTCCTTCAATCGTTAATAGACCTTCACCACACACATAATAAACTAATTCATACACTTCATGGCGGTGTCTTAAAACATATTCACCTACTTTATGTTCATATTTAATAATCGAATTAACATGAGCTTTAAGCATAACTATGACCTAATCGCATCTAAAGTAGAAGAATAATTTAATTCGCGAAGTTCACTCGCACTTGGTAAATCATTCACGCTTGTGACTCTGAGACGATAAGTTTCTCCTCCTTTTAAATTTAATGTGATGTTATTTTCTAGACTAACAGCTTCACCACTAAAGGTTTGATATTCATCAAATTGACCCTTTTGAGCATTTAATAATGCGCAATTAGAGAAGGTTATGGAAGCATCATTTAAAGAATAAGCATATAGATAATCCCCTTCATGCATAACAAAAGCAATCGAGGAGGTCGGCTTATTAAATTCGAGCATGACTCCGCTACTTAGATAAACTTTTTGGTTTTCGTTATCGCTAGTAAGGCGGTTATCATAACCTAAGGCTGCAAAATTAGATCGGATGGTCTTGCTAGCTGGAACGTATAAATTATTTAAAGCATTCATAACCGACTTAGTATAAGTCACACGATTAGCAATTGGAATGAACTTTTCTTCTAAAGTCGCCTTAGAGGAATCGTATCTTTCATAAAGTGCACCATTAGGATTTTCTGGGAAATAAACCGGATTAGATAATTGATAAGCGGTATAACCAACTGCCCCTAAAGCAATATTAGCTAAAGTCATGCGATGATTGATATCGTTCGCCCAGTTTTCCGCATTGATAACTGGCATGCCATCAAATTCATCAGCAAAAGAACGAATGCCATTTCTTGCCGCTGAAATATCGTGAAGATAAGTCGTCGCAACAATGTCGATATATTCTAAATCATAAACTTCTCTAACATAATTAACGACTCCAGTTTGTTCGCAGAATTCCGCTCTTGTTAAAGGGCGATAACGCGAATATTTGACGGCTTTTGCTAGTTCATTTAAGTAGGTATTAGTCATCGCTAATGCTTCCTCTAATGTCATTAATTCAGTTTCTATACCCGGAACAGTGTATTGGGAGATGCGCCACTTATGAAAACGGTCGACTCCTTGTCCAATTTGAGCCATAATAACTGGATCTTTATATTCTTTTTCACTCGTCCAATCATAAATGTAATTAAATAAAGAATATATCGCACTGCTTTCGCGGGCGATTAAATCAGGATCGTCCCAATCTAAAATGCGAAAACGACCATAATAGGCACCATCAAATAAATCTAATAACACCGGATAAACATCAGGATTAGATTGGATATATTGGGGAATATTAGCCCCATGCGATTCGCCATCAACAAGCGAACCATACCAAATAACATTTAATTTTAAGTCGTATTTTAACGCGTAGTTTAAATAAGCTTCAATACTAGAAAAATCATATTCGTTGCGATGCGGTTCAACTTCCGCCCAAGTAATGACGACATCGACAGTATTAAAACCCGTCTCTTTAGCGATAGCAAAATAGTCTTCCATTTCGCTATATTCTAAAAAATCAGCGTTTCTTAATAAATCAGTTCTAATTAAAGAAGATAAAATTAACTGCGGTTGATTGTTTTGATTAACGATATATGATTTTTCACTAGCTATCGATGTATAAGGGGCACTATAGACTTCTTGTTTAGTTATTACGATATCGCCCGCTAACGGGGGACAAGTTGGACATGTTTCATTGCAACCAACTAAAAATAAAGCACTAATCAATAGTAAAAAATTTCTTTTCATTTTAACCTCCTATCGCTTCAAGAGCGTTACTAATTAAAGGAGACTTAACATCACGATAATCTATTTTATATAATTGATTTGCAGTGATATTAATATTGCTAGTAGCGTTAAGTGTTGTCGTCGAGATAAATTCTTCTCCACTATAATCGCCAACACTAATCGCACTGACTGTCACGTTGGAAATGTCTAAGGAACAATCACCTAAGAAATAAGCGTATAAAGAATTGTCATAATCACAAACATAACCTAAAGCACCAGTTGAAGTAGTAAAGGTAATTGAAACATTTTCACTATTGATGGTTTGGATAAAATTGTTTTGTGGATTAGTAGACATTAAATTAAATCCTAAAACATTTCCTTGTTTTGCTAACACTAGAGGATTTTTGCACGCTTTAATTGCTTTTAACATTTTTGTGATATTCACCTGATGGGCTTTGCCAGTTAATGTCTTATCGGCGTTAACTGAATAAATACCTTGATCGATATCAGAAGCGTTATTTGCCTTAAAGAAAGGAGAGGTGGCAAGTTCATAGACAATATAGCCAGCCTTAACAACTTGACTAGTAAGCAATAAACTAGGGGTGTTCGCATAATTGCCATCGTTTTCGGCAATATGAGGATAATTGCCCACTAATTGTTCCTTTAACATCAATTGAATGCCTTTGACATCATTAATAACCGCATCATAGCAATCATCACCAATTATATCGATACCTTCTAAAGCAAAAGTGTCTTTAACGAAATCACGGATTGTTGCTAAGTTGCCATTACTTAAATAAATTCCACTGCTTTCGCCATCTTGATCACCGCGCGTCATCGTCGCAAAATTGACACGAGTAATAATCTTATAAGGATGATTTTTTACCACTTTACCTAAATAATCCAAAGCATTTAAAACATTTTTAAAGGCATCTTCTTTTGTGAATGTTTGACCTGTTAATGGATCTTTAACTTCTTTATTAGCGGTGAAAATGCGCCAACGGGGGAAACAATCTGGTTCATTATGAATTTGCATACCAATAACCGATTTATGTCCGCCATGCGTCGAATCATATTCATAAATAAAATCTAAACATTTTTCAATCGCTAAGCCTTCGCGCATGAGCAAATCTGGATCGTCAAAATCTAAATACCACATCAAGCCATAATATGACCAGAACTCACCCGTGCGAGGAGCGTCGAATTTTGGATAAGTTTTACCATCTTTTAAAATATAATCAGGCACAGTATATGAATGAGTGTCACCGCACATATTTGTCCCAAACCATAGCAGTTCCATTCTTAAATCATATTTTCGTGCGTATTCTAAAATTTTAAATAAATAGTAAAAGTCATAAACATCTTTAGCAATTTCAATATCTGCCCATTCGAGGGGAATTTGCACTAAGTCAAAGCCACATTCTTTAGCAGTTTGAAATAAAATTTCAATTTCATCGATGCTCCATTTATCAGTGTTCATAAAAGCATCGGTGCGAATTTGGATGCCATTATAAATAAAGGGCGCGCCATTATATTCAATATAAGTATCACCATCTTGACTAGTAGCAACTTGACTAACTAAAACATCTTCACCATGATAAAGAGCGTCGCTCTTAGATGGATCATCATATTCGACAGGTTTAATAACTGAAATTTCTTCGCCACCAGTGTCACAATTTAAAGATGGACAAGTATCATTACAACTACCTAAAACCATACTTAAACCAACTAAAGACATCATTAAACGTAAATATTTCATTTAATTATCTCCCTTTCTTTTTCTTTATTAAAACGATAACTAATGCAGCCGCCCCACCTAAAAGAATGACACCACCAGCAACCGATAAGCCGATAATGAGACCGGTATTATCATCATTAGCTGACGGAGGATCGATTGGAGCAATACGATCATCAATAACATTAAATGTGTCATCAATCGCTGTGACATTATCGTATAAATCGGTAACGGTAATATGAATCGAATATTCTCCTATTTCATTGAAAGTTAATGTGATGACATTGCTAGTATATTCCTTGCGAGTGCCAGAAGGAGAAGTGATAATTACGCGATAACTAAGTTCAGTTTCATCGGTCGCTATTATCGTAATTGTTACTTCCTCACCTAAATTATAAGTATCTAACAAATCAGTCGTTACAACCGGTTTAGTTACATCTAAAACATTAATACGAATGTCTAATGTCGCAGTGTTATTTTCTGGTAAGGCATCGTCGCTAGCGAAATAGCGAATCGTATATAACCCAGGGATAGTAAAAGTAAAAGTATCACCTACATTAACATTTATTTCCCCGTTATTCATATCGATGATGGTAATGGTCGATTTATCCATATTTGCATGAGCAGAATATGTCGCTTCTAAAATCGTAATCGAATCGCCAACATTTAAAGAAGTAGGATATTCACCATTAAGCGTGATTTCAATTGGATTACTTTCTTGTTTAACAGTAATGCTTAGTTGGCGATGTATAGTATTACCGCTTGCCCCTTTGACATCTAGCTCAACTAGATAAGTTCCCATTTCTGTCGTAGTTAAAGTCAATAAACCAATAGGCGATGATTCTTGTGCTATCTTTTCTCCTTGAGGATTAGTAACATTTAAACTCACTTCTAAATCTTCATCTAAAGCGGTGTAATCATCATAGAAATAATTAATGTTAACTGTTTGATTCACTTCGCATTCACTAGGTCCACTCAATTTGACAATTGGATCGTTGATATTATCAATTACTCCATTAGTGTTCCTATAATTTTGACCACTGAAAGAAACGACACCATATTCGAAGGTTGTCGATAATGGTCCATCACCTAAACTAGTGTTCATACCGCAAACGCGCGCTTCATAATAAGAAGATGGAGCCTCATTAAAGAATGTAGCCATCGCATTATCCACCCCAAGGGCTGGAACTAACACATTGCTATTATCGTAAGAATGGAAATAAGCCGAACTATTTGGATCAAAAACGAATGTCACTTCGCGATAAGCGGGGTTTTGACCATAACTACGCCACCCACAATTAGTAATATCGTTTACACCACTAGGTGTTGAAATTAAAACGTTGGTAGGCGCATCAAAATTAGTGCTCGTTTGATCGGTCCACATGCGATAACTAATGTAGTATTGTGGATCGTTAATATTCACAAGTTGCCATTCAAAACATTGAATGTTGTTAGATGAACCATCGCTTAAAGAAAAGGGGATGACAAAGGTGAGGGATTGTTCATCAGCTAAATCGACGCGACCTAAAGTTAAATATTGATAGTTAGTGCGAGTCTTAGCTCTTAAGCCATAATCGGCATAATCTAGGATGATGTCTGCCTCACCGACATCAATGAAATCGACTAAATTAATATCTGCTAACGAGATATTTACAATAATTGGATCACTAGTGGAAGTGCCACCACTATTAGTAGCAAGAAAAACGAATTCATATTCACCAAAAACAAATTCTTTGTCAATGTTGATAACGAATTGTCGATTGATGTCCATATTTAAAGTATTTCTCGTTTCTTCACTAGTTAAGCCATAACTTAAAGTAATTACTGCCACACCAGTAACATCTTCAATTGATGGAGCATCTATCACAATATTGTCATAATAATTGTACTTTGCGTCGTTAATTGTTGGCAAAGAAGTAAAAGTTGGAGCAGGTATAACATTAATACCTTCAAAATTATAAAGATAAGAACTTTCGTTATTTGAGCTATCAAGTGCATAAACTAAAACACTATCAGCACCAACTTTATTAGGAGTGAAGGTTAAACCCTCGTTTCTAACGCCATTATATTCAATTTCATAACGCACTTCGCTTAAAACATCGTGCGCTGAAATTTCTAAAGTTTGAGGATTATTAATACTTAAAGAGGATGGCAACGATATAGCGTTAAAGGTTGGGGCAACATTATCACTAATTGAATTGATTTTAAATATAAAGAAGCTTCTTTATTCCAGCCAGTATTAGGGGCAATTTTAAAAATAATTTCATCGACATTAGCTAAATTATTTTTAATTGTTTTAGCTAAATCACTATTTAAATCAAATAAATGAACTATACCTTCTTGTCCTCCTGCATAACTAGAAAATAGATTATCCTTATCAAATTGAATATAGAAACTACTATCTAAAGTGGCATCGCCCATCAACCGATAAGATGATGATAATTGTTGATCCCAACCACTTCCATATAAGGCAGATGAGTGATTGCCGTTTAATTTTGAACCACTTTCGGTAAAGATGCGAAGTAACGCTAATTGGGCATCATTAGTTCGATCGTGAACATAAATATCTAAAAAATAAATATCGTTTGGATTATTTGCATCGGTATGCGTGCCAATGACATTATCATTGCCGCTAGTGTCAAACATATTAAGAGAAAATTCAAAGGAGATTGTTTCATTATTATTCAAAGAAAAATTTTGAGTATAATTCGTGCTATTAGTTCTAACACCAACACCTGGTAATACCGTCTTATATTGCCAAGCGTTATCACCAACCGTATCATGGCCAGGTGAAAGAGCTAAAAGACCATCTTCCGTGAAGGAAGTATTATGTCCCCAACCTCCCCACATTTCATTCGCATTAAGGGTAGAAACATCAACGCTCTCTCGAACAAACAGTGAGGTGTTCATCATGGTTAAACTAAGGATTGGAATGAGTAATAATTTAAACATATAAGTCCTCCTCGTTAATTATTTCATTCTACATTTATATTTTAGTTTTTTTCTGCTTTTAGATTATTTTAACTATTGACTATAGCCGTTTTATTATATGCTTTTTTTCTAATTTTTAACGATTAAATCTAACTCATTATGATTAATGTAGATTATAATAGCCAAAAAGCGTCATAATTTTGACGCTTTTTAGGGGAAATAGAATTTTAAAAAGAAGAAATTTTATTCGATTTTATCTTTTTTACGAGTTTTAACTACTAAAACAACAACTGCTAAAATAGTTATCACTGACAAAGAAATAATTAAAGGTAAGAACCAAGCTTCATCATGATTATTTAGATTATTGATACTTAAAACCTCAACATTTCGCTCCATAAAATCTTTATAACCATATTTATGAACAATATACTCATAGCGAGCAACTGCCTTTTCTAATTTAGTACCATGTTCATTATTTTGAGCGTTTGTTAAACGCGCGCGTTCTTCTACACTTAGAGCGTTATAAGCATCTTCAAGTTCTTGCCACATCTCACTAGTGATATTGTTAGTAGCACCAGAGGGATCACAAACGCTTGTCGTATTTAAAAATGTCTCGGCAAATGATTCGGCCACATTAACGCCTTTGAAATTATAAGTGTATGTCGTTTCATTATTGCTACTATCAATCGCTTTAATAGTGACTGAATCATCACCAACAACTAACGGAGTAAAGGTTAGGCCGTCTTTAAATTCATCCTCACCATATTTAACTTGATACTTTAAATTAGAATCTAAAAGATCAAAAGCTTCTATGTTCAAGGCAACTGGTACATTAACTGGTAAGGTAGCAGGTAAATTATTTTTCGTAGAGAATTTAGGGGCGCTAACATCATTAATAATACCATCGACATTTGTTAATGCTTGGCCATTAATTTCAGAAATTACTAGTGAAGCATCTTCGGTAAAACCATTAGAAGCACCAAATCTAAAGAATACTTCATCGACACCTTCTAAATTATTTTTAACAGCGTTTACATAATCAATGTTGGTCGCTAAAGGAGTAATACTATCTGAACCTCCCACATAACTAGAGAAGAGATTTTCTTTATCAAATTGAATGTAAAAACTACTCGATAATTTAGCTGCACCTTTAATCCAGCGTTCACCACTAACACTATATTGCCAATCATCACCATTTACAGTTGCCCATAATTGGGTATTTTGATCAGCGCCGTTAGGCTGAGAATTCACCCAGATTCTTAAAGTGGATATTTTCTGTTCGTTTGCCGCATTATAAACAGCAATATTAAAAGCTCCACCACCATCATTAACGCTTTGAGTTATAACATTGCCATCTTCATCATAAAAATTTGCTGAAATTCTAAAGGAAATTGCTTCGTTATCAACTAAAGAGAAGTTTCTTTTAAAAGATGGGCTAGCAAAAGTAGATGGCAATTGTGCTTCATAATTCCAAGTTTGTTTAGGAACATTAACCATCACACCTTGATTTACCCAACTAGCATCGCCATCACTATCATCCCACCAACCACCAAAAATTGATTTAGCTTCGATTGAACTTACAGCAATTTTATTTGCTTCACCATTAATTTTTAGTGGGGCAAAGGCACTAGCACTCGTTAAAGTTAGAAATAATATAGAAGTAATAACACTATTCATATTTAACCCCTTTCCTCATATTTATAAATTAATTTTAGCGAAGAAAAGGATTATCTTTTTTTACTTGATGATTTTTAGCCATGCACTACTTAGCGTCTATAACGCGCACACATATGCGAAACTATAAGCCAAAAATTAATATAAAAATAAAATAAGTTTTAAGATAAAAACTATGCAGAAATTAAATATTTTAATCAAAATTCAATTCAAAAGGTTGCGGAACAGCATCTAATGTTCCGTTTTTAGTTATAGCAGCACTAGAGGCTTTTGTTGCCAGTTTTAATGATAATTTTAAATCATTTGTCAATAAATAATTTGCTAAAAAATAACCATTAAAAGTATCACCAGCTCCAACTGTATCCATAACTTTAACTTTAAATGCTTCTTGGTGGTAGATGCCGTCTTTACTAATTGCAACTGCCCCTTTTTCACCTAGAGTAATAATAATTAATTTTAATTTATCATTAAGTAGTTTTTGGATATCTAAAAGACGAGTATCACTATAGCGATATCCTGATAGGGCCATAAATTCAGTTTCATTAGGGGTAATGATATCCACCTTATTTAATAATTCTTTGGTGTATGGATGATAAGGGGCAGGATTTAAGCAGATAATCTTTTGTTCTCGATTTGCTAAATCGATTAATTTAAAAAGAAAATCTTCATTGATTTCTTCTTGTAATAGTAAGGCATCGTAGTGATTAATTATCGTTTTAATATATGCTAAATCGCTATCATTAAAATCATAATTTGCTCCATGAGCAATAATGATTTGATTTTCACCTTCTTGGTTAAGAATTATTGCGGCGTTACCACTATTTAATTTGCTGGGCACTAATTGCAAATTAAAATTATCATTAGAAGGCAATTGTTCAAGCAAATTCTTAATATCTTCATAATTCGCTTTGCCATAAAACATTGTTCCAACTAATTGACTAGAAGCGTAGGCTTGATTGATACCTTTGCCACCAATATTAAAATGATAAGAAAGGGCATCGACTGTTTGCCCATTAATTAGAAAATTATTTACACGATAATTATGATCGATATTCAAACTTCCAACGACTAAGATTTTCATTTACTATTTTTCTCCAAATAATATTTCGCATTCTTTATTTCAATCTTGCAAATTAAATCATTTAAAGAGCGCGAATCGCGACGAATAAATGCTGAAAAATACATAATGATGAAGGCAATTGCGCTTATTAAACATAAAAGTAGGTTATTAAAGGCTCTAATGTTAACACTTATAAAGAATGGCGCGCTTAAAAAATTCGTCCCAAAAGCGATGATAAAGGGCAGGGCTAAAGCGAAATATTGCAAAATAAAACTAATCCCTAAATGACCTAATTTTGGTAATTTTTTAGCGGGCCCATCGTCTTTAAACATCACTAATTTAAAAGCAAAGCGTCCAAGAGTAAAGCCATATTTTGTTAGTAAAGTTGGTAAAAAATGCACGGCTAAATAAGCAATTAAATATGAGATTAAAATACCAAAAGCTAGATATTGCATCGAACCCAAATAATTAGTTTCATAGATTTGATAATGAGTTTGATAGATGGGATCACTTCTTAATAATTCTTCCGCTTTAGTGAATGTTATACTATAAAAATCACTTAATTTTTCAATATATTCTGTGCTATCACTACTACCATTAATTTCGCGATATAAGCTTAGGGCAAAGGCATTATTAAAAGGGACGATACCTTCGTTAACACTCACGCGAAAGATTTCACCATAATCTTTTAAGATGTTATTAACATAATATTCGCGGGGACTTAAATCGCCGTAATCGATTAATTGATGCATAGAAGCATAATTAACATAGAATTGATAAAAATCATCGTCAGAAGGACTATTGATCGTAATAAAATCGTAAGGATTATTGATGGTTGAAACTCCACTATCAATAAAGAAATCGGGATCTAGATGATAGGCATATTCGATATGTTTATAAACATAAAATTCAAATAATTGGTTTTGCGAATAAGTTAAACCATCTTCATTTAAAGTTAATAGCCCCGCCTCTTCTGAAATTTGATAAAGTTCACGCATCTCGCTTTCGCGAATCTGGTCTTGACTAACAAAATCAGGAATAACTTTAATAATTTGATAAGTGCAACCTAAAAAGACACCAAAAGTTAATAAAGACAAAATAATAAAATCAATAATTCCTGCCCCGAGGCGGCGGAAATTAGAAGGATAATCTAATAATGGGTAATTTTCAGGAGCGATTTTCATCTTTATTATTTAATTATTATATTATAATCAACAGGTTCAAGATAATAAGAAAAATGGTAAGACTCTTTAGCTGATAAGCGATAAGGGGCATGGACATCTTCACCCCAAGAATTATCGCCACCGACGCCGCGCACAAAACCGCAGATAGTTAAATAGTCATTAATTGATTGACCAAGTTCATATTGGTGATGCGCGTTTTCAATCTCAAAATCGCTATGGTGATTAAATTTATAGGCAAAAGGAGCTTCATTACGCGAGAAGCGTAAACCGACAAATAAATTATCATTAAGATATTCTAAACATTGACACTCCATTCTCATGCCCTCTTCTTGTGGATTAAGATAATCGTTACTAAATGAGTCTAAATTAGAGTTTTGACCACTATAAACCATCTCATGGGTACCAAGATTAGAACCTTCTAAACGATCTGGATAATTATCAAGAGGTCCGCGACCGAAATATCTTAAAGTAATGTCCTTCTCGCGCTTTAAGGTCAAAGTTGTCGCGAAAGTCGCGATTTCTTCAACACTAGTTAAAGACGATAAATAAGCATCAACTTTAATAATTCCATTATCCTTAGCAATGACATATTTTAAAACTGCATATTCATCTTGATTATTCGATAAAGAATAACGATAAGAAATGATAAAAAATTTATCGTCTTCATCAAAAAATATATCTTTAGCAGTGCAAGTAAAATATTTAGACATCGTTAATAGATGTTGATTTCTTTTAAAGAACCATGAACCAATATCATTTGAAGTATGAGGGCGAAAGATTGTCGGGTAAATTGGCGTTCCTAAAAATTCTTTATTTTTAATTTTTATACTATATAAGCCCGGCATTCTAAATGACACTGGTGATAGGGCAAATAAATAAGAATAATCTTTGCCAATTACTCCAATATTATTACGACCATAAACGATGCGGCAAGGACTATTTAAACCTAAAAAATAATTTTCTTTACTAGCTAAAAGGAAGGTCTTTTTAAGGTCAGTAATTTTCGTAGTGTTGCGATATAAAATTACTTCTACTTTTAATAGATAAGTATGCTTTTTATCAAATTCTGGAATGGCGTCAATTAAATCAAAGCTTTTGGATTTTTGTTTAGTTAGACCATATTTTTTTGTAAGATGATAATAATAATCATTATCAATAAATGTATCAATCGTAACTCCAATTGAAGCATCGCTGATATCATTTTCTAAAAGTTTAATGGTAAGAATTTTCTTTTTATCATCATAAATAATTTTTAATGGGGAATATAATTCTTTTAAAGCGAGACCTTTCGCAGTATCTTTCTTTTCGCGAGAAGGTAAGATACCATTCCCACAAAAATCTAAATCATTCGGTCGATCATCAAAATCACCACCATAAAAATAAATACCATGCTCTTTATTGCGGAAGGATTGATCAAGATAATCCCAAACAAATCCACCTTGGAAGGAAGGATAGCGATCAACTAAATCAAGATATTCTTGCACATTACCTAATGAATTACCCATCGCGTGAGCGTACTCACATAAAATAAACGGTTTAGAAACACCTACATCTAAAATTTCTTTAACTTTTTGTGGGGTAGGATACATCATTGATAAGACATCAGAACAATCTTCATATCGATGATCAAAATAGGCATTTTCATAATGAGTTAAAGCCTCGGGGTTTAATGCTTTTAAGACTTCTTTCATTTTGATAAAGTTTAATCCACTACCCGATTCATTTCCTAAACTCCATAAGATTATCGATGGATGATTTTTATCGCGAAGATACATATTTCTAATCTTGGTGGTCACTAATTTTTCATAGCGAACATCTGAGCCGGGTAAAGAATTTTTGCCATCAAAATTTAGATATGAACCAATTGTCCCATGACTTTCTAAGGCGCATTCATCGATTATCATCACACCTAAAAAGTCACAACAATAATAAAAGAAATTCGTATTTGGATAATGCGATGTCCTAACAGCGTTGATATTATGTTTTTTAAAATAATTTAAATCATATAAAATATCATCTTCAGTCACATGGTTACCTAAACTATTATTCCATTCGTGACGATTAATGCCTTTAAAGACAAAGCGTTGACCGTTGAGTAATAAAATATTATTTTCAATTTTAACTTCTCTAATTCCGAATACTTCAGAAATTGAATCAACAAATTTATTATTGAAATAGGCGTAGACTAAAAGACGATAACAACGCGGATTATTCGGTGAATAATAAGAAAGATCAGAAGGTTTAATTTGTAAAGTAATTTCTGTTTGATTAGATTTTATTTTAATCGGATAAAAGACTTCATTAATTTGATAAACGAAGGTTAAACCAGTAAGATTGCCACTTAATTTAACATCAACGCGGCCATCTAGATGCGTTTTAATTTCAACATCTTCAATGTGTCTTTTATTTAAAGTAATTAATTCGACTGAACGATGGATGCCACTAAAACGGAAGGCATCCATATCTAAAAAGATTGAAGAGGAAGAATATTTAAAGACGATGATTAATAGTCTATTTTTACCTTCTACTAAATAATCAGTAATATTAAATTCACTATCGAGATAACAATTTTCACTATAACCGACAAATTGACCATTAACATATAAAAATAAACCGCTTAAAAAAGAACCAATGCGTAAAATATAATCTTTTTCTTTTTGGTTTAATTTAGTGATATTAAGATCTTTTAAATAGACAATTGATGGATTAGGGACATCAGGTGCTTCATCTATAGGGGTGCTAGAATAACCATCAAAAGGATATTGCCAATTGACATATTGAGGCACACTAAAGCGCGGCTCTTGAATTTCTTTTGCAATTGGAACAGTGATTGTATCGAGTTTATTGATATTAGTTTTGACATTGCCATAAACAAGAAATGGCGCATCATAGTCTTGAAAATAAAGGGCTCGCCACTTGCCATTTAAATTTTTAATCGTTTTATCAATGCCCTTTTTAGCGTCCCCAATCGACAAATAATGATCGAAGACACTATGTTGCTTGAGCAGATTAATTTCTAAGATTTCGGGGTCGAATAATATTTTTTTATAATCCATAAAATAAATATAGCGAAAAGAAGATTAAGATTAAATAGCAAGTAAATTAATTAGCCAATATTTAAAGAATTGCACTTATAATTCGCTTTTTACCTTCGCGACAATTACATTCATTTGATGTCTATTAAAAGGTAGGATGATGAATTGAAGATTGGTAAAAAGCGTAGCAAAAATAATACCGAAGATATTTAAAATAAATAGTTGATGAGTAGATTGATTTCTTCCTGCAATTCCAAGCAAAGTGAAAAAACAACCATATAAAATATAAGTGATAATGCTGCTACCAATGACTGAAGAAATGATTGGCCAAACTAGTTTCGCTCTTCGATAACCTCTTTTACCTAGTCTAATTTTACTAATGATTTTTAAACCATAGCTACGACCTTTATTCTTACTGACGAGACGAACAAAAAAGATAATCATAAAAACGGCACTAGGAATAGAAGCGAATAACCCAATAATTGCTATAACAACATTCATCATCGGGGGTTCTACACCGATACTATCTAAGCTAAGCAAAAAAGCTAAAACTGAATATGAACGCATTGAATCAAAATGATAAATAGGAATAATGAAAAGGAAAATGACAGTTAAGAAAGCTCCTAAAAATGTAAGAAACCTAAATAAATAGTATTTCTTGAAATGTTTAGAATATTTATTGTAGATTTCATCATTCGTTGCTTTTTCTTTTTTCTCTTCTTTAGTAGGCTCTTCCACTACTTTAGTTTCACTCTTTTTCACTTCATTTGCTAAACCTTCTTGCATCGGTGGTAAGATGACTTTATTTGTAGAGGCCAGTTTTGAATCAATTGATGTTTCTTCTTTTCTAGCTTCCGATTTTTCCTTTTTTACCCATTTAAATTTTTGGTTACAATGTGGGCAGTAGTCAGGACGGCCACTAAATTCACCACCGCATTTTGGACATTTCATAATTAATTCCTCCTTTAATCGCTATCTCCCTTTGGCGACTCCTAAAAACATAAAAATAGTATAAACAAATATTTCGATATCAAAAAAGAAATTGATTCTTAAAACATAAAGATGATCAAGATAGGCTTTAACATTAGGTTTATGACCGCGATGTTGTTTGATTTGAGCATATCCAGTTAAACCAGGGCGAATATCATAGGCACCCGGCACATATTTTTCTCTTTCCCTAATTAATTTCTCTTCGTTATTAGCCGCACCAGGTCGAGGACCGACAAAAGACATATCGCCAACGAAGATATTAAATAATTGTGGAACCTCGTCTAATGATGTCTTACGCATAAAAGAACCCCACTTATAAGTCATTTTCTTTTGCTCGTCAACACTAAGGCTACTAGGTGCAACTTCTGGAGTGCCCACTTTCAACGAGCGAAACTTAAAAATGCGAAAAACCTTTTTGTTTTTGCCAAGTCGTTCTTGACGGAAAAATACTGGTCCTTTTGAGGTACATTTAATAATAATCGCACAGATAAGCATTAAAGGTGATAGCAGAATAATTCCAATAAACGAAAAGAAAATATCGAATCCGCGCTTAAAAAACATATAGACCTTTTGATGGGTTTTTAAATGCGGATAATATTTTTCCATAAGCCTATTTAATATACCCGAAAATAGCAGCATTGGCAAATGGAACAAGAAAAAACAAGAAATGATATAAATTTAATTTATATAAGATAAAAATTTAACCAAAAATTATTAAATCGCAATTTACTGTCATTTTCCAGTTTTTTGCGATTACATTATATAATATTTAGATTATTTTGATAAACAAAATTATCAAAAATTAACCTTTAGAAACATAATCGATTAGTTAATTTAAAAATTTTTATGCTAAAATAAGCGCGTATGGCAAAAGAAGTTGTTGTTTTAATTATGGCGGGTGGCCGCGGAGAAAGATTTTGGCCGGCTAGTCGCAATAATTTACCTAAACAATTTTTAGTAATTGATAATAATCCTTTAAATTTAACAATGATTCAAGAAACGGTTTATCGTCTTAAACCACTTGTTAAAACGGAAAACATATTCATTTTAACTAATCGCCAATATGAAGAATTAATTAAGGCTCAATTACCGCAATTAAAGGAAGAAAATATCATTTATGAACCACAGGCTAAAAATACGGCCCCCGCGATTAATTTAGGTTTAGAAATCATCAATCAAATTTACGATGATTATGTAATGATTGTTTTACCTAGCGATCATCTTATTCGCAATGAAGAAAATTATTTAACTGATTTAAAAAAAGCCATCGCTTTTGCGTTTAAGCACGATGCTTTATTAACGATCGGCATCACCCCTACTTCTCCTAATACCGAATATGGTTATATTCATTTAGGCAATAAAGTCGCAGATGATGAGATTTATCAAGTCTTAGAATTTAAAGAGAAGCCAAATGAAAAAACTGCTGCTAAATATTTACTTAGTCATGAATATGTTTGGAATTCTGGAATGTTTATTTGGTCGAATAAAGCTTTAACAAAGGCTTTAAAAGAATTCGTGCCTTACCAATATCAACAATTTTCTCAAGTTTTTTTAAAAGAACAAAATGAACGCGAGAAGGCTTTAAAAGAGTTATATAAAGAAATTGCTAATATCTCAATCGATTATGCTTTGATGGAGAAAGCTAAGAATGTTTATACAATTAAATCATCATTTATTTGGGATGATGTTGGTAGTTGGAAAGCTTTAGAGAGAATTTATGGTCTTGATAATAATAAAAACACCTTAGTGGGCAATACCTACGCTTATGAAACGACTAATACCATCGCCTATTCCAAAGGTCCTTTGATTGTCACCAATCATGTTGATAATTTAATTGTGGTCGCTACAAATGATATCGTCATGGTGTCAAAAAAAGAAAATATTCAGGAAATTAAAAAATTAATATCTTCTTTGCCGAGTGATAAAGAAGATAAATTATAGTGAGGTAAAAGAATGAAAAGAGCATTAATTAGTGGAATTACTGGACAAGATGGTTCCTATTTAAGTGAATTATTATTAAGTGAAGGTTATGAGGTTTATGGTTTAATTCGCCGCAAAGCGAAAGAAGATTTTGGCAATGTTGAGCATCTAAAAAATCAAATTCATTTCATTTATGGCGATGTAACTGATCTTGCTAGCCTCATCTTAGCGTTAAGAGAAAGTAATCCTGATGAAGTTTATAACTTAGCCGCTCAATCATTTGTGAAAGCTAGTTGGGATTCTCCTTTATCAACCGCTGAGATTAATGCCTTAGGCGTTACAAACTTTTTAGAAGCAATTCGACAAGTAAATCCAAAGATTCATTTTTATCAAGCTTCGACTAGTGAAATGTTTGGTAAAGTCCAAGCGATTCCTCAAAATGAAAAGACGCCTTTTTATCCGCGTTCACCATATGGTGTCGCTAAATTATATGGCCATTGGATTACAATTAATTACCGCGAATCATATGGTTTATTTGCCTGTTCAGGTATCCTATTTAATCATGAATCAGAACGCCGAGGCTTAGAATTTGTTACGAGGAAAATTACCCACGCGATTGCGAGAATGGTTGTTCAAGGTGATAAAACTCCAATTGAATTAGGCAATTTAAACGCTAAGAGAGATTGGGGACATTCAAAAGATTATGTTAAGGCGATGCATTTAATGTTATTACAAGCAAAACCTGATGATTATGTTATCGCTAGTGGTGAAACCCATTCGGTTCGCGAATTTGCTTATGAAGCCTTTAAATGCGCGGGCATTGAAATTGAATTTAAAGGTGATAATGAAAATGAGATCGGCGTCAATAAAGCAACTGGCGAAATATTAATCAAAGTTAATCCTAAATTCTATCGTCCAGCCGAAGTTGAATTATTGATTGGGGACGCTTCTAAAGCTGAAAAAGTTCTCCATTGGCAGCGAGAGATTGATTTTAAGACTTTAGTGAAATTGATGGTAGAAAATGATATTAATTTATTAAAAAATGCCTGAAGCAAAGAAAAAGAATGTTTTAGTTACTGGCGGGGCTGGATTTGTCGCCCCTTATTTATATGATGAATTAATTAAGCATGATTATCATGTCATCATGACAAAATTAGCTAGTGAGCAAGGACTAGAAAATTATCCTTACCAAACTTTAGATATTTTAAATAAGGAACAAATTAAAGAAATTTTACTTAAATACCAAATTGCTTACATCGTTCATCTAGCGGGCATTTCTAGTGTTAAATTTTCTTGGGAGAATCCTACTTTAACACAAAAAATCAATGTTGAAGGTACAAGGAATATCTTAGAAGCAATTCGTCAAATAAATCCGCAAATCAGGATTATTTTAGTTTCTTCAGGCGAAGTTTATGGTCCGAGCTTACTAACAGAAATGCCTTTAAAAGAAATTCACCCTTTGCACCCTAATAACCCCTACGCAATCTCAAAAAAAGTAATGGAAGAAATGGCAAAAAATGAATATCAAGATTTAGACTATATTATCGCGCGACCTTTCAATCATAGTGGACCTAGGCAAGCGAAAAATTTTGTCATCATGGATTTTGCTAGTCAAATTGCTCAAATTGAAAAGGGGAAACAACCGCCCCTTATCGATGTCGGTAATTTAGATGCTTATCGCGATTTTTTAGATGTCCGCGATGTCGTAAAAGCTTATCGCTTATTATTAGAAAAAGGGAAGCGCAGCGAAATTTATAATATTGCTAGTCAGTCGCCGCAAAAAATTGGAGATATTTTAAAAGAATTATTAAGTTTATCAAAAGAGCAAATTGAAATAAAAATTAATCAAGATAAATTCCGGCCGTTAGAGACAAAATATTATTATGGTGATTGTTCAAAATTAATTTCTGCTACTGGCTTTCAACCATCATATGCTTTTAAAGATACTTTAAATGATATATTATCTTACGCGAGAAAATAAAAAATGAAATTGATCAAGGAATTATACGCCTATCGTCAAATGATTATTAGCCTAACTCACCGCGAGCTTAGAGGCCGCTATAAAGGTAGTGTCCTAGGCTTTTTATGGACTTTTATTAATCCTTTGCTTCAATTAATTATTTATACAATCATCTTTGGCGTTTTATTAAAATCTGGTCTACCGAATTTTTATCTATATGTCTTTGTTGGTCTAATCCCTTGGTTATTTTTTCAAAATTCTTTCACGAATGCTTCCCAATGTCTCATCCATCAGAAGAATTTAGTAACAAAGATTTATTTTCCGCGGGAAGTGATTCCCATCTCTTATGTTTTAACCGCTTTTATCAATATGCTTTATTGTTTTATTATTGTGGCGATTGTAACTTTAGTGACCATCTTCTTTGATGTCAGTAATGGTTTTGTTTTTAATTTTCCACCAATTAATCCTTATGGTGAATATTATAATTTCTTAACTTGGTTTGCCTTTCCTTTAATTATTTTAATTCAATTTATTTTATGCTTAGGTGTGGCGTTAATTACTAGCACTATCTCGGTTTATTTACGCGACTTTGAACATATTATGGGAGTGTTATCGATGGGTTTAACATACGCGACGCCGATTATGTATGAAACATCGATTGCTGGTAGTTATGCTTGGATTTTTTATATTAATCCGATGTCGAGTTTAATCGATGCTTATCACGCGATCTTTTATTATGGTAGATGGCCTAATTTCGATATTACATCTTATCAATCTATTTGGTTATCTTTCGGGGTGGCAATTATTATTTTAATAATTGGTATCTTAGTTTTCGGTAAAGGCAAAAAACGCTTTGCGGAGGAATTATAAATGAGTGAAAGACCGCGAAGAATTATTGTTAAGGATTTAAAGAAAACTTTTAAAATCTATTATGATAAAGGTTTTAATTTAAAAGATAAGATTCTCTTTTGGAAGCGAAATCGTTATGAAATCAAAAAAGTTTTAGATGGAATATCTTTTGATGTTAGGCAAGGAGAAGTCATTGGTTTAATTGGTCGGAATGGCTGCGGTAAATCTACGCTTTTAAAATTAATATCAGGTATTTATTACCCAAATGGGGGAAAAGTTATTGTTAATGGTCGCTTATCATGTCTAATTGAATTAGGCGCGGGTTTTCATCCTGATATGACTGGACGCGAAAATATCTATATTAATGCTTCAATCTTTGGTCTAACTAAAAAAGAAATTGATGCGCGCTTAGATAAAATTATTGCCTTCTCTGAATTAGGAAATTTTATCGATGTACCAGTTAGAACTTATTCTAGCGGCATGTATATGCGTCTAGCTTTTTCGGTCGCAATTAATGTGGACGCTGATATTTTATTAATTGATGAAATCTTAGCGGTCGGCGATAAAAAATTCCAAGAGAAATGTTACCAGCGATTAGAAGAACTTAAACAAAATGGCGTAACTATTATTATTGTTACGCATGATGATAATATTATTCGCTCTTTTTGCACGCGCGCGCTTTGGATTAAAGATGGACTCATTGCGTATGATGGTTTAACTAAAGAGACTACTGATAAATATGAAAATTATTTAGAGGGGAAAGATGAAAAGATTAGTAACGCTATTCGGGATGCGAAAGGTGATGAGATTAATAAATCAAATTTAGGAAACATCACAAATATTGAACTTTTAGATGAAAATAACTGCAAAACTAAAATATTTTCGGCTTTTTCTTCCTTAAAAATTAAATTGCATTATCGTCTTAATTCTATGATTAATGTTCCCATAATTGGGGTTAAGATTCTCGATGAAAATAATCAAGTATTATTTGAGGATCAAACAAAAATTGATCAAAATAAGAAAGAAATTATTCTCTCATTAAAAAATCTACCTTTTAAAAACGGTGAATATCATCTTAATAGTTATTTAAGCGCGGGGGATGAATATATAGATTATCATAATGACCATGCGCAATTTAGTATTCAAAATCAACAAGAAAATGCCGGTTTGGTAAATATTAAACATGATTGGAGATAGTTTATGGAAATAAATTCAAAAGAACTTGTCGAATTATTAAAAACGGACATTAATCACGATGAACTATTTGATGATGAAGAATTTAAAATTTTATTTGACGATTTAAAGGCTGAAGTTTATCGCGAATTAAATTTTGAACTTCCAACTGATAGTGGCACGAAAAAAATTGTTCGCAAAATTATTAATAAAGCGATTCGCGGAACATTAGAAAAACAGATGCGCGAAATCAAAGAATTTGAAAAGGCGACGATTCGTGTTATCTATAATTTAAACGCGCGATTAAAAATCCTTGAGCAAAGGAGCAAGAAATAGATGAAGAAAAAATTACTCTTTATCATTCAACGTTATGGTAAGGAAGTAAATGGTGGCGCGGAAGATTATGTTAGACAATACGCGAATCACCTTTTGCCCTATTATGATATTGATGTCTATACTAGTCGAGCGATAAATTATGATAATTGGGAAAAATATTATCCTCGGGGACACACTAATCTTGATGGGGTGAATGTCTATTATTTTAATTCACCAAAGCGCAAAAATGTTTTACAAGCAATAAGCATTGCCTTTTTAGAAACCGATAACTCAAGAAAAAATGGCTTAAAATTCTTAAAAAGACAAGGGCCATATATTAAGCAAATTAATAAAAAAATAAAAAAGAATTTTGCTAAATATGAAGCAATTTTATGTTTCTGCTATCTATATTACCCTACTTATGCGGGTATCATAAGCGCGAAAGAAAAAGGAATTCTCATCCCTTTTTTACATGAAGAAACTTACGCGCATTATTTAATCATGCAAGATGAATTTTATAAGGCGAATCGTATCATCTATCAAACAGAAGAAGAAAAACAAACAGCTGTAAATATCTTTAAAGAGAATGCAATTAATAAAGATAATATAATTCTAGGAATTGGCATCGAAGAAGCTAAAAAGACGAATGAAGAATTATTAAAAAAATATCAATTAGAAAATCAAAAATATGTGATTTATATTGGACGACTTGATGCTGCGAAAGGTGTCAAAGATTTAATTGATTATTTTCTTTATTATAAAAAGTTATATCCACATGATGATTATAAATTAGTGTTAGTTGGAAGCACTCATATCGATATCCCATCTAACGAAAATATTATCGCGACTGGTTTTGTAAATGAAGAAGAAAAATATGCCTTATTAAACAATGCAGATATTTTAATTAACCCTTCAAAATATGAAAGTTTATCAATTGTTATTTTAGAAGCTTTCGCGTATCAAAAACCTGTCTTAGTTAACCAAGACGCTGCTGTTTTAAAAGGACAGGTGGAACGCTCAAATGGTGGCTTATATTATCAGGGAAAATATCAATTTGTTAAAATGTTAAAATTTTTAATTGACCATCAAGATATAAGATCGCAGATGGGAAAAAATGGTTTAGATTTTGTTAATAAAAATTATCGCTGGGAAATTGTTATTAAAAAATTAAGGGATTTTATTGAAAAGGGTCAAAACGATGAAAAATCAAATCAATGAAGAAATATTAAAGCGCAAATTTATTTTACAAAAGCGAGTCAAATGGCTTTCAATTTTAAAGATGTATTTAGTTAGTGGGATTAAGAAAATTCTTTCTTTATATCACGCTTTTAAATTTCGTCTGCGTCACCGCTTAAAATATTTAGATAAGAAGGTGCGAATCGTTCAAGTTTTACCAACCTTAGTTAAAAATGATGCAATCGGTAATGATGTGGTTATGATGAGCGATGCCTTTGATAAAATGGGTTTAAATAATATTATCGTTTTTGATAATTTATTAGGGGTTGAACGCTCGAATCTCGTCCCAAGAAAAGCTTACTTAGCTAGTCGATATGATATTTTAATTTACCATATGGCAATTGGTAATAAGAAGATTCATTCTTTAGTAAAAAGCGCCAAGGTGCCTAAAAAAATTATGATTTATCATAATATCACCCCACCGAAATATTTTGTTAGAGATGTAAGAAAATATCTCTCAACGAGATTAGGCTATAAACAAGTAAAAGAATTACCGTCTTATTTTGATTTAGCGTTAGGTGATAGTGAATTTAATGCGGAGGAATTAAAGAAATTTAATTATCAAAATACTGGGGTTTTGCCATTATTTTTACGCTCTAATGAAATTTTAGAGGTCGAGGATGATTTAGACACTAAAGTAAAATATCTTGATGGTAGAAAAAATATCATCTTTGTTGGTAGGCAAGTATTTAACAAAAAGATCGAAGATGTAATTAAAGCTTTTTATCTTTATCATAATCTTTATGATGATAATTCGCGCTTAATTTTAGTGGGCAAAGAAGAAGATCAAAGTTATTCCCAATTTTTAAAGAATTTAATTAGGGACGCGAAGATGGAAGATGCTATCTTTTTAGAAGTAAATGCTCCCTTTAAATCACTCGCGACCATCTATCATCATGCTGATTTATTTTTATGCATGTCTGAACACGAAGGTTTTTGTGTGCCGCTAATTGAAGCCATGCTAACAAAAACACCAATCATCGCTTATGATTCCACTGCAATTAAAGGCACACTTAAAGGCGCTGGAATTATCTTTAATGAGAAAGATTATTATCAGGTAGCTAAGCTAATGAATGAGGTTTTATCAAATCCTAAATTAAAGGATGAATTAATCAATAAAGGGTTAAAGAGGGCGGATGATTTTTCTTATGAAAATGTTTATAAAATCTATCAAGATTTCGCCCAAAAAGAATTTAAATTATAAAGTAACTAATAAATATTCAACATCGCCTTCGATTAAATAGGCTCCGTGCTTCGCAGTTAAAAAAATCGAATCGCCTTCTTTTAAAGTGAAACGATCTTTGCCACTAATTAAAGAACCTTCGCCGTCAAGAATTAATAAATAATGGAAACTCTTTTCATCCACTACTTTTAATTCTTTGCCATATAGGCGATGTCTTTTAACATCAAAGAAACGACAGCGAATAAGTTCCCCTTCAATATTACGATACATTTTGTTGATATTATATTGCTCTAAGCGCGCGCATTCGACAGCTTCTTTAATATGAAGTTCGCGCTTATGACCATCACTATCGAGACGATTATAATCATATAAACGATAGGTCACATTCATGTTTTGTTGAATTTCAACAAGGGTAATACCTTCCCCAATCGCATGAATTGTCCCTGGTTTAATAAAATAACAATCACCAGGCGAAACGCGGACTTTATTAAGATGTTCTAAAATTGAACCATCATTAAGATATTTTTCTAATTCTTCTTTTGATAAAGTTTCTTTTAGACCTAAGTAGATATAACTCCCCTTCTTCGCATTTAAAATGTGCCAAAATTCAGTTTTACCAGAAGGGTGATTTTGAATCGATAACGGCTCATCTGCATTAATAATTTTGACTAAGATTGGAAATTTATCATTAAAACGATCAGCAATTATTGTCGGATCTTGTAAAAAATAATCTTTTAAAGTTAAAGAAGAATTTTCAATCGGTGAATTATCTTCATTTAAAACACTTAAAACCCATGCTTCTCCGATGTTTTCTTGATCAAATTGAAGATATAAATCATTCAAATAACGACCGCCCCAGAGGCTATGTTTATAGATTGGTAATAACTTTAGTATCATAATTATTTTGTCTTTAATGGCAGGTTATTAATAAAGTCGAGAATTTCTTTTTGGAAACGCTCAACGGAAAATTTTAAAGCATGCTGCCTAATTTTAAAAGGGTTAAAAGAAGTATTTTCTAGTTTAATAATCGCCTCGGCGACACTTTGAGGACTTTGCTCAGAAAAGAAAATACCCGTTACATTATCGATTACAGTATCTAAAGTACCACCTTTATTAAAGGCAATGACTGGTTTACCGCAAGCCATTGCTTCAATAGGCACAATCCCAAAATCTTCATAAGCTGGAAAAATAAACGCTTTCGCGTTCATAAAATAATTAATTAATTCTTCATCACTGACATGATTCACAAATTCAATGGTCGGGCCACTGATTTCTTTTAAATCATTTAAGGCTTCCCCACCACCAACAATAATTAAACGCTTTTTTAAAGCATTACATGCCTTAATGGCTAAATCAAAACGCTTATAATAAACTAGGCGCGATAAACATAGATAATAACCTTCATTTTTTTCACTCGCTTGAAATTTATCAACTTCGACCCCAGGGAATATAGTAATTGCTTCCCGCTGATAATATTCATGAATGCGCCTTTTAACTTCATTACTATTAGCGATAAAATAATCAACATGTTTATTCGATTTTTTATCAACGTAACGCATATATTTTAATAATAAATTTGCTAGTGGTCTAATCCATTTAGATAGGCGTGAAACATATTCTTCGCGTGCGAAATAGGCATAACGCATGGGGGTATGACAATAGCAAACATGAATCGCGCCTTTAGGTATTTTAACCATCTTCGCGCAGGAACTAGATGAAGAGATAACAACATCACATTTTTCTAATTTTAAACATTTAAAACCTAAAGGCATGAAAGGGAAATATTTTTTATGATTGGTGATATAAGGTTTTTTGCCTTGCAAAAAGGTAGGAATAATTTTACGAGTTTTAAAAAAGGGATCAATCTTTGCATAATTGACTACCGAAGTATAGATTGGAGCATCTGGAAATAACTTCGCCAAATAGATGAGAACTTTTTCCGCTCCCCCCATATTAGTTAACCAATCGTGCACTAAGACTACTTTCATTCGCTTAATAAATCATCAACAAAATTTTTAATGTTACTATCATGAATAATTTCTTCACTAAAATCATCATAAATATTGTTATTAAAGAAGATGTCTTCTAAATTGAGCATCTCGTCTTTTAAGAATATATAAATATCATTTGGAGAATAATTATCAACGAGTTTGGCAATCCGATTATTAGTAACAATTTTCTTTTTCAATATTAAAATATTTTTTAAATCAATATTACTTAAAGAATCTTTACTAACTAAATCAACATAATATTTTGCTTTAGCGATTTTTAAAATTAAATCTTCGGTAAAGAAAGAATTGACAAAGGTTACTTTATCATAATATTTGCCTAAAATTCTCCGAGCTTTTTTAAAGAATTTGTCGTGCTTTTTTAGTGGTAAGTGAATAACGATATTCCCGCGAGGATATTGTGAATAAAAGACGTCCGCTGTCTTTTTTAAAGATGATAAATTATTCGCGTGAGCAACAATTAAAAAATCGTCGGTTATTGGAATCTCGCGATAAGACAAAACTTCATTAAAATAATACGATTTTATTAATTTCATCTGATAAGTAAAAGCATCGGCAGCGTAAAGAGTATAAGTTTGATCAAATAAACGATATAAAACGGATGAATAATAATATTGACTAATTAAGTAAGGATTATAAAAAATAAATTTAGCTTCTTGATGATATTCTTTTAAATCTTTAACCATATTAACCGTTAAACCGCGGCCGCTAGAAACTATCACATAAGTAAAACGAATAAAGAGATTATCAAATAAAATATCGTCAAGATAAATGCGGCTAGCTTCCAGATTTTGTCGATATGGTAGACGCGAATTAATTTTATGTAAGAAATTATTCAATAATTCATCATAAACGATAACTTCATAGCCGCGATTATGTAGTTCTTTTTCTAAATTAACCCGATATAAATCATCGCTAGCGATTAATAAAAGATATTTTTTATGAGGATCATATTTGAGGCATCGATTATTTTTATGGGCATAATCATCTAGCGAAATATTTTTATTTAAAGATGATAAACATAAATAGTTAAAATAGTTAATAAATTCCGAAGTCCCAGTAAATTTTCTTAAATAACGCACGACATATAAAATGGTATAAAAATAAACGGGGGAAGCAATTGCAAAAATGGTTAAATAAATAGGATTAATATTAGTAGCAAAATAAATTATTAAGAAAACCGCCGCAGCGTCTAAGGCAACCACAATCAGATAAAATAATAGGACTTTGCGGGGATAATTTAAATAATTAACGCGTTTTTTCTTTGAAAAGTCATAAAGAATTTGACTGATAAAAGGAAGAAATAAATAAATGAAAATTAAGATGCCACCAATTGAATATAAAAGCGATTCAGAATAACCAAAAGTTTCGCTTAAATGATAAATAAAACCATAATATGTTCCAACAAAAGGGGTTAATAAATACATCAAAAATTTAGCAAGACTAAATTCTTCTTGAAAAGTAATTGCTGATTTCTGTTTTAAAAATTCTTTTCCTGAATAGCGAATCTCTTCATTAATTAAAGGGTGATTATAATGATAATAGGCGGCTAATAATGGTGATGTAGCGATTAATGATAAATAAATCATATCGGGTGAATTAGTGAAGATAATCGCTCGCGATTCCATCATCATATAACCTAAACTAGCAATTAAGAAAAATAATGACATCAACGATAAATCTTTATCAACTTTAAACATTTTGATAATGACATAGACTAAATAGATAATTACCAAAATAAAAGCGACAAATAAAACAATACCGCCCTCTGAAATTAGCATTAGATAACCATTATGGATATTTGATGTTAATTCCGCTCCTGGAATAATCCCTTGATAAGCATATAAAAGATGATTGAAAACACCAAAACCAAAACCAAACATCATGTTAGGAAGATGCGAAGTAAATAAATCAAAAGTATTAATCCAAATATCAAGACGACTATTAAAGGTATTTGAGCCACTATAAAAAATATCTTTTAAGGCATTAGAAACTTTCGAGATATAAGGGATTTGGATATAACCCCCAACAATCACAAGGGTTAACACGACTGCAATTAAAATAAAGAAGATAGCAAAAGTAATTAAATTGCGTTTCTTGTGTTTTTGATAAGAAAGGAAAAAGCGCATCAATAAATAACAAACGATAACAAAAGCTGCTAATAATATAGGCGTTTTGCTCATGGTAAAAACCATATTTAAGCATAAGAAAGTGATTAAGATATACCAATAAAATTTCTTATCTAAATAATGGAGATAAATTAATGAAATAATGCCTAAAAATAAAACGAGACCATAAACATTACGGTGTCCAAAAAACGACATGACAGTCGCTGAATAAGTATCGCCACTTGCTAGATTAGTAAAGAAATTTAAATAATTATTAAATTCAACAACATAACTATAAATTAGGCCGGCTACTAGAAAAAGCAGAAAGAGATAAATAATCCATTTAAATTGTTTACGATAATAAAAAGAACGAGGAATCACATAAATAAATAGATAAAAGAAGAAATATGATAAAAAAGAACCGATTAAAAAATAAGTCTTATTTTCAAAAGAAAAAGTCACATTTTTAATCGTGCCTTGATAACAAATTTCATAAGTTTCCGGCGATAAAACTAAAACAAAGAAAGACATAATTGTTAAAAGTAATAAGCCGGCTACTAATAGATAATTAGTTTTATAGCGATTATGCTTATGATTGATATGGGCAAAAGCAAATAAAATTAATAAGAAGACACCAAAAATAATTAAGAATTCTTCTAAATGGAGTGTTCTTAAAAAGCCAGTCGTATCAAATAAACCAATATTCATTAGTAAAAAGCCGCCGATAAAAACAATGATATAAAGTAAAATCTTATTTGAATATGAACGGCTTTTTAAATGATCTAACATTTTTAAATTGCTCCCTTCTTAGTAAAAATTGCTTTAAAGGTTAAAAAGAAGATTTTAGTATCGAGCCAAAAAGATCTTTTAGTGACATAATATAGTTCCATCTTGATGCGTTCTTCATAGGTCGTATCATTACGGCCATGCGTTCCCCAATAACCAGTTAAACCCGGACGAACTTTTAATAATAAGTCTTGATATTTACCAAATCTTGCTAATTCGTATTCGCGTAAAATAGGACGCGGGCCCACTAAGGACATATCACCTTTGATAATGTTAATTAATTGAGGTAATTCATCTAAAGAAGATTTTCTTAATAAACGCCCAAATTTAGTCACGCGCGGATCTTCTTTAAGTTTTAAATCAATTAAATATTCAGCAAATTCTTCTTTTGTTAAAGTTTCCTCAATGCTTCGCGAGTCATATTTCATCGTCCGAAACTTATAAACATAAAAATCTTTGCCATCTTTCCCTACTCGTCGATGTTTAAAAAAGATCGGACCCTTCGAGGTCGCTTTAACTAAAATCATCAAAATAAGAAAGACGGGGGAGAGAATAATTAAAGAAAATAAAGAAATTAAGATATCAAAAAATCGTTTAAAAAAATCATAAGCGGGTTGTTTTTTATAACAATATCCAATATCTAAGGGCGATGAATAATCTTCCTTTTTCATAAAAATTAGTATAGCAAAAAATCATTTTAAGTAATAGATGATATAGACAAAAAAGACATAATAAAATATTTAAAATATAGATAATTAATATATAATATTTCGTGTAAGGAAGGTAATTTATGGACGAAAATATCTTAAATAAATATCATCGCTGGTTAAAAGAAAAAAATCTCTTAAGTCATGATCATCTTGAATTAGAAAAAATCAAAGATAATGAAGAAGAAATTATTTCTCGATTTGGCAGCGATTTAACATTTGGCACGGGTGGTCTAAGAGGTGTGATGGGAGTTGGCACAAACAGGATGAACATCTACACCGTTAGAAGAGCCACTCAAGGTTTAGCAAATTATTTAAATAAAAAATACCAAAAGAAACCAAAATGTGCGATTGCTTATGATACGCGAAATAATTCTAAGACATTCGCTTATGAAGCTGCGCGCGTTTTAGGCAAAAATAAAATCAAAGTTTATCTATTTGAAGACATTGCCCCAACACCAGTTTTATCATTTGCGGTTCGCTATTTAAAATGCGAAGCTGGGATTGTAATAACCGCTAGTCATAATCCTAAACAATATAATGGCTATAAGTGTTATGGCTATGATGGCGCACAGATGGCTAATGAAAGCGCGAATGAGGTGATGGAAGAAATCGAACAACTCGATATGTTTAAAAATATTAAAGTTGGCGATTTTGATACTTTAATGTATAACGGCTACATTGAATTTATCGATGATGATTTGAGGACAGCTTATCGCAAATCCACCCTAGCGAACTCTCTTTCTAAAGAAGAAAGAAATTTACACATTGTCTACACACCATTACATGGAACAGGTTTAAAACCAGTAACGAATGTTTTAAGGGAAGATGGTTTCTTTTCTGTTGAAATTGTCCAAGAACAAAAAACACCAGATGGTAATTTTCCTACTGCTCCTTATCCTAATCCTGAATTTAAAGAAGCTTTACAATTAGGCATTGAAAAATATCTAATTTTACATGGGTTAGATATTATGTTAGCAACTGACCCTGATGCTGATCGTGTCGGAGTTGTTGTTAATCAAAATAATACTCCGGTGATTTTAACTGGTAATGAAGTTGGAATTTTATTATTTAATTGGATTTATCAAATGCGAAAAGAAAATAATAAATTACCCACTAACCCTACTATCATTAAAACTATTGTTTCAAGTGATATGGCTAATATTATGGCCAAGAAAATGGGCGTTAATGTCATTGAAGTATTAACGGGGTTTAAATTTATTGGTGAACAAATGTTATATTTAGAAGAAGCTAATAATCTTGATGATTATTTATTTGGCTTTGAAGAAAGTTGTGGCTATTTAACTAATAAGGATGTTCGCGATAAAGATTCTGTTAATGCTTGTTTACTAATTGCCGAAATGGCTAATTATTATAAAAATCGCCGCAAAACCCTTGTGGATCAAATGAATATTTTATATGAAGAATATGGTCATTTCTTAACTAAAACTTTAAATTATGAATTAGATGGTATTGAAGGTAAAGAGAAAATTTTAGAAGCGATGAAAATCTTCCGTTTAGAAAAAACTCGCTATGAATTTGGACAATTAGAAGCATACGCGGATTATTTAGAATCAAAGAAATATGAAAATGAACATGTCGAAGAAATTAAATTGCCAAAAAGCGATGTTGTAAAATATTTCTTTATAAATAATGATACGATTACTTTTAGACCTAGTGGAACTGAACCAAAACTTAAAGCATATATCTTTTCTAGCGATGAAAAGAGATTAAATCAATATGTTTCTTTAATCGATAATATTATGAATAATCTTTAATTTGCTATTATAAAATTAGATAAAAAAATAAGCACTTATTTTGAGTGCTTATTTTTATAAATGTGCCTAATTTTATTTCTTTAAGAGCTCAATTTTTAATTCACCATCATATTTAACAAGATATGGTTTATTAACTTTCAATTCTTCGTTAATAATCATTCTAGCTAAGATAGTTTCAATGTTATGTTGAATAAAGCGTTTAAGAGGACGGGCGCCAAAATCGCTAGAATAAGCAGAATCTAGAACATAACTTGATACACTCTTATCAAAAATAACTTGATAATATTCACCCGCTAGGCGTTTTGATAAATCACTTAACATTTTACTCGCAATCGCTAATTGCACATCTTTCGATAAACTATTGAAATAAACGATTTCATCGATGCGATTTAAGAATTCAGGTTTAAAAGTTGCTCTTAATAAATTATCAACTTCCTTTTCTTGATTATTTAAAATTAATTCACTACCAATATTACTCGTCATAATGATAATCGTGTTTTTAAAGTCAACAACTCGTCCTTGCGAATCAGTTAAGCGGCCGTCGTCCATAATTTGTAATAAGACATTATAAACTTCAGGATTAGCCTTCTCGATTTCATCAAAAAGGACAATTGAATAAGGATTATGTCGCACTGGTTCGGTTAATTGACCACCCTCTTCATAACCAACATAACCTGGCGGCGCACCTAATAAACGCGACACACTATATTTTTCCATATATTCACTCATATCAATGCGAATAATATGTGTATCACTATCAAAAAGTGCTTCCGCTAGAGCTTTAGCTATTTCGGTTTTACCAACACCAGTTGGACCGAGGAATAGAAAACTCCCAATTGGGCGATTTTGATCTTTAATGCCAGCCCTTTGTCTTAAGATTGCATCACTAACTAAGGCGATTGCTTGATCTTGACCGATGACGCGCTTTCTTAATGTATTTGCTAAATTAAGAACTCTTTCCTTATCACCTTTAGTGATACGATTAACTGGAATATTAGTCATTTTAGAAACAATTTCGGCAATATTATTTTCAGTAATTTCATCAGATAAAATGCGTTTTGAACTCTTTTCATCTTTCTCAATTTCTTCAATCTTACTCTTTAATGAGGGAATATCGCGATATTGAATTTCACTCGCTTTTTTATAATCACCTTCGTTATAAGCTTGATTAAGGGAAAAAGTTAATTGTTCTAATTTATTTTTATATTCTTTTAACTTGGAAATTTCTTCTTTTTCTTTTTTCCATTGCACTGTTAATTTGTCAGCTTCATCTTTTAAAGATAATAATTCTTCATTTAATTTATCTAAACGAAGTTTCGACTGTTCATCTTTTTCTTGTTCAAGGGCTAATTTTTCAATCTCTAATTGACGAATTTTGCGACTAACATCATCAAGTTCTTGCGGCATTGATTCGATTTCTACCCGCGTTTCTGCTGAGGCTTCGTCAATTAAATCTATCGCCTTATCTGGCAAAAAACGATTAGTGATATATCTCACACTATAATTAACCGCGGCCACTAAAGCATTATCGGTGATTTTAACCCCGTGATGCGATTCAAAACGCGATTTTAAACCTCTTAATATTGATAAGGTATCTTCTTTAGAAGGTTCATTCACCATAATAGGTTGAAAACGTCTTTCTAAGGCGCGATCTTTTTCAATATATTGTTGATATTCGTTTAAAGTTGTGGCCCCAATACAATCAATATCACCACGCGCTAGCATCGGTTTAAGCATATTGGAGGCATCCATCGCTCCTTGCGTCCTACCCGCTCCGACAATCAAATGAATTTCATCGATAAACATAATAATTTTATGATTACTATTCTTGATTTTATTTAAGACAGCTTTTAGACGTTCTTCAAATTCCCCTTGATATTTGGCCCCGGCAATTAAAGCTCCCATATCAAGTTCAAAGATATCTTTATTTTGTAAGGTCTGCGGCACATCGTTATTTACAATACGTTGGGCTAAACCTTCAATGATGGCAGTTTTACCAACACCTGGTTCGCCTAAAAGGATGACATTGTTTTTAGTTTTACGGGCTAAGACCGTAATTATTTTACGAATTTCTTCGTCGCGACCAATAATCGGATCAACCTTATTGCTACGCACATCTAGGGTCACTAATCGGCCGAATTTAGTTAAGATATTTTCATCATTTTCATAATTTGGCATTCCATTATTCATACGCAAAATCCTCCTTTTCATCGCCTATTATAGCTAAAAATTAGCACTTGTCAATATAGAGTGCTAAAAATTTTTATTTGCTAGATAATAATAAAAATTATCTTATTATCGGATTATTAAAAAGAGATAGATTTAGAAAATATAAGAAAATATTTTATGATTGTTTTTTAACTTTTTCTTGAATGATTTCAGCGATGCCATCATCGGCCTTTAAGAAATCTAAAATATCTTTATACGCCTCATTTTTACAGGTATCATTAAGAATTTCATGACGCGCGCCTAAATAGATTTTAGTTTCAACATGTTGAACACCAAGGCGGATATATAATCTCGCTAAAGATTTTAAGCCACGCGATTTAGCACCGACAGGGTCTTCACTACCACCAACGATTAAAACATTCATATCTGGACGAATCTTTTTTAAGAATTTTTTCTTATAAAGACGATTATTACCTTTTAATAATTCTAAGAAAAAGCCATTGCTAGGAAGATAACCGCATTTTGGGTCATCGTCATAAGCTTTTACAACTTCAGGAATATTCGATAACCAATCATTTGGTGATTGACGATTCTTAATTGATTTAGAATAAGGTTCCATCACTAATTTATTTAAAAATTTAGCGGGTTTATCACGATTCTTTTTATGGACAAGGAGGCGGGCAAAATGATAACCAAACCAATATAAAAATTTAGCATTTGGACCATTTGAGCCACAGATGACAACTTTATTAACATGTTGAGTATATCTTTGAATATAATCTTGAACAATAAATGAACCCATTGAATGACCAAAAATATAAGTAGGTAAACACGATGTTCTTAAAGTAGTCACTAATTTATCTAAATTTTTCACTGAACGGGAGAAAAAAGATTTAGGAACAATTCCTAATTGATTTAAATCGGTAACATTTTCACCCTGTCCATAATGATCAAAGCAATAAACATCATACCCATTATCAGTTAAAAAGGTTGCAAAATCATCATAACGATAAGCGCATTCAGCCATCCCGGTAACGATAATAATATTACCTAAAGGTTCTTTGCGATCAGTTTTATAGGTGAAGCCTAATAATGTATCTCCGCTTGCACCAACATAAGAAGTTTTAATTTTTTCCATAATCTCACTTACTCCTCATATCCTTTAGGGTTATGCGATTGCCAATTCCAAGAATCTTTGCAGCAATCAACCATATTATATTGAGCTTTCCAGCCCATCTCTAAATAGGCTTTATCGCAATTGGCATAACATTCATCAATATCACCTGGGCGACGACCTTCAATTTGATAAGGAATATCAATGTGATTCGCGGTTTTAAAAGCTTCAATTAATTCAATAACTGAAGTGCCAATTCCAGTGCCTAAATTATAAATAACTAAACCGGGATTTTGTTCTAATTTCTTTAAGGTAGCAACATGGCCTAAGGCTAAATCAACAACATGAATATAATCGCGAACACCTGTGCCATCTTTAGTTTTATAATCATTGCCAAAAACATGAACAAAAGGAAGTTTACCAATCGCCACTTGGGTAATATAGGGCATGAGGTTATTAGGGATGCCGTTAGGATCTTCACCAATTAAACCAGATTTATGCGCTCCGATTGGATTAAAATAACGTAAAATAGCAATATTCATCGATGGATCAACTTTCGCTAATTCTTTTAAAATAACTTCAATCTTAACTTTAGTTTCAGCGTATGGATTAGTGACTTCACCAGTTGGATCATCTTCATAAATAGGAATGCGTTTAGGATTACCATAAACAGTCGCACTTGAAGAAAAGACGATATTTTTACAATTAAATTCTTTCATCACTTCTAAAAGAACTTCGGTTGAGCCAATATTATTATCGTAATAAAGTTGTGGCTTTTTAACCGATTCACCCACCGCTTTTAAGCCAGCAAAATGTATCACAGCGTCAATAGGATATTTCCTAAAAATTTCGCGCATCTTTTCTTTATCGCGAACATCAGCCTCAATAAAATCTGGTCGCTGATGAGCGATCTTTTCGATGCGATCAACAACTAAAGCTTTGGAATTACATAAATTATCAACAATGACTACTTTGTAATCACTATTAAGTAATTCGACGACGGTGTGGGAACCAATATAACCCGTACCACCTGTAACTAAAACATACCCTTTTAACATAAAAATCTCCTCAAATCTCAACTATTTTTTATTTCTTCTAAAAGCATATCACTAGCAATTTTGGGGTTTGCTTTGCCTTTAGATTTTGCCATAACTTTGCCGACCATAAAACCTAAAGCCCGATCTTTACCATTTTTAAAATCAATAACTGATTCAGGGAATTCGTTAATAACTTCTTTTACCAAGCGTCCAATAAAATCTGTATCAAGAATCTGTGAAGTGATACCTAGAGCCTTTTTGGCTGTTAGGGCATCCACACCTTGATTCACCATATAAGTGAAGATTTCACGAGCTTGCGAGTTATTAATTTCTTTAGAATCAATCATCTTTATTAAATCACATAACATCTTAGGAGTAATATTAAAATCTTTGATTGAAGAATTGCTTTTATTTAAGACTGTATTAATATCAACATTAATCCAGTTAGCAATCGCTTTGTAATTAGAAGAATATTTCGCGCATTCATCATAGTAATAAGCAATATCTTTATTCATTGTTAATAAGGAAATATCATATTTTGATAACTGATACTGTTTAGAAAATCGTTTAATTAAATCATCTTTTAATTCAGGGCAACTCATAATTGCATCCTGAACAAATTCTTTGCTTAATTTAATTGGAATAATATTAGGTTCCGCAAAATATTTATAATCAACAGCGTCCGTTTTTACCCGCATTAAAATCGTTTCTTTTTTCATTTCATCATAGCGGCGAGTTTCTTGAGCAATTAACCCACCACTAAGCAAAATCTTAGCTTGTCTAAGCATTTCAAAATCAATCGCTTTTTGAATGTAAGAAATAGAATTAATATTTTTAATTTCAACTTTTGTGCCAAATTCTTTCGCCCCATAAGGTCTTAAAGAAATATTAACATCGCACCTTAAGGAGCCTTCTTCCATCTTGCCATCACTAACTTCACTAAAAGTGACAATTGAACGAATCTTTTCGACATATTTCATCGCTTCTAGACCACTATGCATGACGGGTTTAGAAACGATTTCAATTAATGGTACACCCGCGCGATTATAGTCGAGTAATGAGTAATCAGAAAAATGTAGTTGTTTGCAAGTATCTTCTTCAATATGCAGTCGCTCAATTGCGATTTGTTTTAAACCATCATCGGTTTCAATTTCTAAATAACCTTCTTTACCAATTGGGCGTTCATTTTGAGTAATTTGATAACCTTTAGGTAAATCGGAATAGAAATAATTTTTACGATCAAAGTGCAATTCATCATCAATTTGCATATGAAGGGCATTAGCGACGCGAATCGCATATCTAACAGCTTCTTGATTAACGGTTGGTAATGTCCCAGGAAAAGCCATATCTAAAAGAGCCACTTGGCTATTGGGTAGCGCACCATAAACATTTGGAGCGCTAGAAAACATTTTCGATTTCGTCTTTAATTCCACATGAATTTCTAATCCAATGACTGCTTCAAAATTCATTTTTGGTACCTCTTAATCGAAATATTTTCTAAGCCGGTAAGTTCTTCAATCTTCTTGGCCATAATTAAAACATCTTGATCGTTAAATGGTTTACCCGATAGATTTACTCCAAAAGGTAAATGATCTTTAAATCCTAAAGGTAAGGTGATGGAAGGAAGGCCAGCAAAATTACCAATTACCAAATGGTTTTCGGCAATTAAATATTCATCGCTTAATTTATCTAATTGATTATTATTAAAAGTTGGAGCTACCCCACCAGCGGCTGGCGATAGAATAAAATCATATTGTAAAAATATTTTATTAATTTCGCTAATAATGCGTTGACGGTTTCTTTTCGCACGAATAAATAAATCGTTTTGATTTTCTTTCATTAAGGCAAAAGAGCCAAAGACGAATCTTCTTTTAATTAGTTCACTAAAGCCTTTCGTTCGAGCATTCATCATCACTTCTTGGTAAGTTTTACCATCATAATAAGGACCAAATTTAATCCCATCTAGATTAGCGTTATTGCTCGTAGCTTCCGCACAAGAAATTACAAAATAAGTTGGAAAAAGCGTTTCTAATAATTTTTTCGATAAAGAAACTTCTTCCACGACGACACCCAATTTCTTAATTTTATTTAATAAATCTTTATAAGATTTTAAAATGTCTTGATCGGTGATTGCTTCATCAATTTCTTTAATGGTTGCTAAGCGATAATCATTTTTAAAATTATTAATATTTTTACTATAAAAAACATGTTCTTTAATAGCGGATGTTGCATCGTTATAATCATGACCCGCAAGCGCTTCTAAAGCAAGGGAAGCATCAAAAACCGAGCGAGTAAAAAAGCCGACAGTGTCTAAAGAAGGCGCGAAAGGAAATAAACCAAAACGGGAAATTAATGACCAAGTTGGCTTATAACCAACTAGACCACTATAACTAGCTGGTTTACGAATTGAATCACCCGTATCACTACCTAAAGAAAAGGGAATAATCCCCGAGGACACTAAAGCTGCTGAGCCAGAACTAGAGCCGCCAATTAGATGTTGATGAGTTGGATCATAAGGATTAAAAGTTGGGCCTAAATGTCCGCTTGTGCCAGTGCCGCCCATCGCTAATTCATCAAGCGTCGCTTTACAAACGGGAATAGCGTCTAAATCGTAAAGTTTTTGAACAACTGTTGCATTATATAAAGGAATATAACCATTTAAAATATTTGAACTTCCAGTAGTAGGAACATCTTTTGTTGAGAAATTATCTTTAATCGCAAAAGGTATACCCCAAAAATAATTGTCAGGCGGACAATCAACTAATTCAGCAGCCTTCTTTAAAGCTTCTTTTTCCATCAAATATTCAATCGCGTTATTTTGATCATTCTTTAAAGCAGCAAGAACTTCTTTCGTAACTTCTAAAGGAGTCACTTCCTTATTTAAATAAGCTTGATGGAGTTGATAGATGTTATATTCAAGATATTTTTTCATACAACTTTCGGTAATTTAATTTGACCATCTTCCTGATTATGAGCGTTTTTTAAAGCCTCTTCTTGTTTTAAAGGAGTTGATGGTACATCGTCTCTAAGATAGTCAGTCGAACATTCAAAAGGAAAAGTAGCCGGCGGATATGAATCGATATCTGCATCATCACCAAGTAAAGACATTTGACGAATGATGATGTCAAATTCATTTAAAAGCGTATCGTATTCTTCATCTAACATATCGAAGAGTAAGCGATTCGCTGCGTCTATTAAGATTTCTTTAGAATATTCTTTCATTGCCTAAATATTATTGCATTAATTTTGTAATTTTTAAAGACTTATCTATAAAGATAAAGTTTTAAAATTAAAGCGAGAGGAATAACTATTTAATTAATTCTAAAAATTCTTCTTCCGATAAAGTTTTTACGCCTAAAGAACGGGCCTTATCGAGTTTTGAACCAGCTTCAAGACCATAAATAACATAATCGGTGTTTTTAGAAACTGAACCAGCAACCATCGCTCCTAAATTTTCTAATAAGGCGGTTGCTTCCTTTCGCCCATAAGTTGATAAAGTACCAGTTAAAACGACTTTTTTTCCACTAAAGAAGGTATTTTCTTGTACCTCTTCTCCTAAATAGGAGAAATTTAAACCATCGGCTTTAAGTTTATCAATTAAAAGGCGGTTATCTTCATTTAAAAAATAGTTCACAATTGAGTGGGCTAGAACTGGTCCCACATCTTTAATATTTAATAAATCATCGACTGTTAAGTTATAAAAAGCTTCTAACTCACGATATTTTTTAGCGAGAGTTTTAGCCATTTTTTCACCAACTTCTTTAATGCCTAAGCCAAATAACAATCGCTCTAAGGATTGTTTTTTACTTTCATTAATCGCGTTTAATAATTTATCAATCGATTTATTTGACCAACCATCGATTTGAATAATTTCTTCGCGGTGCTGATCTAAATGATAAATATCATCGATATCTTTAATAAATCCTTCATTAAAAAATAATTCAACAGCTTTTTCACCCAAACCTTCAATATCCATCGCATCGCGGCTAGCAAAATGAATTAACGATTCAAGTTTACGGGCAGGACAACTCTGATTTAGACAAAAATGCATCGCATCAATTTTAGTTAGAGGTTGCTCGCAGATTGGACAAACTTCAATCATCTTAAAGGGGTCAAGTTCTTCGCTTCTTCTTTCTTTTAAGGCACGAACGACTTCTGGTATTACATCACCAGCTTTTCTAATGACAATATAATCCCCGATTCTTAAATCTTTTTCTTTGACAAAATCTTCATTATGCAAAGTGGCTCTTTGGACAGTTGAGCCAGCAACAAAGGTAGGTGTAATTACAGCATTAGGAGTAATTTTACCAGTACGTCCAACAGTAAAAATAATATCCTCTAATTTAGTGACTACTTCAGTAGGAGGAAATTTATAAGCAATAGCCCAACGAGGTGTTTTCGCCGTAAAACCTAATTTATTATAATATTCAAAATTATTTACTTTAATGACGATACCATCAATATCATAGGGTAAATCTTCGCGTTTTGCGGTGATTTTTTCAATGTAAGCAAATACTTCATCAATGCCATGGGCAATTTGTCTTTCTTTATTGACTACAAAGCCTAATTTCGTTAAATAATTTAAAGCGTCATTATGGGTGGTAATATCTAATTCTTCAGCGTTAACTAAATAATACCAAAAGGCGCTTAATTTTCTTTGAGCAGCAATTTTTGAATCAAGTTGGCGAATTGAACCGGCGGCAGCATTACGCGCGTTAGCGAATAAAGGTTCATGATTTTCTTCACGAGCTTTATTAAGGGAATTTAATGAGGCTTTACTCATATAAACTTCGCCGCGAACTTCTAATGAACGATGATCCGAAATATGGGTGGGAATTGATTTAATTGTTAAAACATTATTAGTAACAATTTCACCTTCTATACCATCTCCACGCGTCGCGGCGTAAATTAGTTCACCATTTTCATAAATAAGCGACATTGCTAAACCATCAATCTTTAATTCACAAACATAATCAACTTCTTTAACACCTAAAAGATCACAAACTCGTTTATTAAAATCTCTTAGATCACTTTCATTAAAAGTATTACCTAATGATAACATTGGACGAACATGACGAATTTTCTCAAATTTATCTAAAACTTTACCGCCGACTCTTTGAGTTGGGCTTAAGGGAGAAGCATACTGAGGATATGCTTTTTCTAGAGCAATTAATTCGTTGATCAATTTATCGTATTCACTATCAGGAACAGAAGGATTATCTAACACATAATATTCGTAATTATATTGCTCTAAAATTTTAGTTAGTTGCTTAATGCGTTCTTGGATGTCCATTTTAGGCTCTTCCTCCTTTAGTTAAACTAATGTGATCAGCGCGAATAAGTTTACGGCCAACTTTATCAAAATTAATGGTTAAAATATCATCTTCGACTTCGAGCACTACTCCGCGACCAAAAGTCGAATGTGAACAAATATCGCCAACCTTCCAATCATTAATGCCATTTGTTAAACGAACATTTTTGATTGGTTCTTCAAAATAATCATCCTGCGACTCGTCTTTTAAAAAATCAAAGAGATGCTCATTTTTTAAACGATTAAAATTGATGATAGAAGCCTCATTTGATCGCTTCGCTAATTTTAAATTAGCTTCATTAAAGAAACGCGATGGGATGGCGCGCGTCCCAAGCACGAATGAATAAGATTGATTGCAAGTAACATATAAAGCTTTTTTAGCCCGAGTAAAGGCGACATAACATAGGCGTCTTTCTTCTTCTAACCCATCGTGGCCATTTTCTGCCATCGTCTTTTCACTAGGAAAAACACCTTCTACCATATTTACGACAAAGACATAATCAAATTCGAGTCCTTTAGCGACATGAATCGTCATTAATAAGATCTTATTTTCATCATCAATTTCATCTTGAGCGCTTTCTAAGGTGACATTTTGTAAATATTCATTAAGACCATCGCCAGGATTTCTTTTTAAATAGTCACGGATATCACTAAGCAAGGTGATGACATTTTCTAAGCGTTCGGAATCATCATCTTTTTCATAAATATCATAATAACCAATGCCTTTTAAAAATGATTCGAGAACAGGGATACAATTATCACTATCTAAAGTGCGAACTTTTTCTTTGAGGGATTCTAAATCGCGAATTAACAATTTAAGTAAAGAAGTTTGAAGCGGTTTTAAAACAGAATTATCACCAGTATCTAATTTTTGAATATATTCATAAAAAGAAAGATTATGTTCATGGCAATATTCTCTTAAGACTCGAACTGATTGTTCACCAATCCCGCGACGAGGAACATTAATAATTCGTTCAAATGAAACATCATCTTTTTCATTAAATAAAAGGCGATAGAAGGCTAAGACATCTTTAATTTCTTTGCGTTCAAAGAACTTTACTCCACCATAAATTGAATAAGGAATATTATTAGAAATTAATTCTTTTTCAAAAGGTAATGTTAAATACGCGGCCCGATATAAAACAGCGATTGTTGGATGCTCTGCACGATGCTCTTTTAAGATAGTTTTAATATTATTAACAACATACTGAGCCTCTAATTCTTTAGAAAAAGCTAAATAAGTATCAACAGTTCCTTGCTCTTTATTATTTGTAAATAAATCTTTTGGCACGCGCTTATTATTTTTCTTAATTAAAGTATTAGCAACATCTAAGATTTGAGGTGAAGAACGATAATTTTCATTTAAGATAATCGTCTCAACATTAGGGAAAACCTTAACTAAATCTAAAATGATATTTTGATTAGCCCCTCGCCAGGTATAAATTGTTTGATCAGGATCACCAACTACATATAAATTAGTGTTTTCATCCATTAATAATTTCACTAATTCATATTGCACATCATTAGTGTCTTGAAATTCATCAATTAAGATATTAGTGATACTTTTGCGGCGTTTTTCTCTAACTTCAGGAAAATCTTTTAAAATTTTAATCGTATATAAAAGTAAGTCATCAAAGTCTAAACATTGCGAACGATTCTTATAATTTTCATAAGCTACAAAGAATCGATAACAATCTTTAGTAGTTTGATCATCATTCGCGTTGATTACAATATCATCCGGGAAATTACCTTGACATTTATTCATAGCAATATATTGAGTAGCAATTTTAACAATATCGTCATTTTTTCTTAAACCAAATTCAACAGCAAGAGTTTTGATAATTTGATTTTGGTCTTCTTCATCAAGAATGGTAAAGGTGGATGGATAACCTAAATGATAAATTTCTTGCCGTAAAAAGCGCGCGCAGTAAGAATGGAAAGTAGAGACATTAACTAAAGAAGCATAGCCGCCTAAAATTTGTGAGACTCGCTCCTTCATTTCGTTAGCAACCTTATTGGTAAAAGCAATGGCAACAATGGTTTTTGGATTGACATTTCTTTCACCAATTAAGTAGGCAAGACGATAAGTCAAAACGCGCGTTTTGCCCGATCCTGCGCCGGCAATAATTCTTAGATATTGTGCCCTACTAGTGACGGCTTTATATTGTTGTGAATTAAGTAATTTTTGATAGTCCATAGCCTTTTTACCTAGTTTCATATTTTAGCATAAACCGTCCTTTCGTTTAAGGCTATTTAGATAAATTTAAGAAGAAAATTACATCCTTAGTTCATTTAAGATTAAGATATCGCCACCAAGATTTTTTTCGACTGCTTGATTGCTAATTTTTATTAAAGATGGGTAACCGACAATATAAAGATTTTCTAAGGAAGAAACCCCTATCGTGCTAGAGATATTTTCAGCATATTTAATTTCACGCGGTTCATTAAGAAAATAGATGTTTTGATTAAGTAAAGCAGAAGAAATAACTTTATCCTTTATTTCATTGCATACCGGACACCAGGAGGCATAAAAATAAACATAATAGGAAATTTTATCGATGAGAAATATTTCTTCATAAGGGATAAAGAAAGCGGAAACTTCTTCATAGGAGTGTGTTGAAGTATTTTGACTACTACCATTGCTCGATTCATCATAAGCAAAACTAGGAAAGACGGTTGCCGCGCAGCTATCAACACCAAGAAGAGCAATTAAACAAGGAAGAGCAAACAAAGTGATTTTCATACACTTATTTAATAATGAAAAAAATATATTTTGTGTCGCTGAAAATAAAATTTTATAAAATTATAGCGATGCAGTTATTTAAAAAGAAAGAAACTATTACCCAAAACCTAACCTTTATGGCCATTATGGCTGTCATCAATGTCTTGATTGCGGTTATGATTGCCTTTACTTCTTTTATTGCTGTCTTTTTGATTTTGTTTTTACCTTTAATCAACACCTTAGTAGCGTATTATACGAAAGCGCGTTATTACCCGCTATATATCATTGCCACTATCGGCTTAACAATTGTCACTACCTTATGGAATATTGATACGACTATCCTTTATGTTTTGCCTTCCTTAATTATTGGCTTTCTATTTGGTCTATTTGCTAAAATCAAAATTAATCCTATTTTTGTTATCTTAGTGTCAGCCTTTATCGAATTAGGTTTTTATTATTTAGGCATCTATTTAGTTGAACTCATCAGTGATATCAACATGCTTGAATCGATGATGAATATTTTTAATATCGATTGTGAAACTAGCCAAATCTATTTACCAAGCATTTTGTTGCTAGTTTCTTTTATTCAAATATTTCTTTCATATTTAATAATTTATAATGAATTTAAGCGCTTTGAAAAAGATTTGTTTTTAATAAAAGAGGGAAAAATAATCCAATACGCAATCGATTTAATATTGCTTATTTTAATTATTTTAGGGTATTTCTTTAGTCTTACGATTGCTTATTTAGCGATTGTGGTTTTTTATTATTTTGCAATTATCTCAATTATTATGGCAATTAATAATTTACAAAAAATTAAATTAATTTTATTTGGAAGCAACATTTTGCTGACTATTATTTTCTTTGCTATCTTCTATCAATATCTACCAATTAACCACGGCTTAATTTTATTAGCCATCTATCCTTTAAGTGTTGAAATAGTCGATTTTATCGCCTATATCTTGAACAAGACTAGAAGAGATAATAAAATAAAACAAGGTAAAGGAAATGACTAATTTTTTTAAAACATTTGGTTGGGGAGTCTTATATATTGTATTACTTCCTTTTATTATTCTTTACTTATTACTTTACGCTTTATTTTGTTTAATAATGTTTATTTATTCATCTATTAAAGCAATTATTTTATTCCTAACTGGTCGCAATTTATTTAAAGAATTCCCCGAAGATAAAAAAGCGCGAGAAATATTGCTTCAAAAAGAAAATCAAATTTCAGAAGCACCTATGCCTGAACAAAATATTTCTAACACTACTAATAACACCACAACAACAAATAATTATTACCAAACACAAAATTATTACCAGACACAACAAAATGCCTTTGTAAACCCAAATGATTTTATGAATGCGACGAAATATCATAATTTTGCTAATGAACAAAATCAAAATCAAATAGGAAATCGCGTGGACACTATTGAGCAAAAAGATTATGAATCATTAACTTACAATCATCCCCAAGCCTTAGAAGATAAATCGGAAATAAAAAGGCCAGACTTTCTCGATCAAGAAATAAAAGAGATGCTAAATGAAAAGAAGGAGGAAGATAAATGATTTTTAGTCTTATCACCTTAACCGAAAATGATAAGCGTTTAATTATTTTAATCTTCTTGATTTTTATTCTCCTTTTTGTCATTGCTGGGTATCTAGGAATATTAGTTAAAAAGATTATGAAATTTCAAGCCAAAAAGGCTGATACTTTAGTTCATGATGTAGTTAAAGCCGGAGTCATAACCGAACGCAAAAAACTCTTTATCTTTGGGATGAAAAAGAATAATACTCTTCTAGTTAAAGAAGCATGGATTCCTTTTTTGATTATGTTTGTTGCTTCGTTAGCAATTATTCTATATTGCGCAATTACTGGCAATTGGGATGTCAACATTTTTGATTATCAAAAAGAGGGAATTGGGACATTATTTTTTCTACCAGATTTTGATAATGCAACTTATACAACTGTCTTTGGGATGCGCGTTTTAGCGGATTGGCCACCGTTATTAAATAGTCCACATTTTGAAGTAGAAGCCTTAGGTTCATACATCTTTTTCTTTGGAATGCTAATAGGAGGTATATGGTTTTTAGTCAATGTTCAAGCCTATATAGCTCGCACGCATCGCCTCTATAAAATCGCTCATAATGTTTTTGAAAAGAGTTTAGATAATTTTGGTGGTATGGCGGAAAATAAGCCTTACGAAGAAGCGCCTCTACCAAACGAAAACACCACAAATTTAAATAAAGATGAAAATAAAAAATAATCCGTTTTTGCGGATTATTTTATATCAAAAGTCGGATATTTTATCTTTTTAGATATTGTCCTTCGTGTTTAGAAATAAGGATTTTACGATCTTTAAAGGCTAATTTACCATGGACAAAAACTTGTTCAATAATTCCGCGATAAGATACACCTTCCCAAATCGAATTATCTTCATTAGAAAAAGTATCTTTATTATGATAAACATATTCACCATTAGGATTTAAAATAACAATATCAGCGTCTTTACCTACTTCAATATCGCCTTTATTTTTTAAATGAAAAATCTTCGCAGGATTATGCGCGACTAATTCCACGGCTTTCGATAAACTTAAGCGATTTTTTAAAGCAGCACTTATAACAAAACGATAGAGATTTTCTATACCATCACAACCATTGGGTGTTTTTGTAAAATCGTGGTCACCCCAAGCTTTTTCGCTGAGTTTAAAGGGGCAATGATCGGTCGCAATAACATCAATATAATTAGCCCAAATGGCTTCCCATAAAGCTGTGCGACTTTCTTTATTTTTAATTGAAGGTGAACAAACATAAAGAGCGGCTCGCTCACTTTGATAAACTTCATTAGTGAAATATAAATATTGCGGGCAAGTCTCAGCGTAAACAATTTGTCCTTCGTCTTTCGCCTTCATAATTGCTTTAATGCCATCTTTAGAAGCATTATGGACAATATAAATAGGTGCATCAGCGTCCTTGGCAATTTTTAAAGCTTTTTTAACACCAAGGGCTTCGACTTCTTCATCGCGTGAAAGATAATGATACCAATTAGATGTTTTACCTTCTTTTAAAAATTGTTCGATGCGCGCATCAATTACATCGCAGTCTTCACAGTGAACATTAACTAAAATATCATTTTGTTTTCCTAAGGCGAGGATTTTTGCTAGCGTAGCGTCATCAACATTCATTTTTTCTTTTTTATAGACCATAAAACATTTAATGGAAGAGACACCATAATCTTTTAAGCGTTTAAATTCATCAGCAATATCATCATTAAAGTCGGTAATGGCAAGATGAAAACCATAATCGACATAGGAATTATTTTTCGCTAAGTTTTTACGACGATTTAAAATTTCTAATAAGGTATCACCGTGTTTTTGAATAGCGTAATCAATGTAGCAAGTTACACCACCCGCTAATGCTGCTCTTGATCCTGCTTCATAATCATCACTAGAAATAGTTCCGCCAAAAGGCATCGCCATATGAGTATGGGCGTCAATCGCCCCAGGCATAATATATTTACCTTTCGCATCAATGATATTATCGAAACCTTCTGGCGCTATATATTCAGCAATCTGAGTAATTTTATTCTCCGAAAAAGCGACATCTAAGCGAGCGATTTTATTATAAAAAACAACACAACCATTTTTGATTAAAGTTTTCATGCTTTTAATTTAATAACAAGAAAGATAATTTCGACAATAATAAAAATTAATAGCAAGATATTTAAAGCAAGAAGAATATAGAAATAACGGCTAGTTCTTTTGTCTGAATATTCTTTTTTTCTTAGTTCTTTTTCATCGCTAATCATTTCGCTATTATTGCTATTTTTTTCTTCAAAATTATCCATTTTTATTCCTTTCTATCACTTTAATATTTAATTGGGTCAGAAGTACGTGGGAAAGGTTGAACATCACGTATATTATTTACTCCCGTCACATACATTAATAAACGGTCAAAACCAATGCCAAAACCTGAATGATAGGGGCAACCATATTTACGAAGTTCTAAATACCATTCTAAACCTTTAAGATTACCTAATTCTTCCATTCGCGCTTTTAAAACATCATAACGTTCTTCTCTTTGTGAACCACCAACAAGTTCACCAACATAAGGCACGAGTAAATCGCAATTAGCAACTGTCTTACCATCATCATTTTGTCGCATATAAAAAGCGGTCATAGTTTTAGGATAATTAGTAACAAAAACAGGGCCACCAATGACTTTTTCTGTCAAATAACGTTCATGTTCGCTTTGGAGTCCTTCACCCCATTTAATATCTTTATTTTCAAAATCATAACCGTCACGAATGGCTTTTTGAATATGCTCCATTGCTTCGCTATAAGTAATGCGTTTAAATTCTGAATCTTTAACATGTTCTAATCGCTTAATTAAATCTTTATCAATTTGGGTATTAAAGAAATTTAATTCATCTTTGCAATTCTCTAAAATGTAATTGATGCAATATTTGACACAGCCTTCAATAACATCCATATTGTCATTTAAATCAGCAAAGGACATTTCTGGTTCAATCATCCAGAATTCTGAGGCATGACGCGTCGTATTGGAATGTTCGGCTCTAAAAGTTGGACCGAAGGTATAAACATTGCGGTAGGCTAAAGCAAAAGCTTCGACATGAAGTTGGCCAGTGACCGTTAAAACAACAGGTTTACCAAAAAACGCAGCGGGATTTTTATCTTTGGTCACGATAGAGAAAGTTTCACCTGCACCTTCCGCGTCATTGCAAGTAATTAAGGGGGTATGAACATACATAAATTCATTCATTTGGAAATAGGAATGAATCGCCATCGATAAAGCATTACGCACGCGATAAATTGCGGTTGATAAATTTGAACGAACTCTTAAATGCGCGATTGATCGTAAAAATTCCACTGAATGAAATTTCTTTTGTAAAGGATAATCTTCAGTCACATCAGCAACAATGTCGCCATCAGAAGCTTGAATTTCAAAAGGTTGTTTATTGTTAGGTGTTAAAACTAAAGAACCAATAATTGAAACCGCCGCTCCGCGTTTCATCGCTTTATATGTCTCATATAATTCATCGCTATGATCTTTAGAATAAACTATTTGAATATTGCGGAAACTAGTTCCATCATTTAATTCTAAAAAACCGATTGAACCATTATCGCGATTACTGCGGACCCAACCTTCGATATTTAAATAGTTTTCTAATAATTCTTTTTTAGCATCTTGGTGATGTTCACATTCGCATTCAAGAGCCTCATAGATGTCACAAACATAAACGCCATATATTTTCTTTTCATCCATATTCCTTACCTCCAAAACACTTTTTATATTATAAATAAAATTTACATTTTATTAATAGTTAAAACTTATCAAATTCTTCAATTGGCCAATTAGAGTCAGCACTGATCGCTAAAGAGCAAGTTACTCCTCGCTGATAAAGATGTTCGGCTAATTTAGCAATCATCGCTGCGTTATCACCAGTTAATGATAAAGGTGGAATCACTAATTCGATACCACTATTAGAAAATAAACGAATCATTTCAGCTCTTAAATAAGAATTAGCAGAAACACCACCCGCTAAAACAATTTGTTGAATCTGATATTTCTTAGCCGCCTTTAAAGTGCGATCAACGATCATCTTAATTGCCACATTTTCAAAAGAACGACACATATCAGCGAGGCGGATTTCATTACCTCTTTGTTTTTCGTTATTAACTAAATTAATAACCGCTGTCTTTAAACCACTATAAGAAAAATCTAAAGAACCATCATGTAAAGGAAGTGGCAAATCATAGGTGTCTTGCCCCTCTAAAGCCAGCCGATCAATCACCACTCCCCCTGGATAAGATAAACCGAGAGTGCGAGCGACTTTATCAAAACATTCACCAACCGCATCATCGCGCGTTTCGCCGATAATTTCAAATGATAAATGTTCTTTCATATAAACTAATTCGGTGTTACCGCCACTAACGACGACTGATAAAAGAGGAAATTTTAATTGATGATTAAATTCATTCGCATAAATATGACCTGCTAAATGGTGGACGGGTATTAAAGGCTTATCATAGAGCATCGCCAATGTCTTAGCAACTTGCATGCCAATATGTAGAGCCCCAATTAAACCAGGTCCGCGCGTAAAAGCATAGGCATCAATATCTTCTAAACTAACATTCGCATTTCTTAAAGCCTCATCTAAAACATATAAAACATTCTCCGCATGTAAACGCGAAGCAACTTCCGGCATGACGCCACCAAAAACTTGATGGGCTTTAATTTGACTAGAAACGACATTGCTTAAAAGCTTGCCGTCATCAATAATCGCAATACTAGTTTCATCACAGCTAGATTCAATTGCTAAAATTTTCATTTTCCGTTAATTAAATCCTTTACTAAATATAAGGCGTCTTCGCCATCGTCATAATATTGTTTTTTATTTACAATAAATTTATATCCTAACTTCTCATAAAAATTAATAGCCGCGAAATTAGAGGCGCGCACCTCTAAAGAAATATATTCACATTTTTCATCTTTGCTCAATAAATATTGTTCCATTTTTTTCATGAGCATTTGGCCATAACCTAGTTGACGAAATTCCTTTTTAATGCAGATTTGAACAATCGTGGCCGTGGTAAACATATCGATATAACTTAAAAAACCAATAACTTCTTTATTTAAAAGTAAAAGGAGATATTTAGTAGATTGATTGTTAGTCAAAGAAAAGACAATATCTTCTTTTTTCCAAGCTTCTTTAAAATTAGCAATTTCAAGAGCGTAAATATCATCCGCATAACTAGGATTACCATCAATAATTTCTAGGTGTGGGTTTGAAACATTATATTCTTTAAGATAGATAGGTTTTAAAGCAAAAATATTTTTAATTAAATATTTAGGATTAAAGCCATCTAATAAATTTTGTGTCGCATCATAATTCGCGCTTACTAAATTAAATAAATAGGCGTCACCGCTAACCAAATAAGAAGGATATTCATCAAGATATTTTCTAGCATCATTTATCGACATCACACAAGGCTCAACTAAGACATTATCTTGATCATAAACTGCATAATAGACGCGTTCAGCGCGGGCATTTAATAAACAAATAGTTGGTTTTTGCGGTATTTTTAATAAAGATAACGAACTAATAGCGTATAGGGGAATTTTAAGAGCATACGCTAAAACTTTCGCGATAGTAATGCCAATTCTTACCCCAGTATATGAGCCAGGGCCAATTCCAACAATAATATTTGATAACTCTTTTTTATTAAGATGATTTCTCTTTAAAATATGATCGATTTCTAAAACCATCGTTTCGCTTTGCCTAAGAGAAGCATCGTAGATAATTTTATCAAGTAAAACTCCATCTTTACTTAATAAGACAAATAACATTTTATTAGATGAATCTAGATATAAATTATAAGCCATTATTTATTAACTCCTGAAATAAATCTTGATAAAAATCGTTAGGGTCAATTAATAAAAATTCACGACGATTTTCGTCTAAAATTTTAATATAGATTTCTAAATGCTTAGAAGGAATAATATCAGCAATAAAAGAAGGCCATTCAATAAAACATAACCCATCTCCTTCAATATATTCTTCTAAACCTAAATCATGTTTATTATCTTCTAAACGGTAAGCATCAATATGATAAATATGCGGAGTAATATCGAAATAGCATTTTAAAATATTGAAGGTAGGAGATAAAACTCTACCCTGATAATTCAAAGCTCTTAAACAACCTTTAACAAAGGTCGTTTTACCAGCGCCTAAATCTCCTGAAAGAGTAATAACATTAGGAATAGAAAGATGCTTAATGATTAATCTAGCTAAGTTTTCAGTCTCAATTAAATTTTGAATAATAATTTTATGTTCCATAAATTTAAACCTTCAAGGCTAAATTATTATATAATAATTTTGTTATGATGTTGATAAATAAAATAATCATTATTGGTGGCGGACCAATTGGCCTATTTCTCGCAAGTAAGTTAGAAGAATGTCATAAACCCTATCTTTTATTTGAAGCAACATCTACTTTAGGTGGGCAAATAACGAATTTTTATCCTATTAAAGAAATAGTTGATCTAGAAGAATTTTCCTCAATTAATTCTGGTGATTATATTAAATATTTAATCAATAAAATTAATCTCGACAATGTGCGTTTTAATTATGAAGTAACTGCTTTAAATGATAAAGAGGAATATGTAATAATCCAAGTCAATCACCAAGATGAATATTGTGCTCGAAATGTGATCTTAACAACTGGTTTAGGTTTCCCTACTCCGCGAAAACTAAATCTAGAGGGTGAAAGTATCGCTACTAATATTTATTACGCGATTAAAGATTTTTCATTATTTAAAAATAAAAAAGTTCTCGTCTTTGGTGGCGGTGATTCAGCATTAGATTTAACCAAAGAAATCTATCACTATACCCACGATGTTTCTTTAATTCATCGTCGCGATGAATTTAGAGGAGATAAGAAGACAATCGAAAACTTAAAAGAATTAAAAATTTATTTATCTTATATTCCTCATTCTTTAAAAGTTGAAGATAATATCTGTACAAAAATAACAATTCAAAGTGTCAAAGATGAACGAGAATTAATTGAACTAAATTGCGATTATATTGTTGTCAATTATGGTTCGATTCCGTCGAAAAATAATTTTGCTTTACCGCATGATAATCTAGGTTATTTAGTTAATGATAAATATCAAATTTCACAGCATATTTTTGGAGCAGGGGACGCTATCTATTACCATAATAAAAAGAAGAGAATTGAGCCAGGAAATAAAGAGATATTAGAAATCTTAAAACAATTAAATTAATGGACTTTTAGAAAAAAATAGCCGCAAAAGACTAATATTTAATCTTTTTCAAACTTGCGAAAGTATTGACGAATTTTATTATCATCAAAAGGAAAAACATGATTTTTAATTAGTTCATAAACATGGCCAACCGCGTTAGTTAAAATATTACGAATATCTTCATTATAGCCTAACATTTTCGCGTGTCTTTTATATTCGCCAACATCTAATAATCGCGTTGAACCATCACCAAACAATTTTATATCTAAATCATAATCAACAAATTTAACAAAGCCTTGATCATAAATTGATGGCGAAGCGATATTAACATAATAGGTAATCGTTCCATCTTTTTTAAACATTGCGATGACATTAAACCACTCTTTTTTAGAAAAGATAAATACGGATGGTTCTTTGGTGTGCCAACGCCGACCATTACTTTCAATAACATAAGAGCGGCTAGACGCTAAAACATAATATTGTTCATCATCTAAAACAACATAATTATGCGACCAAAGACGATGGAAAGTGCCATCGTGTTTAAACGCTTTAATTCTAACCCATTCACCAGTAAGATCTTTCATTTATTTATTTAATAATCGTATGAGGCGGAGCATAACATCAATGTCATGCTTAAATTGTTTTAATGGTCGCACTTCAATAGGATTTTGTAAGGGCAAGACCATTAATGAATCATCATAGCCTAAACCAGCGTATAATTTGCCATTTTTTAAACAAACAAAAGCATCGATTAAATCTTTATTAGGTTTAAGCTCTAAGAAGGTTTTTTTACATTTAGTATTAAAGAATTTTTGATAATTTTTATCGCTAGAATAAATAATCATTCTCTCATCTTCATAAGAGACATTTAAATCATCGACTTTGGTTGGAGGAATTGCACGAGCGTCGCCCTTTAAATAAATGATTGTTTTGCTCTCTAAATCATAGCTTGCCGGCGCGCGAAAATATTTCCCAACAAAAACTGGAATTAGGCGTTTTTCATATTTAACTGAACCAGCCGCATCACACATAAAGATCGGTAAATCATCGTATTTAAAAGATGCAAGAGCGCGCGAACCAACATTCACAATATTTTGATAAACATCACTTTCTAAAAAATCGACATTTTCAATCTTTTTATGGGCATCAACTTGAAAATCATCATAAGTATAGCCTTCAGTAATATATTTATATGTTAAATCATAATATGTGACGAAATATTTTTTCATCTTTTTATTTAAAATGACACGCATAATAATCGAATAAACTATAAAGATTCCTAATGATGATACAATCATTGAAATTATTACCGGCAAACCAAAACCCCAAAAACCAGCACCAATCCAAGCTAAAATAACGATGACAAGTGCAATAGCCGCAACCCCCCACTGCAAATATCGTTGAATTTTATAAAATTTAAGAAATTTCTTGCGATAATTTTCAAATTCAATTAGGAAATCACTATCGATTGGTAAAGGTGGTTCTTCCTCTTCTACTTCATCTTTTTCTTCTTTAACTTTAAAATCTTCAGAAACAGTTTCACTTAATTGATCGGTAATTTTATCGTTCCTATTAGTGTCTTCATCTACTTCTGATGATGTAGGGGTATTATCCACCACTGCTTCTTGGTTATTATCTTCTACTTCATTGATATTTTTTTCTTCATTAACTAGCATAAATAATCCTCTTTGATTAACTTAAAATATTATAGTGCCTAATAATAACGAAAAAAACAATTATTGTTTTTAATTCTTAGATATTGCTAACGGCTTTCTTATTAAATAGACGGTCAATAAGACAAATCGGTTTATATAAGGCAATAAGAAGAACAAGCATAATTGCCCCACTAGGTAAAACATAAATAGCATTATAAATTAAAGATTCCACAAATGGTGTTTCATATAAGATAAGACCACTGATGGAGGCAAATAACCATCTAAGGGAACTACCAATAATTGAAGCCACAACAATAAAGACAATACTCTTCCAATTATATTTAGCGTCGTCACGAACAATTAACTTTTTAAAGAAACCAAAGACCGCTAAAGAGCCATAGGCTAATAAATAATCAAAGGGGAAAGTATATAAGCCCCAGCCATCAAGAATACAAGTAATTAAGCCATAGATAACACCAATACCTAAAAAGCCTTTTACTGGTCCTTGTCGCAAGGCTAAAATTGCTAAAGGAATGGTAGTAAAAGAAATTGAACCACCACTTGCTCCTAAAGTAATTTTTAAGCCATCAAAATCTAAACCCACTGCTAAAGCGATTAACATCGCACTTTCAACAATTTCATAGACACTATATTGGTTATTGTTATTTAACAAATAAAAAATAATTAAAGTCGCTAATCCAAGGAAAACACAATAAATAATTACGAGATAATGTAAAGAAAAATTAATTTCTTCATTATTAAACAAAGAGGCAAAATTAGGTAAAGTCGCAAGCATAATCACACCTAAAAAATAAAGCAATAGGGTGATTAAAGAGATATTTTTAATTTTATTTTCAAAAAACAAAAGGGTCGCTCCGATTGGGGCTAATAACAAAATTAAAAAAGTCATTATTGAGAAACTAAAATTGATTGGGGCTAAAGTGATTTCATAACCAAAAACATTTATATCGCCAATTTTTAAAATTGGGATGACAAATAAAAGCGCACCTAAATAGCCAATAATAATCGCAATGATTTTAAAAGCAAAATTAATCTTCTCTTTCATAAAAAATCCTCCAATAGGAGGGCTAATTTAAAAACAAATTCCCTCCGCTAGCATTACCTAGATCAGGTATGGTTCACTTGTTACTACAAGTATCTCAGCCGATTACTCAGCTCCCAAAAATTTATTATAAATTTATTTTTAATAACTGCAATGACAATTAATTGTCCTTAAACCATTTAATAGGAGAGATATTTTGCTTAATTAAATATTCGTTCGCTTTAAGAAATTGTTTTTGATTAAACCACCCACCACGATTTGCACTTAAAGGGGAAGGATGAGTAGTTGTAACAATATAGTGATTTTGATTAGTTATGTCCTTAATGAATCTTTTAGCAAATGAACCCCAAAGCATATAGACAATTGGGGTATCGCATTTCTCTAAATAAGCAATCACATCATGCATAAACGCTTCATAAAAAGAAAAGGCGTGCGATAAGGGTTGATCTTTTTTAACTGTTAAATAAACATTTAAAAGTAAGACACCCTGCCTAGCAAGATATGATAAATCACCATCTTGATTAACTACTATCTGATATTCATTACCAATCTCGCGATAAATATTTATTAAAGAGGGCGGCAATTTAATCCCGCGATTAACAGAAAAACATAAGCCATTTGCTTCCCCTTCCCCGTGATAGGGATCTTGACCAATAATAACTATTTTTGTCTGCGTAAGAGGAAAGTATTTAAAAGCTTCAAGGACATGATTTAAAGGAGGATAAACAATATGTTGCTGATGCTCATTAATAATAAAATTAATCATTGGCATAAAATAATCATGTGCTTTAACAGATTTAAAAAAATCATGATTAATTTCTGTTCCTATAAATAATAAATCAAGTTGTTCTTTCATCTAGCCCATTATAGCAAAGGCACAAAAATAATGTATAATGCTATCGATGAAATTCTTATTTGTTTTTAATCATCCGGCCCCTTATAAGATTGAATATTTTAATCAATTAAGTAAAGAGGTTGATTTAACAGTCATCATTGAAAGAATGAAAGCAACTAACCGTAATGAGGCTTTTTATCAAGATAATCAATATCATTTTAAACTAATAAAGATCAAAGGCCTTAATATTGGACAAGAGAATCATCTGTCTAATGGCATTAAAAAGCATTTAAAAAAACATCATTATGATTTGATTATTATGAATGGGTACTCTAATTTTTCCGAAATGCTAGCAATTAGATACATGATTAAACATCAAATACCCTATCAACTCTATATCAATGGTGGCATCATTCCTAAGCAAGAAAACAAATTAAAATATCGTCTAAAAAAATATTTTATTAGTCACGCTGAACATTTCTTTGCCCCAACAATTAAATCTAAAGAATATTTAATTCATTATGGGGCTAAAGAAGAAAATATTTATTTATATCCTTATTCCTCGATTAAAGAAGCTGATATTTTAGCTAAGCCATTATTAGAGATAACAAAAAACGCATTAAAAGAAAAACTTCTCGTCCCCTTAAATAAACACATCCTCATTAGTGTGGGCGAATTAAATAAACGAAAAAATTTTGAAGTCCTTTTAGAGGTAATAGAAAAGTTAGGCGATGACTACTATTTAATAATTATTGGCGATGGTAAAAATAAACATCACTTAGAAAAAATAATTAAAGAAAAAGCATTAAATAATGTCCTTTTGCGGGGATTTTTACCAAAACGCGAAGTTTTTGCATATTTAAAAATAGCTGATATTTTTCTTTTTCCAACTAAATATGATATTTATGGCCATGTAGTAATTGAAGCGCTTTCTCAAGGGGTAATGGTGATTTCTAGCGATAACGCAAACGCAGCTATTGAAATCATTAAGGATGGTTATAATGGTTATATAATTAAGAACAATGATCCGAAAGAATATTTGCAAAAAATTAAATTAGGTATACAATCTATCAAGCGCATTGAAGCGTTAGAAAGTATTAAAGATTTAACAATCGAAAATACTGTTAAAACAAACATTAATCAATTTAAAGACATATTAAAAAAATGAACATTATTCTTCTAACTTCCTTCATGGAAGAAAATTATTTTAATAAATACACTTTAGAAGCAAAAATTAAACCTAATCCTTCTAATCAGAATTTTTATTTTAAACTTTTAGAATGTTTAAAAATTAATCATAAGGTGACTGTGATCTCTTTAAGACCATTTGTTAAGGGAATGTTTGATGAAACATCTTTAGAAGAAAAAATCGAAGTAAAAGATAATGTCACTTATCTTTACCCAAAAGTTTCCGCAAATAAACTTTATAAAGCATTCAAAGAAACTAAATATGTTTATACTTTTGTTAAGAACTATATCTCCAAACAAAAAATGCGCGATTTTGTAATGATTGTTGATCCATTAAGAATACCATTAGAGAAAACAGCAATCTTACTAAGAAAAAGATATGGCAAAAAAGTCATTGCAATTTTAAGTGATAACCCCGAAAACTTAAGCAATGTTAAACATCGCTATATCAAAACATTTAAGAAATATATTCCTTTATTTGATGGTTATATTTCTTTAACCGAAAGATTAAATGATTTATTTAATATTCATCGTCGACCTTCTTATTTATTAGAAGGCATCGCCTTAAATTTTAATCAAAAAGAAAAAGGCGTTTTAAATAATTATCTCTTCTTTGGTGGTGCGCTTTATGAACGATATGGCATTAAAAATATGCTAGAAGCCTATCGCGAATTAGGTATTCCTTATAAGATGGTGATTGCTGGCGATGGCGAATTAAAATCTTATATATATTATTACACGGAAAATATCGATACGCGCGTGTTATATTTATCGCAAATTGATCGCCAAACTATTCAAAAATTTGAAGCCCATGCATCTTTAAATATTAATCCACGACCATATAATGAAAAATTAGATAAAGAATCAATCCCGAGCAAGATGATTGAATATTTATCTAGTGGTGCCTTAGTAATGTCGACTCCTAATAGTCGACTGCAAGAATTATTTTTAGATGAAGTTCTTTGGCTAAAAGGCGATACTAAAGACGATATTATCGATGGCTTAATTGCTTTTAGTAAATTAAGTGAAAATAAAAAGAAAGAAATGTCAAGCGCGGCGAAAGAAAAAGTTTTAAAACTCTTTGGAGTAGAAACGCAATCTAAAGCTTTAGATACCTTTTTAAAGAAAATTAAGAAATAAATTCTTTCTTGGTCTTAATTAATTCTTGTTCAAATAAATCAATAATCTTATCTAAAGATAAGTATTGATCATAATAGGCTTTATTCAACGACCCCATTTTTAAGCGTATATCATTATCTAAATTAATGAAATTTTTAATTTGCGTAGCGATATCATTTTCATCCTCGTTAGCAAAAATTGCTCCACCACTTTTCGTTAATAATTCTTTCGCGTCGCCCTTAATAATTGCGATGATTGGTTTGCCATAAGAAAGATATTGGGTGGCTTTATTTGGAATCGTTTTAGCGACATAACTAGCCAGATTATCTTTTAAAGAAACAATTAAGCCGTCAGAATTAACAAAATATCTTTCCGCCTCACTTAGTGGCAACATCCCATGATAAAAGACTTGATCTTCTAGCCCTAAAGATTTTATTAAATCCAAAGTTAATTTTAATTTAGGGCCCATTCCCATTAAGTGCAAAGCAATGTCTTTGTTTTTTAAATGGACAAAAGCTCTTACTAATAAATCCACAAGTTGTAAAGTTCCAAAATTTCCTGCATAAACAAAATTATATTTATGTTGATAAGTGATCGGCGTTAAGGGTTTAGAATTAACGATTGTCGGTTGATTAATATAGACAAAGGGTTTTTTTAAATCTAAAACATTTAAAAAATAATCTTTAAAAGAGGGGGAAGAAATTAATAATTTATCACACTCACTATATAAAGATTTCGACCATTTAAAAAGAATTTTATAAAGCAACGAATTCATTTTAATTGCCCCTGTAACAACCGTTGATTCAGGCCAAAGATCCATCACATATAATAGATGTGGCACCTGATGTTTTTTGGCATAAATAATCGCTGGCGAAATTGAAATAATCGGCGAAAGAGAAAATGATAAAACAATATCAAATTCTTCTTTAAAGCGACGAATAAATCTACGAGCATTAAAATAAAAAGATAAATAATTAAGCGAAACGACAAAATGGGAATCTTTTCGCGGAATTAAATTGATGCGATGAACTTTAACGCCATCAATAATTTCATAATAAACATGCTTATAATTTTCTAATATCCGATTGTAACCATAATTAGGTTTGCCAGTAATCACTGTAACCTGATGACCGCGATTATATAATTCCCTAGCGACATCATGAGTCGAAAATCGCTCCGGATAATAATATTGGGTTACAATCAAAATTTTCATAAAATAATTGGTTTTTGCGGATTATTTACCAGCAATATTAAGTTTTTTAATTAAAACAGATGGAACCATGCACCCATAAATATTTAATTCATTATCGTTAGCAATATAACGAATATCATTAAAGATGTCTAAAATATTACCGCTGATGGTAAAGATGTCAAAGGGATAAGCAATTTGACCATTTTCGATTTTATAGCCACTAGCCTGCAAAGAGAAATTACCACTTTGACGATTGAGTCCAGCATGTAAACCTTGAACGCCAGTAATATAAACACCATGATCCATTTTCTTAAATAATTCTTCTAAAGTTAATTTGCCTTTTTTCATCACAATAAAATTCGGGGCTATTGCAACTCTACTACCCGCGCTTACACCATTACCAGTCGATTCGACATTATCAATTTTAGCCGTTCTTAAATTGTATAAATAATTCTTTAAAACACCATTTTTAATAATGTCAAAATTGCGCGTAGCCACCCCTTCATCATCAAAACTGGTACTATAAACAGTTTTAAGAAGTGGCATATCAGAAATACTAACTTTTTTATTAACAATCTGCGTACCTAATTTGCCTTCAAATAAGGAAGAATGTTTTTGAACATCTTCGCTAGAAGCATAACTAACTAAAACATCAACAAGCGTTGCCATAACATCTTTAGACATTATAGCTTTATAAGATTTCGTAATCGCATCTTTTGGATTAAGTTTACTGACACATTTATTCACTAAGGTGGTCGCTAATTTATCAATATCAATTTTGGAAAAATCATTATCAACAAAACCGACAAAATCACTTTTTACTTGATTATTCTCACTAGCTAAGGCACTAGCAAAAACACTATAGTTATTTCTTTTACGATGAAGTTTTAAGCCTTCGGAATTATAAATAAAGCGTTCAAAGACTTCTTCACTATATTCAACACCTTCAACTTCAATAATGCGTTGATCTAATTGACGAATTTTGTTTTCTAACGCTAACATTTTAGCTTTTTTAAGATCTAAAGAAATTTTGCTAAGTTCTTTATTAAAAGTATTGACGCGATGATATTTTTGACTGCCAGCAAAGATAATTGCAGGTTCATCGCTTTCAATTAATTTAGCGTTTTCAATAATATTATTAACTAAAGTCTCAGCCATTTTACTATCATAATAATTAGCGGAAGCCGCTCCCATCTTACCATTAATAATTCCCCGAGCTAAAACTGCTAAGGTACCACTAGATTCAAACTTATCTAATTCACCATGGAAATAAGAAAAATTTAGATTTTCCACTTTAGAAATATTTAATTCACAAGCTTCTAAACCATGGAGTTTAGCTATTTCAAAAAATTTATCGTATTTCATTTATTTAAGTTCTCCTCCTCTACCACCGACGGTAACATTTCTTAAACGGATAGTGGGCTGACCAACATTCACGCGGATTGAGCCACTACTTGCCCCACACATTCCTGATCCTAGTTCTAAATCATTCCCAACCATATCAATTTGTTTTAAGATATCACTACCTTTACCAATTAATGTTGCGCCTTTAACTGGCTCACAAATTCGACCATCGCGAATAATATAAGCTTCACTACAACCAAAATTAAACTCACCAGTAGAAGGATTAACAGATCCGCCATTAAAACCAACCGTGTACAAACCTAGTTTTGTACTAGCGATAATTTCTTCTTTGGTTGATTTACCATTTTCAATATAAGTATTAGACATACGCGAAGTTGGTACATATTCATAAGATTCTCTTCGACAAGCACCATTCCCAACTTGATTCATTCTTCGACCATTAAAATCATCAATCATAAAACCTACTAATTTGCCATCTTTAATGAGTTGACGTTTTTCGCCTAAATTACCTTCGTCATCAATATCAACTGAACCCCAAGCGCCAGGAATTGTGGAATCATCAACTGCACTGACAATAGGTGAAGCAATATATTCCCCCACCATCTCTTTTTTAAAGCAACTTAAATCGCGACTCACCGCTGAAGCTTCTAATGGATGACCACAGGCTTCATGGAAAAGTACACCACCCCAACCATGACCTATAACAACATCCATCACACCACTAGGACATTCTTTAGCATCGAGATTCTGTAAAGCAATTTCCACTGCATCTTTAGCGGCTTTTTCAATTTTTTCTTTAGTAAAATTAGAAATATCTCCCTGGGCATTAATTGAAGCATAATGTTGTTCAAAACCTTCATCATTCGCAACCATTACTTGAAATGCCATTGAGCCATATTCTTGCACTCTTTTAAAGGTTTTACCTTTAGAATTAAATAAAGTAATTTCTTGTCGGACATTAGAAAAATTTGATAAGTGTCGGACAATACGCAAATCGTGATAGTCAGCAATCACATTTTCTCCTAGGCGTAATAAATTAACTTTATCACTCGTTGCTACATCAAAATAAGAATTGACTACTTTATTGCGGTTTTTATATTTAACCGTCTTAAAACCATCGACTGTCAATAATCTTTCACCTTCAAAAGATTTGGCCATTTTATTAGCTAAAGATATTAAGCCTTGACGACTAAGATCATAAGTATAGCCATAGACTTGACGATTTTCTTTTAATAAACGCAAGCCAACGCCTTTTTTATAATTGTTTAAGGCGCGATTGATTTTGCCATTTTCAAAACCAAGCGATTGCGATTTAGAATTAAAACAATAAATTTCGGCATAGTCCGCTCCACTAACTAGGGCAGAGTTAAGGACATCAAGTGCTAATTTTTTTGAAATCATAATTAAATTTTCCTTTCAACAAAAAAGATTATACTCTTTAACTATCTTGATAGTTAGTCTTTTAAATCATTAATGAGAGATTTTTTAGCCTTTAAGGCATCTTCTTCCGCGACATAGATTTGTCTTAAACCATAATTAGTGACATCCCCGATAGCGTATATTCCAAAAACAGGTGTCCGCGCATCATCGTGATTAGTAATAACATTACCATAAGCATCTAACAGCCCGGGAATATTAACAAATTGCGTATTAGGTATTTGGCCCACTAATGGGAAAATCCCATCAGCGACAATAGTTCTTATTTCTTTGGTATTAACATTTTGAATCTCAACACCTTGAAATTCAGTTTCTCCTAACAATTTAAGAGGAATATATGGAGTAATAAATTCCACATTATTTTTAGATTTTAATTCCTCAACTAAATATTTTTCTGCCCGATATTCGTTACGACGATGAACTAAATAAAGTTTATGAACAATGTCACTTAAGTGTATTGCTTCTTTAAAGGCAGAATTACCTCCGCCAATTACAACTACATCCTTATCTTGATAAAAATGACCATCGCATAAAGCACAATAAGATAAACCATGACCTAAAAATTTATCTTCTTTAGCTAGACCAATTTTCTTTTCTTTCGTGCCAGAAGCAATCACGACTCTCTTAGCGAAAAGCTCGCTTTGCAATAATTGAACCTTAAATAAATTATCTACTTGGGTTAACGATAAAACTTCGTCATATAAGACAGGCACTTTGGCATCCAATGCCTGTTTAAAAAGTTGCATAGCTAAAGCAGGGCCACTAATTGGTGGGTGAGAATAATAATTATCGACGCGCGGAGCAATATTAACTTTGCCAGAGGGCATTCCTTTTTCAATGATTAAAAAATTAAGTTTAGTTTGAGATAATTCTAAACCTAATTTAATTCCACCAGGACCTAATCCAATAATAATTACATCATAAAGTTCTTTTTCCATATCTTTATTATAAAGATAAGGGCAAAACTTTAAAGTCTTATGCTTATAAACTCCTTAAAACAAAATCAGTCGCCTTCTCTAAACTAACTATTGCCCCTTGATAAATGCAGCTAAAACTAGGTAATTCCACTTCAACATAATCGCGACCATTAACAACATATCTTGCCGAAAAATTCCCATACAAATTAATAGATGAGAATTTAATAGTAGCACTAAATTGGAAGATGTTATTTTTCGCCCGATATGACTGCATAATAAAAATAGTTTCATTCATGCTAGTCTCATTAATCACTAAATCGACATTAACTTGATAATAATATTTATCAAAATTGAGATCGATTAACCCGCTTTTATTACGCGCATTTTCATAGAAAGTATTGATTGGACCTGCCTCAAGATAATCATCATAACTAATAACTTTAAAATTCAGTTTTAAATCATTAATTGCGACTTGCTCATTTATTTCAACAGGCGTATCCAATGTAAAAGATGATAAAGGTGTAAATAAAGGTTCATTGCTTCTTGAAATGCAAGAACTTAAAAAGACCATTGGTAATAATAAAAGAATTTTTTTAATCATAGACAAGTGTCTCCTTAAAGGCTAAAAGTGATGGCAATCGCCACTTGCTTTCATTGCCTTGAAAAAAATAATGATTGTCAAATTCTAAATAAGCAATTTTTAAATTATTATCAATAATTCGACATGTAAATAATAATTCAAAATAAAGATCATCATCTTTCCTTAAAACGAGGAAATAATCTTTGTCTAGATAATTATCATTAGGAAATAAAGACAGCGAGATTTCATAAGCAAAATCTTGCTCACCATATCTCCCATTAAAAGAAACCTCATGAATCTCTTTAACAACATCATTATCAACTGTAGCTGTTAATGCAAATTCATTAAGAAAGCAGCCCTCAAACAATTCAAAATCGCTTGCAGCATAAACATTTAAGACCGCCTGCTCATTACAAGCGGTTAACATAAATAAGAAGAAGAGAGGTGTAATCTTTTTAATTATCATAATAATATTTTAAAAAAAAATAAAAATAAATCAATTTAAAAATAGACCTTGAGTAAATTAGTATAAGTTCCAAGTGATAATGTCTTAAGTAGTTACGAGGGAAAATGTCCTAAATGTATAATCTAATAACGGAGGTTATACACATATGAGAAAGGTGA
>CASFQR010000001.1 GCA_949297275.1 uncultured bacterium | reverse complement strand
ATAAGAAAGTATCACCAGAAACAAAAGTAAAAGATGTAATAGGTGATGCAAGTAAGGTAGCCAGCATTGTTTCTGGGGATTCCGTTAAAAGCGTCATAACCCAAAATATAATACTAGTAATTATATAAGATAATGGAGAAGGTAGTGGAGTATTCGCTGGAATGGATTGTTTATATAGATGAATCATTTTACTTTTGAAATTTATTCGTACTAAAAACGTAATTTAACATACACTTTTTCATATGAAATTAGTGATATAACTTGGCGTTTATGTATTTATTTGGTATACTTACATCGTAAAAGAGAGGTACTTATTATGAAAAGACTAATCGAACAACGATTATATGAATGGAAAAATTCTTTAAATCGTAAGCCACTTCTTATTTATGGAGCGAGACAAATTGGGAAAACTTATTCTATGCTGGCATTTGGAAAAGAATATTACGCTAATGTTGTCTATTGTAACTTTGAAAACACTATGGATTTACATGCCATTTTTGAGCGAAATCTTGATCCTAAACGAATCGTTTCTGCTATTTCTGCTATGTACAATACCGAGATTACAAAAGGAAATACATTAATAATATTTGATGAAATTCAGGCTTGTGAACGTGCATTAACATCGCTTAAATATTTTCAAGAACAGGCAAATGATTATCACGTCATTGCAGCTGGTTGTTTGCTAGGTCTTTCAATCAACCGAGGTTTATATTCTTTTCCAGTTGGCAAAGTTGACATACTAACAATGTATCCTCTTACCTTCGAAGAGTTTCTTCTTGCGACAGGCAACGAACAACTCGTTTCACTTATTAAAGAAGCGTATGTTAATTTTTCATCATTTTCATTGCACGAAAAAGCAACGGATTTATATCGTACATATTTCGTTGTTGGTGGTTATCCTGCTGCTGTGCAAAAATATCTTGATACCAGTAGTTTTAATGCAGTACGTGCAGAACAAAGTTCAGTCTCAAACGCTTACATCGCTGATATGGCAAAGTATGCAACGCCATCAGATATGATAAAAAGCATCAAAGTCTACAACTCGCTTTTAGCTCAACTTTCAAAGGAAAATACCAAATTTCAGTATTCTGTAATTGGTTCAAAAGCTCGCGCCAAAGATTATAATACATCACTGGCATGGTTGAAGGCAGCTAGTGTCGTACTTTATTGTCAAAGAGTTGTCGAGGGAAAGTATCCTCTTTCTTTATATGAAGATCAAACTTCCTTTAAAATTTACTACTCTGATGTTGGACTTCTTACAATGCGCATGTCAGTTGCTCCAAATGCAATTTTACAACCATATAATCTTTCAGATAAAATGCGAGGAATGATGGCGGAAACTTTTGTAGCTGAACAACTTGTAGCAAACGGTTTTTCTCTACATTATTGGACTTCAGGAAATTCTGCAGAAGTTGATTTTGTCGTTCAGCAAGATAACTACTCTATTCCAATAGAAGTTAAATCTTCGGATAACGTAAAAGCAAAAAGTTTACAAACATACATAAAAAAATATTCTCCTAAATACTCTATTCGCATATCTGCTAAAAATTTTGGTAATGAAAATGGAATTAGATCTATTCCGCTTTATGCAATATTCTGCTTAAAACCGGAAATAGAATAAAATGTCCAATTTTTACGTTAGGATAAATTGAGTAAAATACATAGTCAAGTGAGGAAGACAAAATGAATTTTGAGAAGTTAATAGAAGATTTTTGAAACCACAGAAAAGGCTGGAATCGTGATTTATAACGAAATTTCATTGCAATTGGAATTATGGTTATTTTTAAGAAATAAACTCAAAGATTATAAAATTCAATTTGAGAGAAATGTATCCTTTTTCAGTATCACTGGTACTATAAAGCACGAAATCGACATAGTAATTTTTTACTTTGATAAAACAGAGAAGTTTGCTAAAGAAGTGAAATTTCCTAAAAATGGTCAATATCCAGAACAAATATATTCCTTTATAGAAGATATTGTTTTTATGGAACAACTAAAAAGAGTCGGTTTCATTGAAACATATACTTTAACAATTGTTGATGATTCATTGTTTTATGAAAGCGGAAGGAAAAAAGATGGAATTTATAAATATTTTAGGGGCGAAGTTGTTCCAATCAAGGGGGTAATAAGTAAACCTACCAGTAGCAGCAGATTCTCTTCATTGTCAGTAAGAAACTCTTATTCTATCAATTGAAAACCGTGTTATTTGTGAAAGTATTACATTATTAAAATTAAATAGTAAACGGAAAATGCCTGAGTTGACATTGATAAAGATGTTGCCGTTGTAAGGGTGTGCAATGTATCAAAAGCGTAGTATGTAGGCATAAACGTACAACATGTCTGATACATTCTTAGTCGATTACTAGGGGTGTGTGCAGACTTTTTTTGATTTTAGGCTTAAATAGCCACTTTTTAAAATTAAGCCGTTGTAATAGTGGGAGCCGAAATCACCAAAATGCATCAAAAAAACCATCATTTTTAAGGCTCACTTTGAAACGGCAGGTGTGCACTATTACACGGCAACTGCACACTCTATCATTTTTAATAATATTGATTGACCATCTGGTTCTTATTGAGTTAGGTGGTCTTTTTTGTTGCTCAGAAATTTTTTAACTTTTTTCGATTTTGACCCCCATCAAAACGGCCTCCAAATCTCCATATGGTGAGAAGGGTAGTGTTCGCTCTTCTTTAGAAAACGCAGGAGGAAAAAGTTATGAAACACAAATTAACCATCGGTGTTTCTAACACGTCTCCTAAGAGTAGAGTAGTTACCTATAAGAAAGTATCACCAGAAACAAAAGTAAAAGATGATAAGAAAGTATCACCAGAAACAAAAGTAAAAGATGTAATAGGTGATGCAAGTAAGGTAGCCAGCATTGTTTCTGGGGATTCCGTTAAAAGCGTCATAATCGAAAAACCAAAGAGCAGGAATCTTTGTGAACAATTATATTAAAAATTTTGAGGAAGTTGCAATTTTAAAGAAAATAATAGTTGAGGAAACGACATTTATTCCTTATAATATTTGTGAGGAAATGCTATATGTTTAAAAGAAAAGTTGCTGACAAACTGAAAAAATGGAAAGAAACTTATGACGGAAAATATGCAATTTTATTAGAAGGGGCTCGTCGTGTTGGAAAGACAACTCTTGCCACAAATTTTGCAAAAGAAAATTATAAATCCTATATTTTGATAGATTTTTCTAATACCTCTAAAAGCATTATTGATTTATTCGATGATTTGTCTGATTTAGATTTTTTCTTTTTAAGGTTGCAGTCATTAACTTCGATAAAACTATACAAAAGAGAATCTGCAATTATTTTTGATGAAATACAATTTTGCCCAAAAGCTAGACAAGCGATAAAGTATTTGGTTAAAGATGGGCGTTATGACTATATTGAAACTGGATCATTAATAAGTATAAAGAAAAATGTCAAAGATATTTTAATCCCCTCGGAGGAAATGAAGATTGATGTTTATCCATTAGATTATGAAGAATTTTGCTGGGCTTGTAATATAGACTATTCGATATTTGAAAAAATTTTAAAGTCCAATAAGCCATTAGGAAATGCAGTTAATAGAAAACTTATGAGAGATTTTAGACTTTATATGGCTGTTGGAGGGATGCCGCAGTCGATAGAAGCGTTTTTAAACAAAAAAACATTTATCGAAATTGATGCCGTTAAAAGAGAAATTATTCAATTATATGAAGCTGATTTTAGAAAGATTGATAATAGCGGAAGAATATCGATGATTTACAAATCAATTCCGAGTCAATTAGCTTTAAAAAATACAAAATTTTTATTAAGCAGAGCAGTAAATAAAAGACCCACTAATAAAGATTTAGAATTGCTTTTTGATTTAATTGATTCAAAAACAGTATTAATTTGTTATAACGTAACTGATCCAAGCGTCGCACTTAATTTAACCAAAGATTTAAGTCATTTTAAATTGTATTTAAGCGATATAGGATTATTTACCACGATGCTTTTCAATGATAAAACTTTTATCGACGGCAATATTTATAATAAATTGTTAAGCGATAAATTAGAAGCTAATTTAGGGTATTTATATGAAAACGCTTTAGCGCAAATAATAAAATCTAATGGAAGGGATTTATTTTATCATTATTGGTATGAAAAAAATGATAAACATCCTTACGAAATCGACTTTTTAATAAGTAGCAAAAATAAAATCGTTCCTATTGAGGTAAAATCAGGAAACATTAAGAATCATAAATCATTAAATTTATTTATTGAAAAATACTCTCATATAATCTCAAGGAGAATTTTATTTTCTCAAAAAGATATTGCCAATGACAAAATGATTGAAATAAAGCCAATTTATTTGTCTCCAACATTAATTGAGAATCTTTAAAGGCTGCATCCATGATAAAAAATTGTTTCTGTTTTTATAGTGGGCAATGTATCAAAAGCGTAGTGTGCGAGCAATAAAGTCTTAGACGTTTTTTCTTCTATGTTGGTAATTTGTCTTTTGCTTTAAAATAGTAACGTCGTTAATTAACACCTATTAAAAATCAAATTATACTTGATGATAAAAAATCAATATTAAAAACCTTAATCTTATATTGCGAGTTCAAATCTCCCATCACGGAAAATCACGAAGTTTAAATTAATTTTCCAATATCTTTCGAATAAGGTAATAATTCATCTATTGGTTTAGTTTTTATATTTGTAAGAACATATTTTAAGTATCGATATGGATCTAGACCATTACTAATTGCAGTTCTAATAAGAGAAAATAATTTAACAGTGTAAATTGCTCCTATTTCACTTCCTGAAGGATGAAATACTTTTCTATTTATGACGAATGGTTTAACACATCTTTCAGCTAAATTATTTGTTAGTTCTAGATATGGTTCATCTAAATAAGGGAGTAAATCATTCCGTACTTTCTTTGTATAATTAAGTGCATTTTCCAAAGCACTTCCTTTTTAGGTGTGTTATTAAAAACTAAATCATGAATATCATTAATTAGAGGCAATTCTTCTTCTTCTTCTTGTCTAAAAGAGATAAGTTCATTACCGAATAATTTATTTTTGTGTGCCTTATCTTCTAATACGAATAACTTATTAATTTTATCGACAATTTTATAAGAAAGAGATGATAAACGATTCTTACTAGGCATTGTTTTAAGAATATCCATGTATTTTCTTCTCACATGTGCCAAGCACCTCTATAAAGATATATTAGGTTTTTCTTTTCTTAATTTATCATATCCAGCATAATCGTCATAGACGCTGTAACCATCATAATCTTTTAGATAACTAGATTTAGGATTAACTATTTTAGTTTCATTAAATTCGTAGATATGAATTTGATTCTTATCATAATAACCAGAAGCACAATAAATTTGTTTATCAAACCCTCTTTGTTTTACAATCAGCAAAAGTGGTAGATAAATTTTAATGAACAAAAACTATATAACGCAGATAAAATTCTTGTTTTTATTCCTTATTATGAAGTTTAAGAGCAACTTTAATAATCCTAGAAGCAGAATAAACAAGATCTTCTTTAGTTAGGTTCTTTTCCTTTAAAGCAATTAATAGATTTGTCGCCTCTTTATCTTTGCCCGTCATAATGATATCATTTCCAGCTTTAATGCTTTCATATCCGATAGCTTGACTAGGAGCAACACTTCCCCAGTCAGTCATCACAAAGCCATCAAAACCCCATTCATCACGGAGAACTTTTGTTACTAAATCATAAGAACTATTCGTGTAAACCCCATTAATTTTGTTGTATGATGTCATCACGCAATCGCCTTTACCTTCTTTGATGGCGATTTTAAAACCTTTTAAGTAAATTTCTCGAAGCGCTCTTTCTTTGACTAAAGAATCGTTTTTCATTCGATTGTCTTCTTGATTATTACACGCGAAATGTTTGAAAGTTACAGTGTGGCGGTTATTCATTGCTACTCCTCGACTTATAGCGGCAGCCATTTTACCACTCAACAAAGGATCTTCTGAGAAATATTCGAAATTTCGTCCACATAGAGGAAAACGCATAATGTTCATACCAGGCGCTAACCATATATCGATAGCAAAAGCATCCATTTCATCGCTGACTGCTCGTCCAATATCTTCAAGTAAGTCTTGATCGAAGGTTTGAGCAAGGAGAATGCCTACTGGGAAAGCAGTCGCGTATTGGTAATGTTTTTTCTTAAGCGAAATTTGTCGGAGATTGAGTTTTAAAGCATAGTAACGACTTGCTAAAGCTAATTTATCACTAGTAATGAACCCTTTGGCTTTACTTTTTCCATCGCTTCGGAACTCCGGTATTAGTCTTAACCCGGCCGGCCCATCAGCCATCGCCAAGGTGGGAATATTATATTTTGTTGAAGGATAGGGATTTGTTTTACCCGCGCATCCTGGCGGAACATAAGGGGCTTCGTTATCATTAAAGCCTTCTAAACCGTTGACTAAATGAGCGAGTTCATCTTCATTCATTTTTGATGCAAGCGGATGAATTTTTTCTTTCTTGGTGTAGTGATGTTTAATAGTTTTGATGCTTTCTAGATTAAGGGTAACGATTTCCCCTTCATAAGTGATGGGGTCACACTTAGAAGGCTCTAATTCTATAAAATCTTTTTTTAGAGGACAAATTGGAGTAGAAATTTCTGTTACGATATCTTTTACAATTTTAACGCCCAAAAGCGGAGTGGGTGATAGACTAGAATCGCCAAGCGAAACGAGATATAGACCACTTCCTAAAATGTAAGAAGAAGTTTTTTCATCATAAAAACCCCAATCTTGTAAATCAAAAGTTAGAGTAAGAATTGTTTCTTCACCTGGGGCAAGTTCTTTTGTTCGCGCAAAACTTGTTAAGGCTTTTACTTCTCTTTTTACTTTTCCACTAGGAAAATGGAGATAAGCTTGCAAGATTTCCGCACCATCTTTTTCCCCAATGTTTTTCACTTTTGCTTGGATTTCAATAACGCTATCTTTTAAAACTGCCTTTCCTATAAAACTAAAATTAGTATATGAAAGACCATAACCAAAAGGATAACGAGCTTGAACTTTAAAGGCATCGATGTAGCGGTATCCTACATATATCCCTTCTTTGTATTCTTCATAATCGATTTGACCATCTAAAGAAGAGAAAGAAGTACTCAAAGGATGAGCCTTTAAGTCTTCATACCATGTGGCGGATAATTTACCGGAAAAATTTCTTTTGCCCGTTAATAAAAGGGCAAGCGCCGTTCCACCTTCTTCTCCCGCCTGAGCCATAAAAACGACCGCTTTAAGCGATAATGAAGAGAGGAAAGAAAGATCGCAAGAGGACCCAGAGTTGATGACAAGAATGCTATTTTGGTAGTGGTTAGCAATAAAGGCGATATTTTCTTTTTCCACTTTCGTCAAGAAATAATCACCCTCTTCATAGAGGCGATCATGTCCTTCACCAGCTTGTCTAGTCACGACATAAATTGCCGTATTAGTTTGGGATTCTTCAAAATCTTGTTCAGTAATTTTTCTTCCAACTGGGAAGCTTTCTTTGATAGGATCAAGAGCCCAATAGCAAGCATTTTCATCATGAAGAGGTTCTTTTTTTATCGCTTCTTTACATCGATTGATAAATTCTTTTCGCGCCTTTTTTCGATACTGTTCATAATCATTCAACCATCTAGTTGAGGTAATTTGATAGCCAAGAGAAAGAAAGGCATCATAAATAGAAATGTTATTGCGATTATTTACTTCACCTGATCCAGTACCTCCCTTAGTAGCGTGTTTTGCGCCCGCTCCAAAAAGAGCTATTTTTTTCTCTTTGATTGGTAAACAATCACTCTTATTTTCTAGTAAAACAATACCCTCAATAGCCGCCTTAAGGGCAAGTTGGCGGTTGTCCTTTTCAAGTTTAGTTACTGAAGGACTCAAATATCCTTTAATCATATTAAATATAGTTAAGCACATCTATTGTCTTTTGCAAGATGGACTTTTTATAATTTAAGAAGTTTTAGTTGATGAGTAAAGGCTTCAAGCGTTTAACATCGAACAGAAAAATCAAAGCAAAGACTATTTGAAAAATCGATACTTTTATTATCTTTATCTTCTTTTGCTAAAATGTTAGTGAAAACGCTGAGTCGCTATCTTTAATGTAAAAATAAAGCTGGATGATATTTTATTATTAACAAAGTGCTATTGATTGTTTTTTGAAAATGTGAAAAAATAACAATGTGATAATTATTTGAGGATAACATCACAGTCTAAATAAGCATTGAGCTTCAAGACCTCTTTGATAGGTAAAAATACTCTCGATTTATGAGAGTTTTTTTGTTTTAATTATATTGACATTATTAAAGGAGAAATTTGTATGGATAAAAATTATCATATTGGTTTAGATGTAGGTTCAGATTCTGTTGGTTGGGCTGTTAGTGATGACGATTTTAATCTTTTAGAATTAAATGGCAAAACCGCTTGGGGCGCGCGTTTATTTGATAAAGCTTCATCCGCGAAAGAAAGGCGCGCTTTTAGATCTGCTAGAAGAAGAAATGCTAGAAAAAGATACCGCATATATCTATTGAATAAATATATCTTTGAAAAAGAGATTCTAAAAACTGATCCATCCTTTTTTATTCGTCTAAGCGAATCGAATTATCATTTAGACGATAAATCCACCAATATTAAATATCCTTTATTTCCTAATGAAAAAGAAGAATCCGAATTTTATAAAAAATATCCGACAATTTACCATTTAAGGAGAGCTCAAATTAACGATGAACCCGGTGCCTTTAAAGATATTAGATATTTATATTTAACCATTCATCATATTATTAAAAAACGTGGTAATTTTTTACATGAAGGACGATTTGAATTTCATAATATTGATGATGCTTTAATTGAAGACGCAAATAGAGCATTTAATGATATTTTAGAAACCGAAGATGAAATAAATATAATCGATAAGGAACTTATTAAAGATATATTTAATATTTTAGAACAAGACGAATATAAAAAAGTAAAGCAAAATCAAATCAAATCAAAATTTAAAGAGTTCGATAATGAAGAATTTTCAAATTATCGTGATTTATTTGCTGCATTAGTGAGTGGTGGTGAGTTTGCGCTTAAAAAAATCTTTGGTGACGATGTAGGTAATGAAAAAATTAAAGTTTCCGATAGTGCATATGATGAGAAGTATCCTAATTACCAAACCATTTTTGGCGATTATATTGCAATCGTCGATTTAGCTAAAACAATTTATGATCGTGATTTCATTAAAACAATCATGGGCGATAAGAAATATCTATCGGATGCGATGATTGATGTTTATGATAAACATAAAAAAGATTTATTAGATTATCAAACCTGGATCAAAACAAATAAACCGGAGAGCTACAACGAGATTTTTTCTACTAAAAAAGATTCTAGCGACAATAAGGAGGATTTACCGTCATATAAACTATTTATTCATTATCCAAGCAAGAATAAATTAGAAGACCTAAACAAAAACATTATTAAATTTATTGGCAAACCCGATGAAAGCGATAAATTAGGTCAAGACATTATTCATAGATGCGAAAAAGGTAATTTTTTAGCCCGTATCGCTGATGTAAAAGGTAGTGAGTTTCCTCATCAATTCCATCAAATCGAGCTCGAAAAAATCTTGAATAACGCAAGTAAATATTTTCCGTTTATTCAACAAGAAAAAGACAAAATATTAAGCATATTCTTTTATAAATTAAAATTTTATGAAGGACCATTATGGAAAGATTCAAAATATACCAACGTTGTAAGAAATGAAGGATTTGAAGACGAAAAAATATTGCCTTGGAACAAAGACAAAATTATCGATGCTTCTAAAACTAAAGCCAAATTCATGGACAGTTTAACGAATTATTGCACTTATCTTAGAGATGAGACTGTTTTACCAAAAAGTTCGATTTTATATAGCGACTTTGTAGCGTTAAACATACTTAATACAATTAAAATAAATGGTGATCGCATTTTACAAGAATGTAAAAAAGATTTATTTGAAAATTTAATCAGTGTCAATCCTTCTATAACAATTTCGGCCATCAAGAGATATTTAAATAAAAACGAAGTATATAAAAATGATAAAATTGAAATATCCGGTGTTGATGCAAGCTATAAATTTGATTGTTCAACGCGCGCTACACTAGGCAGAACCTTTAATTTAAAGGATAAGAAGCAATTAGAAAAAGTTGAAGATATTATTAAAATTTTGACTATTTTTGCTGATAACAAATTAGAAGGTGTTGAAATAGTCACCAGCAAATATGATTTAAACGATGAACAAATTAAAGCTATTAAAAGAATAAATACTTCAAAATGGGGAACTTTATCCAAAAAATTATTAACGGAAAAATGGTTTAATGATAACACCGGCGAAGTTAAGCAATCAATTATCGATTTACTATATGAAACAACTTTAAATTTTCAAGAAATATTAAATGACAAACATTTTAATTTCTTAGATATTATTCGGGAAGAAAATGAAAAATCTTATGGTGAAGCAACTAAGCATCAACGCATCGATGAATTGATTCAAGAAGCACCGCCTATGATGCGTAGGCCAGCCATCCAGGCACTTAAAATAATCTCTGAAATTAATAAAATTACTAAATCTACTCCTAAGACAATTTCGATTGAAACTACTAGAGAAAATCCTAAAAAGGAAAAGAAGGGTAAAAAGAGCGATCCGCGTTATGAGGAATTGAAAAAATTTATTAATGGTCTTAAGAGTAATAAAAAGAGCGGTTTTCCGTTAAGTGAATTGAAGGAATTAAACGATGAACTTGTTAATCATAAATTAGATGTAAAAGGCAAAGCCATTTACCTTTACTTTAAACAACTATCTTATGATTTATATACTGGTAAAAAAATCGACATCGATAAAGTGATTAGTGGAGAAACCTACGATATTGATCATATTATTCCTCAAAGCAAGATTAAGGATGATTCCTTGGATAACTTGGTCTTAGTAGAAAGATATGAAAATCAAAAAGTCAAAAAAGACATTTATCCATTGCCTCAAGACATTCAAATAAAGCAATATCAATTGTGGAAACGGCTGAGAAGTATCAACGCCATTAGTGAAGAAAAATATAGTCGCCTTATTAGAAAAACGGAATTAACCGAAGACGAACTGAATGTCTTTATTAATCGTCAAGTTAATGTTGTCAATCACTCGAACATTCTTTTAGCGAACGTTTTAAAAATTGCTTATCCAAACGCTGAAATTATTTTTAACAAAGCAGAAAACGTCTCTTTTGTTAGAAATAGATTTGGTATTGTAAAAGTGCGAGAACTTAATGATACACATCATGCAGTAGATGCATATTTAAATATTGTAGTGGGGAATATTTTAAATCAATATTATACAAAGAAATTTTATTTACGCTCGAAAAAAAGCGTTTCTAATAATAATGGCGAAAAAGAAACATATAACCCAGAAACAGTATTAGAAAACAAATTAAAATATTGGCCATCCGATAAGAAAGATAACTCTAAGAGGCCAATTGATAAGATTAAAACAATATGTGAAGGGCAAGATATGCTCATCACTATGCGCGAGCAATATAATGATGGCGCGTTCTATAATCAAAACATAGTTGCAAATCCAAGTAAAAGCGGAACGGCAGCGTTAATTCCTGTGCACACCAAGAGTAAGGTATATGCTAGGACGGATAAATATGGTGGCTATTCTAATCTTGCACCAGCCTATTTTGTAATTGGCACTAATAGCGAAGGTGATAAGGAATTGATTGATGTTCCGATTATGTTTGATTCAAAATATAAAAAGCATAATCATTATATAGAACTTTTAAAAGAGTATATAAACGAAAAAGGCGCAAAATTAAATAACGAGTTAGCAATAAATAGTAAATCTACAATTGAAATCGGTGGATATAGATATTTATTAACTAATTTCAACGCCGACGTCGTGACTTTAACGAGTTTTGAACAAGTATTTTTAAATTCCAACTGCCTTTCCTATTTAAAAATAATTCTCAAAAACATTGATGTTTTAAGTAAATTAGATTCGACTCTTGAAGAGTATTATTACTTTACTGACAAAGAACATAAAAACAAAATAGTCATTTCTAAAAAAGACAACAAGTTGCTTAGAGATAATTTAATTTCAACAATGAATAGTCCTAAATTTTTCAGAATCGCAAGAAAGAAAATGATTGCAAAATTCTTTAAAAATTTGCTAGATGAAAATTATTCAAATTTTTCTTTATATGAACAAGCGCATGCTATAGTTGAAACTATAAATGCTTTGAACAGGGTTCATTGTAAATATACCAAAAGTAAAAACAACATTTTAAATCAACCAGAAGTATATTTATTAAAACAGTCAGCTACAGGCTTATTTGAAAAGAAAATTAAATTATAATGGCATTTCGAACAGTTGTAATATCCTCACATTCTAAAATTGAATATTCTTTAAATTATTTCGTTTTTAGAACGATCGATGGTGTTAAACGCATACATCTAGATGAAATATCAACTGTTATTTTTGAAACAACTAATATCTCGATAACTTCTAGCGCGCTTGTCGAAATGCTTAAGCGAAAAATCAATATTATTTTTTGCGATGAAAAGCATAATCCCTTTGGTCAATTAGTGTCCCTTTATGGCGCGCATAATTCTCCAAAAAGAATTAAAGAGCAAATTTCATGGACAGAAACTAATAAAGGAGTAGTGTGGCAAGAAATTGTTAGAAATAAAATTCGCGGACAATATAAGGTTTTAACTAAATTTGGTAGGGATATTACTAAAACTATACTTTTGGAAAATTATTTTAAAGAAGTAGATTTTAACGATATTACTAATCGCGAAGGACATGCAGCAAAAATCTATTTTAATTTTCTCTATCATGAAGGTTTTTCACGAACTGAAGATTGCAATATAAATCTTATATTGAATTACGGCTATTCGCTTATTTTATCGCTTGTAAGTCGCGCGATTGTAGCGGCCGGTTATTTAACACAATTAGGAATTCACCATAAAAATGATTTTAATGAATTTAATTTTGCTTGTGATTTGATGGAACCATTTAGACCATATGTTGATATATATGCCAAAAGACTAGAAAACGAAACAGAAAATATCAAAGATAAAATAAAGGAAATCTTAAATGAAGAGATACCTATCAATGGTCAAACACATACATTTATAAATGCAATAAACATTTATTGCAATTCGGTATTTGATGCTTTAAATAAAGGCGATGCTAATCTAATTAAGTTTCCGGAAAGTTATGATATATAGATTTATGAGAATTGTTTTGTTTTTTGATTTACCAGCTGTGACCAAAAAAGATCACAAAGAATATTCCAAGTTTGTTAAGCACATTAAAAAAGAAGGTTTCTCAATGTTTCAAGAAAGTGTTTATACCAAATTATGTTTAAATGAAACCGCGGTTGAAGCAACAATGAAAAGCATTAAATCATTGTTGCCGGCTGAAGGTTTTGTATCTTGCTTAACCTTAACCGAAAAACAATTTTCCTCCATTCAATGTTTGTTAGGTGATTTAAACACAGATGTCATTATGACAGATGAGAAAATAATCAAATTATGATTAAAATAAAATTTCAATTAAGTGATAATTTATATAATCTCGAGCCAGGAACTTTTTATAATATTATCATCGAAAATAAAGAAATATACCGCAGAACAGCATTATTTTTATTTTTAGAATTTAATACAGATGGTCCGATATCCTTTTTTAATGATGCGACAAGTATTGATGCAGAAGATATATGTTATCCGATGATGAATGTTCTTGATTTAGATTTAAATACAAAGAAAAACTTAAACGCTTTAACAAAACTATTGAAGAAAACATACTATGATTCATTAAAAGACGATATTACGAACCTAAAAGAAAAAATCATAAATATTGTCAAAACAATTGCTTTAGAATTAGATATAAATTTAATTGCCAGTGATGATATTAAAACTGACGATTTATTTAAAATAATGGATATCAGATTTAATGATGAAAAAGAAACTTATTTAGAACAGCTAATTAACTATATTTTTGTCATTAATGAACTACAAAAGAAAAATGTTTTTATTACGGTTCATTTACTAGAATATTTAGAGGAAGAAGACATCGAATTGCTTATTAAAGAACTTTCATATAAAGAAATAATCTTAATTAACATTGAAACCAATCAACTTAATAAGAAATTCGCGTCCGAAAAGACATTCATCATAGATAAAGATTGTTGTTTTTTGGAGTAAAATACAATAGTATTTTTATTAGGAGACATCCTATAGGCCTTATTTTATTTGAGGTTTAGGAGTGATGTTATCCTCAAGTGCTCTTAAACCGAAAGTGCTGAAAAAAACCTTTTACCTTTGTTTAGGAGTGATGTTATCCTCAAGTGCTCTTAAACCGATAGCCCTTTAAAAAATATAAAATTACGGTTTAGGAGTGATGTTATCCTCAAGTGCTCTTAAACTATGTCTATAGAACCCGCTGTTGTTGTTAAGTTTAGGAGTGATGTTATCCTCAAGTGCTCTTAAACTACAGTTAAATGGTAGGATCCATACTTATCGTTTAGGAGTGATGTTATCCTCAAGTGCTCTTAAACTATAAAATTAAAGGAAATTATTTAACTGTAGTTTAGGAGTGATGTTATCCTCAAGTGCTCTTAAACGATACATTAGCACCTAATTCAGTATTAATTGTTTAGGAGTGATGTTATCCTCAAGTGCTCTTAAACAAATTGCATTAAAAAAGATTTAATCGAGGTGTTTAGGAGTGATGTTATCCTCAAGTGCTCTTAAACTTATGTTCCTAATTTAGATATTTTAGAAGAGTTTAGGAGTGATGTTATCCTCAAGTGCTCTTAAACACAATGGACACTTGTACTCTTACGACTATGGTTTAGGAGTGATGTTATCCTCAAGTGCTCTTAAACCCAAGTCTATAGTTATGTTTAAGCCATCTGGTTTAGGAGTGATGTTATCCTCAAGTGCTCTTAAACGATGAAGTTATTGTTAACACTAATAAAGGTGTTTAGGAGTGATGTTATCCTCAAGTGCTCTTAAACTATTATAATCAATAAACCGGTACAAATATAGTTTAGGAGTGATGTTATCCTCAAGTGCTCTTAAACCTCATTCGTGCATTGTTCCACACAAATGAAGTTTAGGAGTGATGTTATCCTCGAGTGCTCTTAAACTTTTTCACTTTCTATTAATTTACTATATTAGTTTAGGAGTGATGTTATCCTCAAGTGCTCTTAAACAGCGAAGTCGCTTATCAACTCTACTCTTTGGTTTAGGAGTGATGTTATCCTCAAGTGCTCTTAAACATCACCTTTTTGAGGAGCAGGCAAGCAACTGTTTAGGAGTGATGTTATCCTCAAGTGCTCTTAAACGTGGAAGAAGTTTCTTTAATGTTTGCTACTGTTTAGGAGTGATGTTATCCTCAAGTGCTCTTAAACTTCCAATGATTCCAAATAATACGCATTGGAGTTTAGGAGTGATGTTATCCTCAAGTGCTCTTAAACAGTTTTACCATTAACTAGTATATCTCTTAGGTTTAGGAGTGATGTTATCCTCAAGTGCTCTTAAACATTTGTAAACTTGATATTGATATTAATTATGTTTAGGAGTGATGTTATCCTCAAGTGCTCTTAAACGCGTTTTATAAATATATCGAATTAGCCGGTGTTTAGGAGTGATGTTATCCTCAAGTGCTCTTAAACAAAGAAAAGAAAAGATAATTAATTATAATTGTTTAGGAGTGATGTTATCCTCAAGTGCTCTTAAACGTTTCTTTTAATCAAATGTTAAGTCTTGATGTTTAGGAGTGATGTTATCCTCAAGTGCTCTTAAACTATATTATTATATAAAGAGAGTTTTATATCGTTTAGGAGTGATGTTATCCTCAAGTGCTCTTAAACATCTTCTTTATCTTCTTCTTTTAAATCTATGTTTAGGAGTGATGTTATCCTCAAGTGCTCTTAAACAGAAAAAAAAGAGTAAAAAAAGAAAATATAGTTTAGGAGTGATGTTATCCTCAAGTGCTCTTAAACTTTTATGCTCAATCTATTAATGGTGGTTTAGTTTAGGAGTGATGTTATCCTCGAGTGCTCTTAAACTATGTTTGATCTTATTTACGATTATTTATTGTTTAGGAGTGATGTTATCCTCGAGTGCTCTTAAACAGCTTCAGAACGGCGTTCTTTTGATCGTAGGTTTAGGAGTGATGTTATCCTCGAGTGCTCTTAAACAGTAGTAATCAAAAATCGCCAAAAGACAAGGTTTAGGAGTGATGTTATCCTCGAGTGCTCTTAAACATCAAAGGAAAAAGAATGACAAATTTTAAAGTTTAGGAGTGATGTTATCCTCGAGTGCTCTTAAACTAAAAAGTGCTACACTATAACCGTAATAAGGTTTAGGAGTGATGTTATCCTCGAGTGCTCTTAAACGCATTGAGACTTCTTAATTGTTAATTCTTGGTTTAGGAGTGATGTTATCCTCGAGTGCTCTTAAACGATTTGCAATCTTGCATCTCTGGACAAAATGTTTAGGAGTGATGTTATCCTCGAGTGCTCTTAAACGCAGCAATATATTGCGTCCATAATCCATATGTTTAGGAGTGATGTTATCCTCGAGTGCTCTTAAACTTATAGCATTCGCGAAATATTCTACTTTAAGTTTAGGAGTGATGTTATCCTCGAGTGCTCTTAAACACTTTTCTAATAGTGATGTTTTTCCTATTAGTTTAGGAGTGATGTTATCCTCTTTATTTTATTGTACATATATAAGTACATAATACTGCATATCATGATATACTTTTTATATACCATTAACATGTTGCTATGGGGGTAAGGTGATGAGTAAATTTAGTGATACTGTTCTTCATCGAATCGAATTATTATTAACTTTAGATTATTTATTAAAATATACAGATGTTAATCATCCTGCTACGCAACAAGAAATCTGCCGTTATGCGCGCACTTTTGGATTGAAATATGAAGGTGGTAAGCCTGGTGATGATGTTAGAAGGCAACGAATTGGTGATTGCTTGCAATGGTTGCAAGCGATTTGTTTTAAATTTGCAAATACCGATAAAATACCATTTATGATAAATTCAACGGATTCTGGTAAATTCTACATCGAAGAAAGGAATCATTTAAATGAAGAACAAATCATTAAAATTTTAGCGGCTATCCAAAATGATAAATACACGAAAGACCATGACACCAATCTATTAATTAACAAATTATTAGATTTTTTAAGCAATAAACATAATCGAGAATTTTATCTACAAGAACTAGAAAAAGAGAATAAATGCGTTAAGAAATATAACACTTTAATGAATCGAAAATTGCGATTAGTTAATGAAGCATTTAAAGAGAAGAAAAGTATCTTAATTATTCAAACTCATTTTGGTCAACTTCCTAAAGAAAATAATAACTCTACTATTAAGCCAAAATTGCGCTTTGGAAATATTGAGGAAAAAATATATTATCGCGTCTATCAAATTGAAGAACATAATAATAAACCTTATGCAATCTTAATCCCACTTAATCGTCACGGTGTGGTTTTTGATGCAATTGAGAATCTTAATATTCCTCATCTCCCGAAAAGAGAAGTATTAATGGAAGATGAGACTAGCGATAATAGGCTTAATGAATTATTTAAAATTAATAATAAATTTTTAGCAAAATATTATGAATCTTTAGATGAATATGTTGCTGAGCAAATCGTGCCAGAAGATGGTTTAGCGTTTAAATCATCTTTCTATTTTGAATATCGCTTCGCTATGAGGGTGAAGAAGTCATTTGAAGAATATTTTGGAAAAGAAATGCCAATTATTAAATGCAATAAGTTTAAAATTGATAAAAGATTCATTTCTCATGGTAAGGCAATTGAAATTCCTAGAAAAGTTGATGAATACGCGATTAAATGTGAAAAATATGAGGGTGATGGTAATCCGAAATTTGGTGTCGTTAATATTACTATTAATCGTAATGCTTTAGTCTCCTGGTTATTTAATAATCCGAGTATTGCTGATGTTATTGATGTTGTTGCACCGATTTCCATCAACTCGTTTTTAGGAAATCGCTTCTTAGGAATACTCTTAAAATATCAAGATGATATTGGAAAAGAAACTATCATCAAGGCGATGGAAACAGGTAGATATTATCGCTATAAACATAATAGATATCAGCCACTTATTAATAACGCTAAATTAGTTAGCGATAAAAATAAAAAAATTAATGATTAATATCAAATATATAGTAAAAATATTGGCAATAAATCCGTCTAATTTTTTATTTATAACAAACTAGTTTGATCATTACTTAAATAATGTACAGATAACCGGACAAAAATATCCATTTTTAAACATTAAAAACTAGGACCTTATAATTGAGGGCGAAAAGAGGTTAGCAAATGAAAGGATTAGCAAAAGAAATGTTTGATAAAGAGCAATTTGATGTAAATTATGATGACGATGATTATTTTGAAGAATTCGAGGAAGATATTTCTGATACTCAAATTGGAAATAGATATATAAATAAAACACTTGATTCATCAATAGCAAATGATGGCTTTAGCACTTATGAATTTATTAATGCTTCAAAATTAGCGGAAGGCGAAGAACCTTTAGTGAGAGTAGTGGGCCATCAAAATCAAAAGAAAGAACTTCTTTATGTTATTGATTGGTTTAAACATTCGCAAGAACTAAAGGCCAAAGGCTTATCGATACCTAAAGGCGTTATTCTTTATGGTGAACCCGGCAATGGCAAATCTTTATTAATTAAAGAAATTATTAGATGCGCGGAAGCACCAGTATTTGTCTTCCAAGGGGCGCAAAAGAATATTGTTGGGGGCATTATTGAAACATTTAAAAAAGCTCGCGAAGCTGGTCATGCAATTATTGTCTTTGATGAATTAGATTTACTCATCAATAGGGAAAATAGAGTTATTCGCGCTTTGCAAGAAAATTTAGATGGTGTGGAATCATCAGATGATATCTTAGTGCTCACGGCCACGAATTTTATTAACGAAATACCTGATTCCTTACTTCGCCACGGTCGATTAGAAAAACTAATTAAAATTTCTTATCCTACTGGCGCAGAAGCTTTAGAACTTCTTAAAAGACACTTTAAAGAATTTAATCTCAAATTCCCCGCTGATTTTGATGATGAAGAAGTAGCTTTATCACTCGTGGGGATTAGTTGCGCGGGCATTAAAGCGGTAGTAAATAATTTAGTGTTAAAAAATGGCTTTGATAATCTTACTTCTGAAATGATCGATAACTCAATCTATGAAATTGCTGATCGGGTCAAAAGTCGACCAGAAGAAGATAATTTAGAAGTTGCGATTCATGAAGCGGGTCATGCTGTCATGGCTAGAGCTTTTCCCGAATTCTTTATTACGAGTAGAATTAATATTTCGGGTGCCAGTGGGGAATTTATCGCTAAAGAGGTTGAAAAAGATTTTTGGCCTTATGATAAGGTTATTGCCGACATTAAAATTTCTCTAGCGGGTCTAATTGCTCAAAAGATTATTTGTGGTCGCGGTTCGCGCGGTTGCGATAGTGATTTACAACGCGCACGAAATTACGCTTATAACATGTTTAATATTTGTGGTTTTTCTTCGTGCTGGGAAACCTTACCAGTCATCGAACCAGGGGCAAGAACTGATACTGCGATTAAAAGAAGAAAAATGGAAAAGAAGATTGAAGCATTCTTAAGAAAGTGTGAAAAAGAGACAACTAAATACATTAAAGCTCATCGCTTAGAAATCCTCGCCTTAGGTCAATTGCTCTATGAGAAGAAGCACCTGAAATCATCAGAAATTTTAGCTTGCATCAGATAAATATAATGGAAAACAATCTTAAAGAAACATTAAAAAAGATCTTAGATGAAAAGAAAATATCAATCTCTTTTCTTCAACGCGAAATGTCGCTTGGTTTTAATCAAGCCTCAAGAACATTTAATGAATTGATGGATAAAGGCATGATTAATGAGAACGGGAAGATAAATAAAGAAAAGATTTATTTAGAACTTAAAGAAGAATATCGACCAGGAATGAAGATTATTTTTCTTGATATTGATGGTGTACTTAATTGTTCTACCACTAAAGAACGCTGCAATTTATTTCGAGGCATTGAGGATCAGAAAATTGCCTTATTAAAAGAAATAGTGATAGCGACAGACGCTTTGATTGTCTTAATTTCTTCGTGGAAAGAACATTGGCAAAAAGAATCAAAACTAAAATTTTTGCAAGATGAACTCGCTAATTATTTAGATAAAAAATTCACTGATCAGGGCTTGGCTATTATTGATAAAATAGATGATGACTATTGTCTTAATCGCGGCGAAGGCATTTTAGAATATTTACGCTTAAAAAAGAAAAAAGGCTTTAAAATCGATAAATTCATTATTTTAGACGGCGAAATGTTTGATTATCAAGCAACCAAATTAACGAAAAATCTGATTCAAACTAGCTATTATCAAAAAGGCTTAACAAGAAAACATGTGAAGAAAGCTTTAGAAAAATTACAGGATTAAAGGACTATCAAAATTGACGATAGATAAAAGGTTTCCTATGCTAATAGAAAGGAGTTGATAAGGTGTTAGGCGCAATTATTGGAGATATGGTGGGTTCAATCTATGAATTTCATCCTTCTAAAACTAAACAATTTAATATTTATAATAAGAGAATGCGCATGACCGACGATTCTTATTTAACAATTGCCGTTGCTAAAACCATTATTAAACACTATCCGATTGATTATTCAGCGTCAGCGCTTAAAGTTCTCCAAGCTGATTTAGCCAAAGAATTTATTCACGCTTATGAATGTTATCCTCGAGCAGGTTATGGGGCATTATTTTATAAATGGTGTCGCCAATCAAAAACATTAGGATATCCTGCACCTCCATATAATTCATACGGTAATGGCAGTGCAATGCGTATTTCGCCTGTTAGTTGGGTGGCCGATTCTGAAGAGCATTTAAAATTATTAGTGAAAACAGTGACTGAAATTACTCATAATCACATCGAAGGCTTAAAAGGCGCGGAAGCCGTTAGTATGTGCATCTATCTTGCTTTAAAAGGTGCCTCTAAAGACGAAATAAGAGAAAGAATGATTGCTGATTATTATCCAGAAATAGCAACATTAGATTTTGATCAATTAGTAAAAGATTATCGCTTTTTTGGAATATGTCAAAAATCTGTGCCGCAGGCTATCTATTGTTTCTTAATTTCTAATAGTTTAGAAGATGCAATTAGAAATTGTGTCGCGTTCGGAGGCGATTGCGATACACTGGGGGCGATGGCAGGTGCAATCAGTGAAGCATATTATTCACCAAAAACCTTGTCAGCTTTTGAAGATAAATATCTTTATCTAATGATTGATCCTGAAATAGAGGCAATCATCAAACAATTCCATCAAACAATCGGTAGTAGCAAATTTAATGGCGAAATAAATAAAAAATAGTTGCTAAAACTCGCAAAAAAGTTCAATAATATAAACATATCCATAAAGAGTGTGGTTAGGGACAAGCCCAATGATCCACCGGCAACCCAAGTTAAGTTGGGTGCCAAAGCTTGCATGATGGGGACAATTATTAACACTTATTACTCCCATCATGGCGATGGGAGTTTTTAATCCTCTTTATGGCTATTTAGTCAGGAGGATATATGCATAATTCATTAATTACCGAACCACTAGGCTTATTTGGTTGGCCACATTTAGAACCAGTTATTTTAGCGGCTTTAGCTAGCGAATCTCCTTTGCTTCTCATTGGGAAACATGGTAGTGCGAAATCATTTATTTTAGAGCGTCTAGCGGAATCCCTAGGTTTAACATTTAGATGTTATAATGCTTCTTTAATTAATTATGACGACTTAGTGGGGATCCCTGTTCCAGTTAATAACAACACGGCCTTAAGTTATATTTCTAGCCCGAATGCGATTTGGGATGCGGAAGTTGTTTTTATCGATGAACTTAATCGCACCAAACCAGAATTACAAAATAAATTGTTCCCAATTATCTATGATAAAAGAGTGCAAGGGACAAATTTAACCAAATTAAAATATCGTTGGGCGGCCATGAATCCACCAAGTAAAGATGATGATGAGGAAGATGATTTATCTTACATTGGGGCCTTGCCCCTCGATCCAGCTTTAGCAGATCGCTTTCCCTATATTATCGAAGTACCTACTTGGGATAATTTAAATGATGAAGATAAAAGAAACATGCTCATTGATAATCATTTAGGTAAACATGAATTTCCCGTTGATATCTATACATTAATTAAAGAGACTCAAGAATGTTATCAAGATATTTTAAAGACAAACCTCGAAACGATTGTTAAATATATCATTACTTTGATGGGGTTATTAAAAAACTCTTTTGGTTATTTTTCGGCTCGTCGCGCGACGATGTTAGAAGATTCTTTTATTTATATCTACGCAGCTATGAAAGTAATTAATAGTCATTTTAATCAAGGAGCATCGTTTCATCAGGCCGCTTATTTACATATTCAAAATACTTTGCCTAATGTAGCGAATGAGGAGATTGATAAAACCTTACTCATGAATATTTGTCAACAAGCCTTGCAATTAGCAAGCCTAGATGAATCAATTGAAAAAGATCTTTTATTGACTAATGATCCAATCGAACGATTAAAACTATTAATTAAGAATAAGAAGACGGTCAAAACTGAGATGATTAATGATGCGATTTTATCCTCGCTTAATCAAATTCAATACGATAAAGTTCGTCGCGCGATGGCCTTATTTACTTATTTAACTTTTCGCGATAATAGCGAGATTCACGCGGCTATTATGGAAACTTTAGCGAATGAAATTAGACCGATTTTAGAAACGAAGAAACACATCTCTTTAGAAGCATTAAGTAAGAAGAAATGCGCGGATATGGTGGTAGTGTTACTGCATACTGTTCCTGATAACGCTAAATATAAGAAATATTTAAATAATTATTTATGTTCTTATTTACCCGATCAATATGTATCAGAAGACGAGCCGAAAGGTTTGTTTGCTTTCTTTGTTGATACTTGGGAGGAACTCAATTTATGAGTGGATTATTGCATAACATGTCCGCTCCTTCTCGCAGTGAGGTGAAATTTCGTCAAGAACAATTAGAAGAATATATTTCTTTTAATCCTGTGATGCTCGCATTTTTACTTGGAATTCATAAATTTAATTTAGCAAAATTAGAGAAAAAGGTTAAACATTACTATAAAAAGCATCCAGATCTTGGTCGAATGATTGAAAAACCAACCGGCTATATGATAGCCGAAGCGATTGAACTAAAGAATGAAAATATTAGTCTTTTTGAATCAAAATGCTTGATGAAACAATATCATCATAAAACATGTAGAAATATTCCTTTACTCATCTTAGTCTTTGCTTCGACAGTAGGTGATTTATATATTCCTAATCGTCCACTTAGTTTTGTAGAAAATAAATTTAAACGCATTTTGCTTTTTCCTGCTAGGGAGGTAAATTCATGAGCGAGATTAACGATATTAAAAAAAGATTATTCGCGGTGATTCCTACAAGTTCTTTACACATGATGGAGTTTTTAAAATTGATGGATATTCGTTTTAGCGAAGACGAGACATCTTCAGCAGCAATTACTTGTAGTGCTCGACCAGAATTAATCCTAAATAAAGCATTTGTTGATACTTATTGTCAAAGCAACGAACATCTCTTTATGTTAGTGATGCACGAGCTTTATCACATTATTTTAGGACACACGCATCTATTTAAAAGACATAGTAAAATTGATAATATCGCTTTTGATGCGGTGATTAACGCGATGTTATGCCGGATGTTTCCTGGTGAAGAATATGTTTCTTTCTTTCAAAATGCGAATAGCGAAGAAACATTTCCAAGCTGCATTTTACGGCCACTAGGAAAAAATACACCTGCAAAATTTATTCCTATTTTAAAAAATTTATATCTCACTAACACTGGCACTTATTTTGAGGTCTATGAATGCATCTTAAAAGAATTAAAAGATCTGTTACAAAACGGTCAATATCTTCTTTTAGGCAATCATTCTAGACAGAATGACGACATGAATAATCCCTTATTAAAAAGAATGTTTGATGAAGTAATTACTAAATGGCCAAAAGAAATGACTTTTAATGGTCGTGATTTAGGTGGTGAATTAGAGAATAAAGTTATTCAATTAGCAAAAGCAGATCGCATCGCTAAAAATAAAATGAAAAGATTATTAAGAAAATCAGGTGTATTACTAGATAATATTTCCAAAAGACAAAACTCCACCCAATATTTAAAAGAAGATGCCATCTCCTTAGTGCCCGATTATAAAGATCGAACCTTATTAGCTAAATCACTCGTGTACCAAAAGCCCCTTTTATATCATTCCACTTTAATCAATCGTCAAAGAGTCAGGGAGAGTAATGTTTGTTCGATGGTCTATCTCGATGTCTCTGGTTCGGTTGTCGATGAGATAAGACATTTTGCCCCGCTTTTATTAAAACCATATCAAAATAAAGAATGTTTGCTCTTTACCTTTTCAACAACCGTTACATCGATTTCTTATCAAGATTTCCGCGACGGTAAATTTAAATCTACTGGTGGTACTTCTTTAGATTGTATCTTTAATCATTATTTTTCTTTACCAAAACATAAGCAAACAAAGAAAATATTAATTCTAACTGATGGCGATACTGGTCAAGTTTCATCAACATATTATCAAAAGATTAAAGCCTCACAAGTGGAAATTTATTGCGGTTTATTCGGGAATTATACCAAATATTATTTATTAAATATTACCAAATATTTTGAGGAGTTTTAAACATGATATTAGTAGCTGAATATGTTTCACCTGGTCATCCCGATCGCTTATGCGATGCGATTGTTGATCAAATAGTTGATTATGTTGTTTATTATGATCAAGACGCTTTATGTGGTTTAGAATGTGCGATTCATACGAATAAGGTCTTTATTGATGGGAGAATCGCGGCAGGAAAAGATAAAGAAGTCATTGACGAAGAAAAAATCAAAGATATCGTTAAAATAGTCTATTTAGAAGCAGGATATGGTTCTACTTTAGATTTTCATCCTTATCCCGAAGAATTAGAAATTTATTTAGATGTTTGTATTGAAAAATTATCTGATGACGAAAGAGAAATAAGAAAATATAGTGATGATCAAAATGTCGTTCATGGTTATGCTTTAAATTCCCCTGAAACTGATTATCTACCAATTGAACATTTTGTTGCACTTAAATTAGGGGAAAAATTAAAAATAAAACTAAGCGGTTGGTTAACAGTTGGTCCAGATTTTAAAATCTTAACGCAGATTAATAGTAATAATGGCATCTATCAGTGGCAGCGACTTACCATCAGTGTTCAACATAAAAGAGCAAGATCGTTTGAGTCTTTATTTGAGTTAGTTAAAAAGTCCGTTGATGATTGCCTAGATGATTTATTTAGTGGCACTATCTTGCAATCCTTAGCGACGATTGATAATGAATATTTTTATCTTAATGGGGCGGGTGATTTTATCCAAGGTGGGCCGATTGGCGATAATGGGTTATCGGGGAAGAAATTATGCCTTGATTTTTATGGTCCAGCGATTCCAATTGGTGGTGGGGCAATCTATGGGAAAGATCCTCATAAGATTGATGTTTGTGGTGCTTTTCGCGCGCGTGAATTAGCCTTACAATTAGTTAAAGAGCAGGGCTATCATAGCGTTTTTACCACCCTAGCGTGGTCACCTGGTGAAGAGGCAGCGTCCATCATTGAAGCATTCGCTATTGATGAATTTGGAACGCGACTTAGTGTTGATAACGCCCTTTTACCTCCGCGAGATTTTTTCACGATTGAAGGTATAAACGAGGATTTGGATTTATGTGATCGAGAAATTACCTCCATTAGTGACATTAAATAATCTCATTTAATTTTTATCATTAATTATCTAAAAACTTTAGGCAAAATAGTCTTTGACTTTTCTTTTTAACGCGAGGGCTATTTTATATTAAAATAATAAAGGGGAATCGCTGATGGCTTTAACAATTAATATTTATTATCATGGAAAAAATGGTAACGCTATTTTGTTCGCTAAAGAAATGATTGATAGTGGCTTAGTGGAAGAAATAAGAAACATAGAAGGTAATCTTAAATACGAATATTATTTATCTTTAAATGATGAAGAAACAGTTCTTTTAGTGGACCAGTGGGTTAACCAAGAAGCACTTAATAGACACTATCAATCTAAGGTGATGGAAAAGATTATTGCTTTAAGAAATAAATACAATCTTACGAGGAAGTCCATCGCTATCCTTCTGAAGAAGCTATTCCTTTAAGCGATGAATCTTATCTTAAAAAATAGCGGAGTTTTACTTTAAATTAACCGCAAAACCAAGACATTTCATCAAATTATGCAAAAATATTTCTTGTTTAAAACCGATAAAAAAATAAAAGAAAATGATTTTATAGAATTATTTGAATCTTTTGGGGTGTCAAAAAAGAAAATTATTTTTTTAGACGAAAAAGAAGGTTATGTGATTGAAGATAAAAGTTTTTATTCTAAACTCCAATCCAATATTGCAATGTTTAATATAGAATTAGGCTTAAATATTTTCTTTTTATTTACCCACGCTTTAAATAAATCTTCTTTATATGCCTTACATAAATTATTTCCTAATTTTAAAAACCAAGCAATTTCTTTATATCAAGCCTCTTTATATCTTATTGTTCGTCGCGATCAACAAATTATTACTTTAATTCAAGATGAATTTAATGATATTGATCAAGAATTAGTCATCACGATTTATAATTATATTAACAATGATTTAAATGCGATTATTACATCGCTTAATCTCTTTATTCATCGCAATACTTTCATCTATCGCCTCAATAAATTTATCGATATAACATCTTGTGATGTTAGAGATTATTTTAACGCTTCCTATTTTCTCCTTTACTATAATTTGAAGTATTTAATTTTTTGATTAGATTTTTATATTTATCTTTGTGCACTGTGCCTAATTCACTTTTAATTTTGTTTTATTGTTAAATGAAATTAAAGGAGAAAAACTATGGGATTATTTAACAAGAAGAAAAAAGAAAAAGTAATGGATGAAGCAACTAAATCTTTGCTTAAAAAAGATCCAACTATTGAAAAAAGCGATGATAAATATATCGTTTTAAGAAACATCAACAAGATCTATGATAATCATAATCAAGCGGTCTATGATTTTAATTTAGATATTAAAAAATATGAATTTATTGTCTTTGTTGGCCCAAGTGGCTGTGGTAAATCAACTACTTTAAGAATGATTGCTGGCTTAGAAGATATCACCAGTGGTGATTTATTTATTGATGGCATTTATTCAAATGATTTAACACCGAAAGATCGTGATATTGCAATGGTCTTCCAAAGTTATGCTTTGTTCCCACATATGTCAGTTTATGACAATATTGCTTTTGGTTTAAAAATTCGACATTTCCCCAAAGCTGAAATTGATCGCCGCGTCCATGAAGCCGCGAAGATTTTACAAATTGAAGAATTGCTTGAACGTAAACCCAAAGCCCTTAGTGGTGGTCAAAGACAACGGGTGGCCTTAGGTCGTGCGATTGTTAAAAAAGCCAAAGTTTTCTTAATGGATGAACCATTATCGAACTTGGACGCGAAGTTACGCGTTTCGATGCGTAGTGAAATTATTAAATTACATGAACGCCTAGAAGCTACTACTATCTATGTTACACACGACCAAACCGAAGCAATGACGATGGCGACACGCATTGTTGTTATGAGTAAAGGTCATGTTCAACAGATTGGCGCACCTGAAGAAATTTACAATCACCCAAATAATAAATTCGTTGCCACCTTTATTGGTGCGCCGGCGATGAATCTTTTAAAAGGTTCATATAATAATGGTGTCATTACTGTTCACGATTTAAAATTTAAACTTACTCCAGAGCAAATTAAGAATCATGATGATTATTATCAACATGAAATCGTGCGTTTAGAAGAAGAAGTAAAAAAATATAAAACGCGCGAAGAATATGTCGCTTTAGAGCAAGCCCAAGGGATTCGCTTTAAGAGTGAAATCGAAACATATGTTGATGAAATTATGAAAGAAAAGGCTTGGAAAGAAGAAGCAATTCGTAAATTTCAAATCTATGTTCAAACTAAAGAACATCCGCTCACTTTTGGTATTCGACCAGAAGATGTGCATTTAACAAGTGAAGAAGCTTTACCGAAAAATAGGTCTTCAGCAGTTAATGTTAAACTGGAAGTTTCTGAATTGCTCGGCAACGAATATCATCTTCATACCATTTTTGGTGAAGATGAATTAATTGCAAAAGCTCCAGCGGAAGTTAAATATGGTCATGGTGGCAATATCGGTGTCACTTTTGACTTAGATAAATATCATCTTTTTGATGATGATACAACCAAAGCAATCAAAATTAATTAAAATTTACTAAGCAAAAATCCCGGCAATTCTTCAAAAGTAATAAAATGCCGGGATTTTCTTATATAAAAATCTAAGTTAAATAAAAATTCATGTATATAAAAAAATAATATAATATTTTGAAAAGCGCGATTAATATTAACTTTTTTATAGATAAAATATATAAAAAACAAATGCGCGATATATAAAAAATATTAAAAAATATTATCTTTTTGCCCTTGTGTAAAATTAAATATTTTATAATGAAAGCGCTTACAGATAATATGAAAAATTCTCTTGACTTCGTTATCCAAGAATTCGGTTATGAAAAATGTATCTCGACTAAGAGATTTGTTTATTCGACCAAAGATTACTATTTAATCCACTTTGTACTATCAGGTGAAGGCTATTTTGAAATTAATCAACGTAAATACTGTTTAGAAAGAGGCGGTTTATTCTTTATTCCGCCTAATTCCAATGCAAATTATTATCCTAATAGTCAAGATCCTTGGGAATATATTTGGGTTGGTTTTAATGGTTTAAGAGCAGAGGAATTTCTCCGCGATAGTGGTTTATCACTCGAACACCCTGTCTTTAAATCAAATGAACCCGTCTTTTTAAGAAATTTATCTGATTTATTCCAATGCTATAACGATACCACTATTTATCGCGATTTGTTTTTATTATCGATCATGTTTAAATTTTTCTATTTATTAAGTTTAAGTAATAATCGTTTAACGCACGAAAAAGCCTCGAGTAAAATTGCGATTATTAATCGGGCGAAAGATTTTATTTCAAATAATTATGAACACGATATTTCAGTTAAAGATATTGCAAATGATGTCGCGGTTACTCCTGAATATTTATCAGCGATTTTTAAATCAGTTGAAGGTATTTCAACCATTACTTATTTAAAGAAAGTTCGCATGTCAGTCGCGATTTCTTTAATGCATGGCACGCATTTAAAGATAAAAGATATATCCGCGAAATGTGGTTATCAATCATCATTATATTTTTCAAATGATTTTAAAAAATATTATGGTGTTAATCCAACCGAATACATCAAAAACGAAAGGAGAAAAAATCAATGAAAAAAAGTCTTTTGGTGTTAAGTAGTGTGGCTTTACTTTTTGCCTTGGCTAGTTGCGACGAAGATTCAACTTCGACTGCTCCGAGCGGCAATGAAAAATTAACGCCTCACACAAACATTCATTTCGAGTATGAAAACGAAGAAAATTTAAAACCTCATACCACGACCAGAATGGAAAATCCTCTCGATCGCAGCGAACAATTTGCTCAAGTAGTTGTTAATCCTGTTAATGGTTTAGCTACTCGTGATGATTTTGCTTTTGGCGTTGATGCTTCGATGATTCATGATCTTGAAGAAACTGGTGGCGTTTGGTATGACGAAGATGGTTATCAAACCGATATCTTCACCCTCTTAAAAGAAGGCGGAGCGAATTATTTCCGTATGCGTTTATGGAATGATCCGACCACCGGCACGGCTGCAGCTATTTCTTATGGTGGTGGCACGAATAATTTAGAAAATGATATCGAGATGGCTAAACGCGCGCAGGAAGTTGGGATGAATATTTTAGTTGACTTCCATTATAGTGATTTCTGGGCTGATCCTGATTATCAAGTTGCCCCTAAAGCTTGGCAGTCTTTAAGCATGGATGAATTACTTGTCCAAGTAGAAGAATTTTCACGTAACGCCATTCAAGCCTTTGCTGATGCAGGTGTCACTGTTAACGCTGTCCAAATTGGCAATGAAATTAATAACGGCTTAATTGATGGCTTTGGCGATATTGATTGGGCAAACGCGGAAGAATCATTTGATAATGTCGCATCAATTTTAACTGCCGGCATTAAAGGTGTCCGTAGTGTTAACGATGATATTTATACTATTATTCATCTTGCAAATGGTGGATCGTGGGATGAATTTGAAGCCTATTTTAGTTATTTAGAAGCAAGAGAAGTTCCTTATGATATTATCGGGGCTTCTTATTATCCTTTCTATCATGGCTCATTAGATTTACTTCAAAACAATTTAAATCAATGCGCGGCTAAATTTAATAAACCAGTCATGGTAATGGAAGTTAGTTATGGTAATACCACCGATGATGATAATCCTAATATTGGTAACACCTTCAATTCTTCCTTTGAAGATGATGGTGGTTTCTTAACTTCTGTTCAAGGTCAAATGACTTGCTTACGCGATGTTGTTGATACAGTTGTTAAAGTACCTAATAACATGGGTTTAGGTGTCTTCTATTGGGAACCTTGTTGGATTCCAACAAATACGAAATTTATTGAAGTGGCTGGAACTAGCATTGTTGAAACGACTGGTGGTTGGGCTACTGAATATGGCTTATGTTATAAAAATTACAATAACGATCAAAGTCGTTTAGATGCAATTAAAGGCAACGAAGAAAACAACTTATATCGCTCGACATGGGCTAATCAAGGTTTCTTTGATTATAATGGGCAAGCGCTCGCTAGTTTATATACTTATTCATATTTATTAGAAGGTAAAAATCCAACTGAAGAAATTCCTTTAAAATATCGTGATGCTTCACTTTCTTATACTTTAAATCGCGCGGATGAAAATGATGATTTACCATCTACTGTCAAAGTCGAAACTAATTTAGACGCGATTCGTAATTATGAAATTATTTGGGATCGCGATGTTGATGAATTCCGCGATCAAGATGGCGTTTATACTCTTTCGGGCTTTATTGATTGGGGCACAAATAATCCAACCGATGGTCGCTCGACAATCAATTTAGCTTTAACTGTTATTCAAAACTTTATTATCGACGGCGGTTTTGAAGATCAAATCAATACTTCTACTAGTGACAATTTAGGTGGCGCTTGGACGATTTATTCTTCTTCGCCGATAGGAGAAAAAGTAGTCAAATTAAATCGTAAACCAGTCGATGTACGCACTGGCACAACTGATGTTAATTTCTATTATCCAAGCGCGAGCTTTAGTTTCAATTTTGGACAAGAAATTGCTTTAGAAGCCGGTAATTATAAATTAACTACCTATGTAATGGGTATTTTGTTAGATACACAATATACTGTCGATAAATTTGAAATGTATGCGAGTGCGAGTGATAGTGATTTAGCAAGCGTAGATGCAACAAGTAATATGACTGGCTGGGCTAATGGTTATCGTGCCTTGACTTTAACTTTCACTTTAGCTGAAGAGACAACTGTTCGCATTGGGATGCGCGCGGAGAATTTCGCGGCTGAAAGCTGGGGACATATTGACGACTTTGAATTAGTCAAAGTGAATTAAATTAGAAAGAATTAAAATTATGAAGGATACTTTTGTTTTAAATGTGATTCATCGACCAGAAATGGTCCCTGAATATGCTGAAAAAGCTCTCAGCAGTGATAAAGATAATTTAACGAATCAAAGCTTATTAAAAGAAAGTCTTGATATCTTTATTACCCAACAAAGAATCGCTCATCAAAATGGCATTAAAACAACCATCCAAATGACTTATGCCTCTTTATTTAATGATGAAGCTGTTCGCTTAGCGAAAGCCGATCATGAAAAATATGGTGATGAAATTGCTTTAACTTTGCTAGGTTTACCCTGTGAACAATTTGAAAAGAAATATCACACTAAAGATTTCTGCATTTGGATGTTTTCAAAAGAAGATAAAGAAAGAATCGTTGATGATGTTTTTGGGCTTTTTAAAGAAAAGTTTGGCTTTTATCCGATGTCAACTGGTTCTTATTTTATGGACGCGGATTTAATCAACTACATTAAAGCAAAATATCCTTCAATAAAAGCTGCGGTCGCAACTTGTTGGGAAGAAGGTCCTAAGGCTTATCATACTTGTAATAATTCTTGGTATACCTTTATGGATGGTGGTCCTTGGGCTCCTTGGATTCCTTCCAAAATTAATTCGCATATCCCAGCGATGAATAAAGATGACGATAGTGGTATTGTCGCTATTCCGCATTTATCAAGAGACATCTTAGCGTGTTTTGACGGTAATGGGTCGAATTTTGGCACTCATCCCCAAAATGTTCTTCGCGGCTTAATTTATGATAAAGATACTTGGGAATTCCCTTATTTCTATAATTTAGTTGATCAATATCGCCACTTAGGCAAATTTAATAATGGACTATCTTATAACATGATGTTTGTTGGACCTGGCTGGATGAATAAAATGGGTCGCTGGGAAGCCCCTTATGAGTTATTACTTAAATCTTATGAAGATGGAATGGCTTATTATGGTCAATTAAAAAAGGCTGGTCAACTCGTCGATATGACGATGGCGGAATTCGCAGATTTTTATCGCCAAAATAAATATTACGGCGAACCAGAAGTTGCCTTATGGAACGATATTCTTTATGGCGGTGATAAGCAATTATTTTGGTATTATGATCCATCATTTAGATTTTGTTTAGATATGAATCAATCGGGTGCGATGATTGATTTTAGACCATATGCTTCAAAACTATATTGGCCAACTGGCATTGGCACAGATCACATTTATGATGCCTCTTTCCCTTATATTATTCAGGCGAATTATCGCGCGGGTTATTTTACCCATTATAAAGGGGAAGGAACTTTAAAATCTTGTAAAGTGACTTATGATGGCGAAACAGTTGATTTAGCCCTTTGCCGCACGAAAGGACATTTAGAATCTTTACCTCACAAAAAGATTTTAACTTTAGATCCGGTGACAATTGATTTCCACGATGATGTCCATGTCACTATCGTTTCCAAATTTATTATCGAAGAAAATAGCGGGGTCATTCAAACTATTCGCGAAATTAGTGACACAAACATAGACGCGGAGATTGAACTAAATGAATATCTTGTGGGGGCTTATGGCACGACAGAATATTCTTTAGATATGCATGGCATTACTTTAAGCGTGAATAATCAAACTCTTTTCTATGAATATAAATGCCGTCACTTAGAAGAAAAGGATGCGGTTGCTAAAGTAAAAATCCCGCAGATTGACACTCTTTTAGAGATGAATAGCGATTCAAATAATTATTTAGCCTATGTCAATGAAGGCTATGCTTTCTCCCCAATGTTTACTTTAGGAGTAAAGAAAATTTTAAAGAATAAGGAGGCTTTTAGCACATGTCTCAAGGTAAAAAAGGCCCATTAAATTATCGTTGTCCCTGTTGCTTTAATCGCGATATCGATATTGACTTATTTTATGATGAAAATAAGCGCGAATATTATTGCCTTCGCTGTAACTATAGAGGAAACGAAGAAGATATTTTAAGGCGTTATGAAGAACATAAAAGTAAATATAAATTAATGCATACACGCCTAACTAAATTTGAGGATTAAAAATGGACTATTCTTCAATTGATGCGATTATTTATAAGACAAAAGATTTTCTTAAGAAAGATTTTCTAGTCGAAGAAAAAGGTTTTGCCAATTTTGTCACTTCCATCGATGTTCAAATTGAAGATTTTCTCGTTTTAGAATTATCTAAATTATTTAAAGACGCGACTTTTGTTTTAGAAGAAAAAGAAAAGAGTTTCTCCTCAAATTATTTTGTCATTGATCCGCTTGATGGAACGACTAATTTTTTAAGAGGTATTTATCCTTATGGCCTCACTTTAGCCTATGTTAAGGATCAAGAAGTCGTCTATGGGGCAATATACGATTTTACGAATGATTTATTGCTTTCTAGTTACGGGAATAAAGTTTATTTAAATGGTCAAGAATATCTTTATCAAGGAGAAAAAAGAGATTTGCGACATGCTTTAATTGATTTAGGAACTTCACCATATCAAAAAGATTCTAAAAGATTAGGGATGATGGTCGAGAGATTATTTATGAAATGTCTCGATCTTAGAAGAAGCGGTTCCACCGCGATCAACATCTTAAATGTCGCCTTAGGGAAATTAGATGCCTTTTTAGAATATCATCTCTCGTTATGGGATTATTTAGGCGGAGCCTTCATCTTAAAAAATCTTGGTCTAGTCAGCGCGACTTATTTAGGTTACCCCCTTTCTTTAGAATCATTAAATTCGAGTTTTGTTGTCGCAAGCAATGAAAAATTATTAAAAGAAATATTGGAGATTTGTTTAGATGTCTATGTCCGATAAAGAATTTAAAATTGGTTTTGATGCTTCTAGTCTAATTGAATTAGAATCTTTAGGTGCATCTTTTTATGATTTTGATGGTCAGAAAAAAGAATTATTTACGCTTTTAAAAGAACACGGCTTTAATGCGACGCGCATTCGCTTATGGCTTAATCCCTACACTGAGGAGGGAGAACCTTATTTAGGAGGGACGGTTGATTTAAATAAAGCCCTCTTATTGGCGAAACGCGCGCAGGAATTAGGCTTATCAATAATGTTAGATATTCATTATAGTGATTTTTGGGTTGATCCAGGTAAACAGACTTTACCAAAAGCTTGGCAAAATGTGCAATCGCTAGATGAATTATTAATTAAAGTAAAAGAATACACGCAAGCTACTTTATTAGAATTTAAAAAGCATTATCTAAATTTAGAATATATTCAAATTGGTAATGAGGTCACTAACGGAATGCTTTGGCCATTTGGTAAATTAACTAAAAATAATGGCGATTTGCTGGATAATTTTGCTGCTTTAGCGGCGATTTTAAATCAAGGTATACTTGCAAGCAAAGAAATTTATCCTACTATCAAAACCATCGTTCATTTAGAAAATAGTGGTAACACCCCTTTATATGATGAATTTTTAAGTCGCTTAGAAAAATATCATGTGCCCTATGATATTTTAGGTTTCTCTTATTATCCTTATTGGCATTCGACCTTAGCAAATTTAGAAAAAACCATCGCCTTAATTAAGAATAAATATCATAAAGAAGCGATGTTAGTAGAATATTCTTTTGCTTCTTCTTCACATAAAATTTATGATCAAGAACTAAAAGAACTACCATTAATTATCGTTGAAGGTAAACATAAAGAAACAAATGTTGTGCCTTATTCTTACGATTTAACTGGTCAACAACAATTTATTAGTGATTTATATCACTTATTAAGAAAATATGATGTTCGTGGTTTTTATTATTGGGAACCCGCATGGATAAATGTCGCGGGTACAAGCTGGTCATCGCTAGAGGCGATGGATTATATCCATGAATATAAAGATTTTGGAAATGAATGGGCTAACCAAGGCTTATTTAGTGAAGGGGGCCTTGCTTTAGACTCATTAAAAATATTTCAAACATTTATTAAAGGAGGAAACGAAAAATGACTTTAAAAAAATGTTTTAATGTCGCTTTGCTAGCTCTACCACTTGTCGTGTTAAGCGGCTGCCGGCCTTATAATCAAGGTGGTAGTTTCACTTTGACTGTTTGGGATAGCCAAGAAAACAAAGACATGATTGAAGAGCTTTGTGCTTCGTTCATCCGGCAATACGAGGAACGTTATCCGAGTATGGAAGGTACTTTAACGATTGAATTTCACGCTCAAGAGGAAGGCTCGGCAGTTAATAATTTATCGGAAATTGCTAGTAGTGGCGTAGGTGGCGATGTAGTGGCTTTTGTTAATGACACGCTTTTAACTGCTGTCGATAACAATTTATTTGATCCATTAAACCAATTTGAGCCAGCGATGGAAGAAATTATTACTCCAGAAGCCTTTGATGCCTTATCGGTAGAAGATGAGAATGGCATTTCTCAACTATACGCCTATCCTTACGCGCAAGAAACCAATGTTCTTATTTATTTAGATAATGAACTTAGCGCAAGCGATGTCACGAGTTGGGCTTCTTTAAAAGCTAGTGGTAAGGCTCGCGTTTTAATGGATATTGATGGAACTGTTAGCAACACGAATAGCGGCTATTATGTGAAACAATTTTTAACTGATTCTCGCATCTTTATTGATAGCGAAGGCAATTATTCTAATAGCATGACTGATTTTGTAATTTCCACAGAAGAAAACGTTAATAATCTTTTAAATTTTTACACTAATTACAAAGATTTAATTGTTCCAGCCATCGTTGGTAATGCCGTCAACCGTTTAACAAGTACAAATCCAGAATTTCATGTTAATGCTGTTATTACAACACCATATAACTATAATGTTTTGCTTAGAAACGAATCTTTGGCCGACCATCTTAAGATTGCTCCTTTACCTACTTTAGATGGTAATATAATCCCTGAACCATTCAATGGCTATAAAGCTTATGGCGTGAATAGATATTCTCGTAATCCATCTTTAGCTCACGAATTAGCATATTATTTATCCACTAATCTTCAATGCTTAATGGCGCGTGCTAATATTGGGGTAAACCCAGTCCTTAGTGATGAATATATGGCTGCGAATCCGACATCGACTGCTGAACTAGCTTTGATGGTTGCTCGCAATGAATGTACTGCAATTGTTGATCAACATATCGATGACGGCATCATTATGCCAAGCGTGCCTAATTTCGCGCGTTATTGGAGTGTTGTAAATGGGATGTGCCAAGATTTATGGAATTTATCGTCTTATACCACTGAGACAATTAATGCAGTTTTAGAGGAAGCAGAAGCTAGCATGCTCGCTTATCAATAAAAATGGAAAATCAAGAAATCAAAAAAGTTAATCCTTTTGTTGAAAAGATTGTCGGTGCCTGGCGAAATTTCACTTTACCATTTACCAAATTTAAAGACGTTTATCGCGAATCTAGTCTTAGTAATAAAGTCTTTATCATTTTGAATTTTATCTTTAATGGCATTTTTGATATTAAAACAAAATTATTTGGCCGTGGTCTTTTATTTTTGATTGCAGAAGTTGCCTTATGTTTATATATAGGTTTCTTCCCTGGTTTTTTTATCGGACAGGTCAGCGCAGATTTTATCTGGCTAACACCAGTCAGTTATCTCTTTATTGTTTTATATATCGTTTGTTATTACCAATGCTTTAGAAAAGCTTTAGTTAGACTTCATCGCATCAATAATAATATTGATATTAATGTTTCTAGCCTTATTACTGGCGGGAAGAAATTCTTCTTAAAGATTCGCCGTTATTTTAAAGAATTAGCGGCCGTTTACCGCTATGGCAAAGGGATTACTAAATTTAATTTAATTGCTTCTTATTTTTTAATTGGTTTACCACAATTAATGGAAAAGCAATTTATTAAAGGGATTTGTTATCTCTTAATTGAAGCTGGCTTTATTGCTTATATGGTTTTGATGGGGGCGAGTTCAATTACTAATATTATCAATTTAGGAACTTATGATGGTGATCGCCGTCAAGTAGTTGTCTATTTTGTTTTAACAGCTTTACTCATCCTCTTCTTTGCGTTTGTTTATTTTACTGCTCAAAGAGTAACTCTCAATTATGAAATCTTAAGAGTTAATGATAAACAAGCCACCTTTAAAGGTGAATTGAAAGATTTAAGCGGCAAACAAGCTTACTTCATTTATTTAATTTTACCGATTTTAGGGGCGATAGCCTTTACGGTTATCCCAATTATTTTCATGATTTTAATTGCCTTTACTGATTGGAATGGGATGAACCGTATTGGTAATGAAACATTTTCTTGGGATGGCATTAATTCTTTCTTATCCCTCTTTGATATGGGCGCGCATCTTAGCGACTTAGCCTCGGTCTTTACTTGGACGATGATCTGGTCCTTCTTTGCGACCTTTACTTGCTATTTTGGTGGCTTCTTCTTAGCAGTTTTATTAAACAATAAACTCGTTAAAATTAAACCTTTATGGCGATCGATGTTCGTCATTATTATGGCGGTTCCCCAATTCGTCAGTTTGCGCGTGATGAATTCTTTATTTAGTGATGCTGGTCCGATTAATGAGTGGATTACGCAGTTAGGCGGGAGTCCGATTTCCTTTTGGACCACCCCTGGTTTATCGCACTTCTTAATTATTATTATCAATATGTGGGTTGGTATTCCTTATAATATGCTTTTAATTTCTGGTTTATTATTAAATATTCCTAAAGATAATTATGAAGCAGCGGAAATTGAAGGGGCGAGTAAGACCCAACAATTCTTTAAAATTACCTTCCCTTATATTTTCTTTATGACAACGCCTTTATTAATCACCTCTTTTGTCAATAATATTAATAACTTTAATGTTATTTTCTTCCTTGTTGGTGATGGCGGTGGTCAAATTGCTAGTACCGATATCATGATTACCTGGTTATATAAACTAACAATTATGTCAAGTGAATATAACATCGGTAGTGCAATTGGCATCATCATGTTTATTATTTCGGCGACGATTTCTTTAGTGATCTTTAGAAATTCCAGCGCTTATAAATCAGAGGAGGAATTTAGATAATGGAAAACGATATTGTTTACGATATTGACGACAAAAAAGTTAAAAAATTCGCCTCGATGAAAAGAAGAAGATTCTTCGGAACAATATGGGCTAATGTGGCAATAGCCGTTTTAGCAATCATTTGGGTTCTACCAATTATTTACATCATTTTCCGTAGTTTTGATGCAAATACCGGTCTTGAAGTTTCCCACATCATTCCCCAAGAATGGACTTTAGACAATTATAAAGCATTATTTACCGATCCAGATCGACCTTATGGTCGTTGGTTATTAAATACTTTGTTTTTAGCAGTGCTTAACTGCATCTTAACGACGACATTTACGCTTGTGACTGCCTTTGCCTTATCGCGTTTCCGCTTTAAAAGCCGCAAACCATTAATGAATATTTCATTAATTTTAGGAATGTTCCCAGGGTTTATGTCTATGACCGCGGTCTATATCATCTTAGATATGCTTTCAGCGATGGTAGGCTATTATTTAACAGGCGAAATTTATGCCTTGCTCCTCATCTGGGTTTGTGGAGCGGGGATGGGCTTCTTTGTTAGTAAAGGTTATTTTGACACCATTCCTAACGCGATTGAAGAAGCTGCCTTGGTAGAAGGGGCGAATATGTTTACCGTCTTCTTTAAAATCTTCTTACCAATGGCTAAACCCATTATTATTTATACAGCCTTAACTGCTTTTATGACACCTTGGAGCGACTTCGTACTTTCTAGCGTTATTCTCCGCGGGAATGTGCCGGTAGAAAATTACACGATTGCTTTTGGTTTATATCAGATGTTATCTAATCCTGCAACGGTCAATGAATATTTCACCATCTTCGTTGCTGGATGCTTAATTGAGGCTGTGCCAGTAGTCATTCTTTATATTGCCTTACAAAAATTCATGGTTGCTGGTATCTCAGCTGGGGCAGTTAAAGGATAAAAATTAGAAAGGAAAAAAAGAAATGAAAAAAAGTGCATTAACCTTTTTACCACTTTTGGCTTTTACCTTGATGTTAACAAGTTGCCCACAAGGTGAAGGTTCATCGGTGGACACTACTCCTAGTAGTAGTGAACACACCGCAAGCGCGACCTTAGTGTTAAATTTTAATACCGACGAAGGCAGCGTTGTCATTACTCGTGAAGATGGATCAAATGTTACGACTACAACCGAACTAGTAGTTGGTGAAACTTTAACCATTACCATTACTCCTAATAGTGGTTATGTAGTTGAAAGCGTCAATGGGGTAGTTGATTCTAAAACAACTTGGGAACATGTTGTGACCGAAGGCGAAAATGTTATTAATATTGTCTTTGCTAGTGTTGAAGCGGCATTTGATTTTGCGATTCGCGGCAATACGATTTCCTTTAGCATGGACGCTTATCCCGAAGGTCGTCCATTAAGCGACTTTGTCGAATTTAATGAAGGCGTTACTCCTTATTCCTTAGATATGGAATATGAAGAAAATGATATCTTTGAATTTGATGGCGAAAAGATTGTACCATTAGGTGCAGGAAGAGTTTCTAATGTCAAAGTTTATCCGGCAAATGATGGTGAAGCTACTGATGAAAATTCTTTAACCATCAATGTTATTATTACTAGGGACACGACCGACATTGATCTCTTTAATAACGCGGGGGCCTTTGAAAGCGCGGATGGTGTGACGGCTTTCTTTGATACTACCGGTTCTAATCGTTTTTCAGAAATGGCGATTGGCCGCGGTGGTGAAAGAGATGGTGCCTATATTAATTTATGGGTGTCTGATAATATCACCAGTGAAGATGAATTACCATCTTTATCATTAAAAGCTAATTTATCTAATGGCGTTAAGGCTAATACTACTTATACGCTTTCTTATAATTTAGATATTGGTATTTATAACACAATCGACTTTAAAATTGATGGTGAAAAACTTAACACTGATGATGAATATATTAACTATTCAACCAAACACTATCACACCTTTGTTACTGGTGATGATGTTTCTAACGGTGTTAATTTTGAATTACTAATTGCTTATACTTTACCATTCCCCGAAACTGGTTTAGGAACTGGTGAAACTCCTTGGGGTCACTTAGGCCAATTACGAATTGATGAAGGCGACATTACTCCAGTAGAAGTTGCTAGAACCAATTATGTTCGCGATGGTGGCTTTGAATATTATGATGATGATACTGGTTATGGTGATTCATTAACTTGGACAGCCAATAATGCAGATGGCATTTTAAGTTATGAATCGGATTGGGGTGCAATCTCTGGTCGTGCCTTATATTTCAATCATCAAGGTCCATCTGATTTAGTTAGTTATTATCAAGATGTCGAAATTACCCATGCAGGCGCTTATACCTTTGAATATTCCATGACTTGTGGCAGTGGTGATCCTGGTTGGGATGGTGGCTTATTTAGCACTCTTGAATGGCGAATCACTAACGCTGATGGTGATAATGTCTTAGTTATTGGCAAAGACAAATTAAAAACCTCGCCAGAATTACAAAGTGAAAATGTTGAATTAGTTGCTGGTACTTATCGTGTAGGCTTCTATGCTCAAAGTAGTGCGACCGCTGAGCAATATCCTTACGCGGCGATTGATTCAATTGGTTTATATCCACAAAGCGAATTTGTGCAAGTCACAATCGATGGTTTACACCATGTCGAACAAAATGCTCAAATTATTTTAGATAGTAATTATGAAGAAACAGAATGGTCAGTTAATAACGATAATGTTGCTATCACTCCTAGTGAAGATGGTAAATCCTTAACAGTTACTGGTGTTAATGTTAGCGATGACGTCATCGTTACTGCCACCTATCAAAACTCAACCTTCACTCATCAAATTATTGTTGAAGAACCTTATGTACCAGTGCAAGACGATAATTTAATTAAAGACGCTTCTTTTGAACAAAGTGGTGAAAATCAAGCTCTAGTTGGTGATTATTGGACATTTGTGTGCCCAGAAGGAGAATACCCAGTTTTGCAATGGAACAGCGATCCTTCTGAAGGTAGTCATTCATTTAATCTTTATTATGCAGGCGCTATCAGTGGTCAACATGTTTTAAAACAAACTAATACCTTTACGGTTAGTCAAACCAAGGAATTCACTTTAAGTTATAGTGCGATGGGTTCAGGCTTTACAGTTACTGGTCAAATTATTGATAGTGATGGAACTGTCGTTGGTTCAATAAACACTATGTCAGCATGGACAGAAACTGCTGCTGATCGCTATCAAAACACGACGGTTAATTTAATGGCTGGTGAAGCATATACCTTCCAATTTGTTTTCACTAATATTGCTGCGGGTGCGTGGGCAACTTTAGACGACATTACTTTAAAATAGAAAATGAAAAAATATCGCGTAATTAATTTGTTAACATTATTAACTGTCTTTGGGCTAGTCGCGTGTGTTGACACGAATAGTAGTTCAACTTCTAGTAACGAAAGTAGCGAATCTATTTCCTCAACTAGTCAAGAAGATGGTTCAAGCGATTCTTCATCAATTACTAATCCGGGAACGATTAATTTATCAAATGCCGCTCCACGGTTAGATATTTTAGAAAGTGTAGTGATTACCCCATCTTTTCTAGATGGGGCGGTCCCTGCCGCTTTAACGATTGGTGAATATGATACCTCCAAGGTTTTAGTTGAACAAAATAATGATGAGAATTATAGTCTAACTGTCACTTGTTTAGCCGCTGATACTGATGAAAGAATCACTCTTAGTGGCCTTAGTGGTGAAACAGCCATCTTGCGTGTGCGTTCGACTGAAGCCAATTACTTAGATAAAGCGAGTCAAGATAAGCAAAATTGGTTTGAACCTTTAAGTGGCCTAACTCCTCTAACTAATACTTTAGATAGCGAAATGCCGATTGGGGTTGATGTTAGCTATGTTAAACAAATTTATGATAATGGTGGTCATTATTTTAACCAAGATGGGGTTGAAGAACCAATCTTTAAGATTTTAAAAGACGCTGGTTATACGGCGGTAAGAATTAAACAATTCGTCGATCCATATAATCATGAGATTGGGGTTGAACCTGTTAGTTATGGTGGTGGCACGAACGATGCAGCCACTAATTTATGGCTCGCTAAATGGGCGTATCATTTTGGTTTAGATGTGATGATTGATTTCCATTATAGTGATTATTACGCTCATCCAGGTCAACAAATTATTCCGAAGGCTTGGAAAGATGTCGCTAGTAGCGACGAAATGGTTAGCCTAATTGAAGAATATACAAAAGCAAGTCTACAATTATATAAAGATAATGGCATCGATGTTAAGTTTATCCAAATTGGTAACGAAGTTACGACCGGTTTATTACATGATTATCCTGGTGATGATGTGGATCATTTAACTGGTGATAATCCGGGTTATGTAACGAGTAAATCAACTTATCGCGATTTAAATGTTAGTGGTTCGCTTTATGGTGGCCAATTCGCTAAATATGTTAAAGCTGGTAATGATGCGGCTAAAGAGATTTATCCAGAAGCTCAAACTATCGTTCATATTGCTCGCGGGTTTACTGGAACAAATATTTATGATGATGTCTATGATGCTTTAGTCAATGTTGATTACGATATCATTGGTGTCTCTTGTTATATTTGGAATCAAGGTCGACCGAGTGCTTTAAGTAATTTATTAACATATTTAAATGGGAAATATCCTTCCAAGAAAGTAATGATTTGCGAAGTTAGTTATGGCTTTACTTTAGAAGGCAATTCTAACGCGACTAATCTATTTTCTGATTATGATGATGAAGGAGAAAAACCAATGAGTGGTTATGAGGTTTCTCCTAGTGGTCAAGCTTTATTATTGAGAGATTATTTAGATGTTATGAATAACGCTTCAAATGGTTATGGAATGTTTTACTGGGGTGGAGATTTTATTCCGGTGAATGGTTCAGGCTGGGCTGATTCTTTAACTAAATCGACCTGGGCGAATCAAGCCTTATTCTCTTATAACGGCAAAGCCTTACCATCTTTATATTTCCTTAATGAATTAAAATAAATTATTAATTTGTTTATTCTATTAAAAGCCGCTTTCGAGCGGCTTTTAATCTATCAAAAATAATTTTAAATTCAAATTAAAGGGCTTTAGAAATCACTAAAAATTGTCAAACTAGCATAAAAATACCACTAAAAATTGTCAAACTAACACAAAAATACCACTAAAAATTGTAAAATTATCTTGAAATCATCACTAAAAATTGTCAAAATGGTGATAATGAAAGGGATAATAAAGCATTAAACATCAATGTTAGAAAGAAAAATCACTAAAATTTTAGAAGATTGGAAAGACGATCCTAATCGTTTACCTTTAATCATTTATGGCGCGCGTCAAGTAGGTAAAACTACCTCAATTATGGATTTTGCTAATCGTCATTATGAAAATGTTATTCCAATTAATTTTATTAGTAATCCAGAATATTGCGAAGCTTTCGCGCTTTATGATATAGATGCCATTATTTTAAAATTATCTTTATTAAATCCTTCCTTTCATTTTGTGCCTCACAAGACTTTGATCTTTTTCGATGAAATTCAAGCTTTTATAGATGTAACAACCGCTTTAAAATTTTTTGCTCTTGATCGGCGCTTTGATGTAATCTCTAGTGGCTCTAATTTAGGAATTAATTATCATCATATTTCCTCGATATCAGTGGGGTATCGTCAAGAAATTACAATGTATCCTTTAGATTTTGAAGAATATTTATGGGCCTATGGTTATCCAAAAGATTTAATTGCTGTTTTAAGAGAACATCTTCTTAATTTAGTGCCCCTAGATGATCTTTTACTCAAGGTGCTTAATGAGCGATATGAAGAATATTTAATTCTAGGTGGAATGCCTAAAATTATCGATAGTTTTTTAACAACGAAAACTTATACCAAAAGTTATGAACTACAAAGACAACTAAATAAAGATTATTTAGATGATATTAAGCAATATGCGATTGGATTAGAAAAAGCAAAAATTGAAAATATCTATCGCAATATTTATTTGCAATTAGGCAAGGAGAATCATAAATTCCAATTTACAAAAATGCCACATGGCGCGCGGTATAACCAATATTTTGGTTGCTTTGATTGGTTAAAAGACGCAGGAATTATTTTAGTTAATCACAATCTAAAAGAACTTAAAGCCCCATTAGGTTTATATCTAGAAGCGACAAATTTTCGTTGTTATTATTTAGATAGTGGACTCTTTATAAGCTTTTTAAATCAATATGAAAACGCGAAGATTAACCTTAATGAAGAGTTTGCAATTTATCAAGGCGCGTTATATGAAAATATTGTTTACGCTGACCTAGTTAAACAAGGTATTCAAAATGTTTATTTTTATCGTTCGGATGATGCGACGATTGAATTAGATTTTGTCATCGAATTTAAAAATTATATTTTGCCCATTGAAGTTAAAAGTAAAAAGGGAAGAACTATCTCGTTAAAAAACGCTTTAAATAAGTTTAATAATTTACCGTTAGGAATTAAATTATCTAAACAAAATATTGGTTATCAAGATAAAATATTAACGCTACCCATCGCCTTAACTTTTTTATTAAAAGATTTATTATTAAGCGAAAATTTTCTTCAATTACTGCGAGCTAATTAATTATTAAAATATCCCTCTTTTGCGGTCTTTTATTTTTAAAACACAACTTTTTTAATCTTAAGAATTTAATAATTTATCTAAATTAACAACAATTTGTTTAAGAATATCAAGTATTTTATCTTGGTTTAAATTGTCTAATAATGAAGTGATGTTTTCTTCAAAATCTTGTGGCAACTCTTTTGCTTTTGCTTTTAAGTATTTAATTAATCTTTTTTCGCCAGGATGATAAATTTCATTATAGGCAAAGATAATATCAAAATAACTATTTAAGAATTCATTCACGCGGTTAATTACATTGACTTGGTCACAGCGTTTAAATGCTTTAGCAATTTGTTGATCATAAGAAACAATCTTACCACTTAATAGCTGACGGTTTTGTCGAATAATATTTTCTTTTAATTTCTGTGGATAGGGGAAAGAATACTTATCTTTTAATGTCTGATAACGATGGTCTTTATCATATAAGATTTGGGAATTTAAAATGTTAAAGACGATTGCGGTGGTAAAACCATTATGAGCTTTTCCCTTAATTAATGTGTTTGTTAAGTCATTATCGATTTGATTGATATTGCGATAAAGCAAATCAAAATATTCATCATCGATAGTAATTCCATTATCTTCGTTTTCCCAATATTGATTATCAAGTTCAAGATAAGAACATCTATTAGTTAAAATCTTTTTCCTAAGTGCGACATCAATCGGTTTTTTATCATAATAAATATAGACATCATAATCCGATAATTTATCATCGTTACTAGTTGATTTAGAACCACCTAAAGTAATAGCGACCACACCATCTAATTTTGTAAATTCATCAATAATAGTTTTAATCATTTTCATGAGGATTATTTTTGCTAATTTCGATTTAAAAAGCAAGAGAAAAAATCCCTATTTTTTTACTGAAAATCAGAAAGCAAGATTTTATCGCACTTTTTCTATTTTTACATTGATAATTCATTTTTAAAAACCTTAAAACGATAGACTTTATCGAACTTTTTAGCAACAATATATACACTGTATAACTTTTCTATGCGTTTATCTTGCAACGACTAAATATTGTCATTACAATATGTTTACTGAGTTTAGAAAGAAACTCATGTAGTTGTTGGGAATAACCAACTTCGTTGCTAATATTGTTGTTTTTTCTAACACCTTATTAGATTAATAATTTGGAGGAGTAAATTATGTTTCAAGTTAAAAAAAGAGACGGTAAAATTGTTGCCTTTGATATTACTAAAATTGAAAATGCGATCGGTAAAGCCTTCATGGCTGAGCACACTGATTATACCCACGACATTTTAAGCTTATTAGCGCTTCAAACCACCAGTAATTTTTCTGATAAAATCCATGATGGAATTATCAACGTTGAAGATATTCAAGACGCTGTGGAAGTCGCTTTAATTCAAGCTGGTTATATTAAGATTGCTAAATCATATATTCTTTATCGTAAACAACATGAATCACTTCGCCAAATTCGTTCAACTGAACTTGATTATAAACAAACCGTTGATAATTATTTAAAAATTAATGACTGGCGAGTTAAAGAAAATTCTACTGTCACTTATTCAGTTGGCGGATTAATTTTATCAAATAGTGGGGCAGTGACCGCTAATTATTGGTTAAGCGAAGTTTATGATCCCGAAATTGAAAAAGCGCATCGCGATGCCGATATTCATATCCATGATTTATCAATGTTAACTGGTTATTGTGCTGGCTGGTCACTTAAACAACTCATCCAAGAAGGTTTAGGTGGTGTTCCAGGTAAAATTACTTCTTCTCCTGCTAGTCATTTATCAACTTTATGCAATCAAATGACTAATTTCTTAGGGATTATGCAAAATGAATGGGCGGGCGCGCAGGCCTTTAGTTCCTTTGATACCTATTTAGCCCCTTTTGTTAAAGCCGATAACTTATCTTATAAAGAAGTTAAACAATGCATCCAATCATTTGTCTATGGCGTTAACACTCCTAGTAGATGGGGAACGCAAGCACCCTTTACTAATATTACTTTAGACTGGACAGTGCCAAATGATATGGCGGAATTAAATGCGATTGTAGGTGGCAAAGAAATGCCATTTAAATATAAAGACTGCGTGGAAGAAATGCGCATGGTCAATAAAGCCTTCATTGAAATTATGATTGAAGGGGATGCGAATGGTCGTGGCTTCCAATATCCAATTCCTACCTATTCCATCACCAAAAATTTTGATTGGTCGGAAACGGAAAATAATAAATTATTATTTGAGATGACGGCTAAATATGGTACCCCTTATTTCTCCAATTATATTAATAGCGATATGGAACCTAGCGATGTGCGTTCTATGTGCTGCCGTCTTCGTTTAGATTTGCGCGAACTTCGTAAAAAATCTGGTGGTTATTTTGGGAGTGGTGAATCCACTGGTTCGGTTGGCGTTGTCACAATCAATATGCCCCGCATCGCTTATTTATCACTCGATGAAAAAGATTTCTATCGCCGTTTAGAAAGAATGATGGATATTGCGGCTAGATCATTAAAGATTAAGCGCAATGTAATTACTTCTTTATTAGACGCTGGGTTATATCCTTACACCAAGAGATATTTAGGTACCTTCAATAATCACTTCTCAACTATTGGACTTGTAGGGATGAACGAAGCTTGTTTAAACGCTCGCTGGATTCGTGAAGATTTAACGCATGAAAAATCACAAAAATTTACTATTGATGTTTTAAATTTCATGCGTAATAAATTATCCGATTATCAAGAAAGATATGGCGATTTATATAACTTAGAAGCAACACCAGCCGAATCAACATCTTATCGCTTAGCCCGTCATGATCGTAAAAAATATCCCGATATTATTACCGCGACTGATAATTTAGATGCGCCTTATTACACGAATAGTTCACACTTACCAGTTGGTTATACCGAAGATATTTTCAAAGCTCTTGATATTCAAGATAATTTACAAACTTTATATACCTCCGGCACTGTCTTCCATACCTTCTTAGGGCAAAAGATGCCTTCGTGGAAATCGACGATGAATCTAGTGAGAAAAATTGCTGAAAATTATCACATTCCTTATTACACCATTTCACCTACTTATTCCGTTTGTAAAGATCATGGCTATATTACTGGTGAAGTTTATAAATGCCCACATTGTGGTCAAAATACCGAAGTCTATTCGCGTATTACTGGTTATTATCGTCCAATCCAAAATTGGAATATTGGTAAAACCGAAGAATTCAAGAATCGTAAAGAATATGTTTTGGCTAAATCGCATTTATGTCGTAATGGTAAAGAAATTAATGTTTTAGAAGATAAGCAAGAATGTGCTCCAATGATTCAAGAAATCTTATTATTTGGCACGAAGACTTGCCCTAACTGCAAGATGGCTAAAATGATGTTAGATAAGGCACAAGTAAAATATGTCTATATCGACGCTGAAGAAGAAGTCGAACGCACCAAAAATTTGGGTGTGCAAAAAGCCCCAACCCTATTAGTGCCCGATAAAGATGGTCATATTGCCTATTATGAAAACGCTTCTAATATCAAATCATTTGTGGAGAATTATAATAATTAAACGATGCTTTATGATGCAATAATTGTTGGAGCGGGTGTCTCTGGCATGATGGCAGCCATTAATCTTAAAAGAGGGGGCAGAAATGTCCTCCTTTTAGAAAAAGAAAATGCTGGTGGTCAAGCTGCTATTTCACCGCGCCTTGAGAATGTTCCTGGTTTTAAAGAAATTAGTGGTGAAGAATACGCCTTTAAAATTTTTGAACAAGTCCTCGACTTAGGAGTTGATTTTGAATTAGAAGAAGTTTTAGCCATTCAAAAAGATCAAAATCTTTTTACCGTTCAAACAAATTATAAAACTTATCAATCTTATGTCGTAATTATCGCTAGTGGGGTTAAGCATCGTCATCTAGGTTTAGCTAAAGAAGAAGCTTTAATTGGTAAAGGTATCTCATATTGCGCTGTTTGTGACGGAGCATTTTATCAAAATAAAGATGTCATTTTAATTGGGGACGCTAATTCGGCGATGCAATATGCTCTCTCTTTAGCTAAAACTTCCCATCAAGTTACAATCTGTGCTTTATTTGATAAATTATTTGCTGATCAAATTTTAATAGATCGGGTCAAAAACACCGCAAATATCAAGTTGTTTTATAATTTAAGCGCGAAAGAAATTCTTGGAGATAAGGCTTTTGAAGGTGTTATTTTTGAAAACACTAAGACCCATGAATTAATTACTTTTAAAGCTGATGGTTTATTTATTGCAATCGGGCAAATTCCTGATAATGAGCGATATCAAAATTTAGTTGATTTAAAAGATGGCTTTATTGTTACTAATGAAGCGATGGCAACTAAAACTTCTGGCTTATTTGCTAGTGGTGATTGCATAAATAAAAAACATCGCCAAATTGTCCTAGCGGAAAATGATGGGGCGATTGCCTCGATTGAGGCTTTAAATTATCTCAATAAAATGAATCTTTAATAAGATCTTAATTCGCTATCTAAGATTGCTTGAGTGGCAATCTTTTTCATTTCTTGGGCAATTTCTAAGGGTACTGGATGGAGGCCACAATAGAAACAATTTTCATTATCAACAAATTTTTGTAAACGATATTTTTTGGCTCCTTTTAGCATGATAGATGTTATATATTTAATATCACCATAAGAATGAAATTCATCAATTAATGTCGTGCGAAATTCATATTCAATGTGTTGTTGTTTAATTAAATAAGAAATGCTTTCCTTAATCTTATCAAGATATGGTGGATTAATTATATCGATGGTCAGAGGATATTTATCAAAGGTATTTTTAATATCCATCGCTACATAATCAATTAGTTGATTCTCGATTAAATAACGAAGAATTTCGGGATTTGTTCCGTTTGTATCTAATTTTATTTTATAAGAATATTTTCTAATTAAATTAATTAATTCAACTAAACCATCTTCGTCTAAAGTTGGCTCGCCTCCGGAAATCACAATTGCATCAATCATCCCTTCACGCTTTTTTAATAGCGATTCAATATCTGCTTTTGAATAGCTTGTTGGAACTTTGTTTAACACTAATTCGGAATTATGACAAAAAGGACAACGCATGTTGCAATTAGAAGTGAAAAAAGTCATTGATAAATAACCTTCATAATCTACGACCGACAAATTTTCCACCCCATTAATTTTTAACATCGTTTTCCTCCTTTGTTTTAGTTAATAATTGCTTGATATCTTGACGGTTCTTAATGATAGTGTACGGCTTTTGAGATTTTAAAATCGCTTCAAAAAATAAACGCGGTTGATAAATCCTTTTAAAATCTAAAATGTATTTTTTAAAAGCATTATCAAAGCGATAATCAATCATCCCCTTAGGAGCGTCAAATCTTTGTTTGCCTTTTGTTTGGATAAATCTTTGATAAGCTTGCTTTAAACATTTTTTAGTTGGTAAATCTAAAAAGATTATATAATCCGCACGCTTTAGACGGATATCTAAACTTTTAAGATAATTGCCTTCAATAATCCAAGTCTCGGGTTTTACTAATTCAAGCATTTTTTCTCGAACATAATTTACATCCATATTTTTTCTCGAGGCGACACGAAAATAATAATCTAAATGTATGATGGGATAATTTAAGATTTTACTTAAGGTAATCGCTAGAGTAGTTTTGCCACTACCAGGGGAACCTAATATCAAGATTCTTTTATATTGCATCGGGTTAATTGTAGCATATAAATAACAAAAAGTTATTTATTAATGTGACTATTAACTTATTTTGATCTTATTTGCTTTTTAATTTCGTATATTTTGCTTGCTAACAGTGTTGATGTCTTTAGACAACATATCTTTCCCTTCATTTTTTATTGATTATTAAAAATAGTAAATTAAAGATTACTTTATTGCTTTTATCCATCTTCATCAAAATCGATTGATTGAGGACACGATTAAAGATTGATATCTTTATCTTTATTTTACCCCTTCTTGTTTTATAATTATTGATATATGAAAGAACAACTTATTTCCTATATCAAAAAACTTGATACAGTTACCTCTTTTATCATTTTAGAATTATTGGCCTTTACCTCTTTTGCTTTAGGTGGGATTAATGCAATCTTTTATTATTTATCAATAGTAGTCTTAATTTTTGCTTTGCCTTTTTTAGTGGTGGCCAAAAAAGAAGAATTAAAACAACTACTATATTATTCATTACCTTTATTTATTCTTGCTGCCTTAGTCTCCTTTGGCAAATTATATGCTTCTAGTGGCTTCTTATTAGAAAATATTGGAGTCTTTTTAGCCTTTATTTCTTTTTATTTGCTCGGTTTCTTAGCCCGCCATAACCACGCTTTGAAAAAAGATTATTTATTATTATCAATCGGTGGGGCTTTAGCCCTTTTAGCCTTTATTTCTTTAATTTATACTTGGATTAATTATGGTGTTTTTTATGGTTTGATTTATCTAGATACCCCAGAATATTATTGGAATGGTTTAGTCTATAATGTCACTGATGAAATTAGATGGTTAAATGGTTTGGGTTTTGAAACATTTAATGTGCGATATAGCGGCACTTATGCCTATTTATTATTAAGTGCCTTACCAGCCTTATTATTCATTTCTCCTAAAAAAGACAAACTTAAATTTGCCTTAACTGCCTTTATTGGTTTTGTTGGTTTCTTACTCTTAATTACGACGCCTAACCTTGAAGGTTTATTTTATTTAATTCCTTTATTTGTGTTCGCGCTTTTATATAAATTTTATCGCATCTTAAAGGTTGATAAGTGGCTCGACCTCACTTTAATAATTATTGGGGCAATTGCAGTAATTTTATTTACGATTGATGTTATTAATATTTTTCATCCCTTTTCTTTTATTACTAATAATGCCTTTTTAAATCGCTTATTTAACACGAATAAAATTATTTATCCAATCAATGAAGTAATTAGGTATGCTTTTACTAGCAGTGGATTATTTGGTTTAAGTGACGCTAGTCAGGCAGTGATTAGTGACACGAATGCTTTTGAATTTGAAATCTTAAAAGAAGGCGGTGTCTTTGCTTTCCTTAGTTTATTAGTATTCCTTGTTTTCACTTATCTTATGCTTAAAAAATATTTCTTAAAGAGTAAAGATCCCGAATATTTTAAGGTTATTGTTTTAACAAGTGTCTTTATGTTCTTTATCTATAACACTTTCTCATTTACTGCTTTCCCTTATGTTCATACTCCAAATGTTTATTATTCGTTTTATCGCTCATTACCATTATTTATAATTTTATTTATTTTAGGTTATGTCTTTACCCCCGTCTTTACTAAAAAAGAAATTCTTATGTCATTTGAAGATGAAGAATATATGAAACAATTTATTCCTGAAAAGAAAAAGGAGAACACTAATAAAAAAGGTACCTATGATTTTGATGAACCATCCCTAGAGGAGGATAAAAAAGATGAATAAAAAATTAATTATTTCTTTGCCGATAATCGCTATTTCTTTATCTTCTTGTTTAGGCGCGGTTAAAGAACTTTATCCAGTTGGTGCTTTTAATAAAAGCTTTATGGAAAATTATTATGTTCATCATGAATCTTCTTTAGAAGATGCGGTGATTCAAGGTACTTATGATTTAAGTAGTCATCTTATGGTAAAAAATGATTTAAGTGGTTTAAGAAAAGAAGATAGCGAGGGCTATACCTATGAAGGTTTAAATTCCACCCAATTTGGTTATGCCCATGCTTTAAATACAATTGATCCCGTCTTCTTAAATGGTTATTTATCAAAGCTTTATGATGGGCGGGTGTGGTGCGAAGGTTATTATGCGAAAAGTCGCGTTCAATTAGATGAAGATGGTTTTTCTACCATCTTTATGAAAGAATTAATCGATTTTAATTTATTTGCCTTATGCGCGCGAGGTGGTACGGATTGTGAACGATCTTTTACTCAAATGCCAACCATCAATTTCACCCTAACTCTTTATAATTATGACTATAATCTCAATCAATATAATGCCTATGTCTTTAATAGTGGTGACTTTCAATTAGTGACCAACGCGGGTGGCGATACGCAATTAATCAGTTTTTATTTTGATGAAATTCTTTCACCAAGTCAATTAGCAAACTTAACGCGCATTAAGGGAATGGAATTAACTTATCAACTAGTTAGTAGTGAATACGAAGATTTAACTTCTGATATGAATAATCAAAATAAAGCCCATTTTGCTTTAATGTTATATGAAGTGTTAATTCCTGATTCTACCTGGAATTAATGTTTTAAATATTTATTAATGTCAAGCCATTCCCCCATGATAAAATCGGCTTGATCCTCATCAAAAATTAAAGTTCCTTTCGCCGGGGTAAAGGTTAATTCTGAAAAATAAATTTGGCCGTTAATATTATATAAATCAACTCTAACGAAGGGAAAAGGCTTCGCTAAGATAGTAGCTATTTTAATCATCTCATTAAAATTAGTGGGTCTATTTGGTAATGTCTCGCTGGCTTTCCAACCATTAAATTGACTTTCCTTAAAAGGTGTCCAATCGATATAGAAATTATCATAACGAATATCGACCCCGCGATTAGAAACGACATATAAACTTTTGGGTATACCATTAAAACAATGAATTTTATATTCCACTGGTAATGAAGCAATATCCCCAACATAATCTTCAATAATAATTTGTGGTTTAATCTTGGAATAATGGGGTTCGACGGTCTTTTTACCATAATTAGTTTTTAAATATTTTTGGAATTTTGACCGCAGAAGTCCAATATTTAATTCTTCTTTCTGACGAATAATTGCATTATAAGAGGAAGCATGTGTGCACTTAATAACACAAGGTATTTGAATCTTATTAAAGTCAATCTCATCAAAATTTTGATAGATACCTTGGATGGGAATTAAAATCTTTTCTAAACCTTGCTCTTTTAAATATTCTCTCACCCCATCGCGTGAAGCACACTTAATCACTAAGGGATCTTTTGGATAAACATATAGCCTTAAATATTGCAATTTCTCAGTATATCTAACTGGTTTTTTTAAATAAAGTTTATGGTGGGTGATATAGCGATACTGCATCTTAACATAAAGGGTAGGCGATAATAATCTAATTGGCCGTCTAAACATTTCACCAAAGAAGCGTTTAGTTTTATTATCTTTGAGATTCGGATTACTCATATTTAAATAATACTCTATTTATTTTTGCTTGCTATCTTTTATATAATAGTGGCGATGAAAAAAGCACTTAAAACTTGGTGGTTATATTTAATTGGCTTTAGCCTCTTCCTCGTCGTAGCCTTAATTGCGATTGGATTAAGAATCGGTGTTATTTATTGGAATTTTAATCTTACTTATCATCCTGATTATCCTTCTTATGCCTTCTTATTCTCGGCGGTGATTTTGACGCTTGTTGGTTTTGTTTGGCAAGATATTTTAAGGGCTCGCGTGCGTCATAAAACCAAAAATTGGGATAAAAAATTAGATGATGAAACTTTATTTAAAGTATGGAAAATCTTTTTACCTTTTTTATTAGCCGCTATTTTATCGCTTATCGCGGGAATAATTTTCACTTTTGTCCAATTTTAAATCTAAATTACTTTATTGGATATAATAATCAAAGATTATTAAATCATAAATATTATCATTAAAATTACCATTAAAATATCTTTTAGAGAATGAAATTAAAAAATCATTGTCAATTAAAATCTATTGTGATATATTCTTGACAATCTTTTTAAGATTGAGAAAGGAGGAAAACAAATGTTTCAATCAAAAAAAGTGGCTCTACCTGGCGTTATCTTAACTGCTCTATTAGCCTTAACATCTTGCCCCGCTAATATTGATACAATTACTGTTACTGGTCAATTCTTAACAGGCAAAGATGCCAAGACAGTTTATAATGCCTATATCAGTACCGCTCCTGCGACTTTAGGTTCGATTACATCTCAATCCGCAACTGATGTTATGCATATTGCAAACTTCTCTGATACTTTACTTATGAATGATCAAAACGGCATTCTTCGTAAATCACTTGCATCCGAAGCTATTCGCAACGACGATAATACTGAATTTAAATTTAAAGTTCGCGACGATGTCTATTGGCGAACCTACACTGGTGAAGTCTATACTGCTAGAGACGCAACCGGTGAATATACCGAACAAAAAGTAACCGAAGAAGACTTTGTTACGGCTGCTAGACAAATTTTAACTTTCACGAATAATTCTGAGATTTATTACATGTACACTTTATTTATTGATAATGCATGGGAATATTATCTCTACACCATGATGGCTAATTATATCTCAACCAATGCGCAGGTTGATGGTGTCGATTATTCGTTATTAAAGGGTGATAATGAAGCCCAAGCCCAACAACTCATGGTCTTAATTGAAGATTATAGTGGGGAACCTGTTACCGACACGATTACTGGTAGTGATATCCAAGCTATCTCCAATTTTGAACGCGTTGGTGTCTATGTCGATGATGATGGTTATTTAACTTATCGTCTTGATCATTCGGCTTCTTATTTCCCAACCGTTTTAACTTATACCCCATATATGCCAGTTAATAATGCTTTCTACCGTGAACATCGTTCCACTTACGGATCAAACAATAGTAGCATTCTCTATATTGGTCCTTATTTCTTAACGGAATATTCAGCAACTTCTTTAACATATAAGAAGAACCCGTATTATCATGACGCTGATCAAGTTCATGTCGAAACAATTAATTACACCGTTATGGGTAATGAAAACCTCAACTACGCGGATATGCGTGAAGATTTTGAAAGTGGTATTGTCGACGGCTTTACCTTAAACGCTCAAGATGCGGCTGGTTGGGAAAAATATATTACCGGTGAAGATGGTTCAGGTACTTTACAAGACCCCTACGATGGTAGTGTTAATAGTCGTGAACTAGATACTGTTGATTACACCTATCATTATGTTTTAAATATTAATCGTCCTTTAGATAATTTAAATGATAATGGTAGCAATGTTGATACATTCTTAGATAACAAATTAACCACCGAACAACGTGAAGCTATCATCACTAACACCAATGCGGCGATGAAGATTGAAGAAGTTCGTAAAGCGCTTTTAGGCAGTATCGATGTCTCTTTATATAACACCCGTAATGATTTAACTGAAGAAGGTCAACATAATGACCAATATCAAATCAATACCTTTACTCCTCGTGGCTTCGTCCAAGATGAAAACGGTAAAGATTATGTTGAATATTATTATGAAGAATATGCCGAACAAAAAGGCATCACAGTTGAAGAAGCTAAAGCAGCGATTGGTCCTCAACAAGTTAGTAATGTTACAACAACTAATAGTGGTAGCGAAATTGGTGTCAACTATGTTGATGGTTCTAGTGAACTTAATGAACTCATGAATGACGCTAGAAGCGCGCTTGATCAAGCCGAAGATCAAAATTTATTAACTTTACCAATTACTGTTTCTTATATGTCAGCTTCTAACTTAAATAGCGAAAGCGTTGAAGATGATAATGTTGTCATTCGTTCAATGAATCAAAGATTAAATGGTTGCCGTATTGGGGCAGCAGGCGATCAAAGCTTACCAATGTGTGAAGTTGGGGCTTCTGGTCAACCTGAATATCCTTATTTCTATGTCCAAGCTAATTCACCAACTAATTTAAATAATTACACGATCGCGACTGAAAGTGGTTATTACACCATTATGACTGGTTGGGGTTGGATTGGTGATTACGCTGACCCATTAACATATATGCATGTTTATATGACGAATGGTGAAATGTCTGAAATGTGTGGCAATACCGATTACAATTTACCAAATTATCGTTTAGATGATAATGGCACCTTATATTTAGAAACTGAACAAATGTTTGCTGAATATAACGCGATGGTTAATGCCGCTGATGATATTACGGAATCAAATGTCCTTCGCTATGAAGCGTTTGCGGAAGCCGAATATTATTTAATTAACGAACTACACATTATGAAGCCTTCTTATATGACTTCTCAAGGTTGGTCAGCTTCAGTTAGTCGTTCAGCTGGTTATGAAATGCCATCAGCCCCATATGGTTTAGCAAGTCAAATCATGAAAGGCATGTGGGTATTAGTTGAACCACCGACTGCTGAAGAACGTCGTCAATGCCGCGAACTGCAAGAACAAATTGAAGAAGAAGCGCTTGAAGCCGTTGGTCGCGATACGATTGGTCCAGCTTTCGACGATTTCGTCGCTTAATCATTATTAATAATTAGTTTAAATAAAGTCAGGGTTATTTGCCACTAAGGCTTGACCCTGACTTTATCACCGATTAGACTTTAAAAAGTAAAGGAGGAAATATGGCTACTTATATCATCGGATATTCACTTATATTTATTGTTGTGGTAGCTGTTATCTTTATTGAATTAGTTAGCCACCGCGTCATTTTTAAATATAATGCCACGGTCCAAAGAATCTTTGGCCATCCTTTACTTAGATATTCTCTTCGCCGGGTTGGTAGCGCTCTTATTTCCATCCTTTTAGCGGTCACTGCCACCTTTTTCTTAATTAAATTTAAAGTTGATGATAATCCGCAACAAATTTGTCAAACTGCGATTGAAGCTTGGGCGCACATGGATCCAGCAGTTCGCGAACAACAATGCACGCGTTTATTAGCGGATTTAGGTTTCTCGGAAAACTGGTTTAGCGATTTAATGAATTATTATTACAATATATTGCCCTTTCCAAAAACTGTTTGTTTAAATGATTACACCCAAACTGTTCTTGCAAATGGCGATATTGTCTATGAGATTGTCACTTATGATTGCCGCACGATGATTATGAATTTAGGACGCGTTTATTTCCTTCCTGGTTCAACTAATCAATATGTTTCTGATGTGATTATTTCTAAGATGGGTGTTTCTTTCCAAATTGGTATTATTGCTGTTGTTGTCCAATTAGTGTTAGGTTATCCCGCTGGTATCTTAATGGCCAAATATAAAGATGGTGTCTTTGATAAGATTGGTAAAGCTTATATTATCTCAATCGATGCGATTCCTGGCGTTGCTTATTACTATTTATGGATGTGGTTATTTTCTGCGATTGCTTTACCAACCGTCTTTAGTCCCGATAATTTCTTATCTTATTTAGCCCCTTCTTTGACGATGGGCTTTACGGGGATGGCTGGTATTGCTTTATGGGTTAGAAGATATATGTTAGATGAATTTAATTCTGATTATGTTAAATTCGCGCGGGCTAAGGGTTTATCAGAAAACCGGATTATGTATACCCATATTTTGCGTAACGCTATCGTACCTTTAGTTAGATCAATTCCTAGTGCTGTTTTAGGAGCATTACTCGGTTCATTCTACATTGAAAAGATTTATGCGATCGATGGTGTCGGTGGCCTTTTAGTGCAGGCTAATACCGCGAATGATTTCTATGTTTTACAAGGTATTATCATCGTCACTGCCCTTATTTCGATCTGCTCATATTTATTAGGTGATATTGTCACAGCGATCATTGATCCGCGTATTCAATTATCATCGGAAAGTGAATAAGGAAGGAGGAAGAAAATGGAAAATTCAATTCGCGATATTGATTCAGTTGCCTATCATAATGTCGAAGACCTTTTTACGGTTATTGGCGCAAGCGAAGAAAATATTGAACGCTTATCGACCGCTCCTTATTCTTATTGGCGAGAGACTTTTAAACAATTATTTAAAAAGCCTTTAACCTTCGTTTGTTTAGCCCTTTTATTTATCATTATTTTCTTAACTATCTTTGGGCCAGTCATTAAATCTTATCCTTATTTATCAACCGAAACCGAAAGTGCGATTGTTTTTGAATCGCAACTAGCCCCTAATGCGAATAACTGGTTTGGGACGGGTGGATCAAGAATGGGCTTCTTCCGCGGTTTAGATTTATGGACCTGCGTTTGGGTAGGTTCAAGATTATCTTTACTTTTAGGGACTGTTGTTGCCTTGATTGATACTGTTTTAGGTATCGTTATTGGTTCTTTATGGGGATATTTCCGCCGCTTAGATCCAATCATGTTAGAGATTCGTAATTTTATTTCTAATGTTCCATCCTTATTACTTTATTTCTTATTAATGCAATTCCTTGAACCAAGTTTTGGTGTGATTGTTTTCTTATTATGTATGTTTGGTTGGCTCGGTTTAGCGGGCTTTATGCGTAATCAAATTATTATTATTCGTAACCGCGAATATAACATCGCTTCTAAATCGTTAGGTTCAAGTAGTGGCACGATGATTTTACATAATTTATTGCCTTATTTAATTTCAGTTATTGTTACAGTTGTTTCAACAGCGATCCCAGCAGCGATATCTAGTGAAGTTGGTTTAGCCTTCTTTGGCTTATCTTTTTCGCCCGCTAATGGGGATATTACTTTAGGGCAATTATTAACGGCAGCAACTGAAGACGAATGGATTACTTATCCTTTCTTACTACTGGCCCCGTTAATTGTCTTAGTGCCCCTAACTGTTTCATTCTTTTATATTGGCTTAGTTTTAGCGGATGCAACCGATCCGAAAAACCATCGTTAGGAGAGAAAAAATGGCGGAAAAAGAAAAGATTCTTGAAGTTAAAAATCTCTCGGTTGGCTTTATTAGTCACGGTAAAAGAATGAATGTTATTCGTAACATCTCTTTAGATGTTTATCAAGGTGAAACCATAGCAATCGTTGGTGAATCTGGCTCAGGTAAATCTGTTTTTACCAAAACATTTACCGGGATGCTTGATGCGAATGGTTTTATTTCTAGTGGTTCGATCATGTTCCATAATGAAGATTTAGCCTTAAAGAAAAAACCAAAAGAATGGGTTGGGATTCGCGGCAAAAAGATTGCAACTATTTTCCAAGATCCAATGACTTCTTTAAATCCTTTATTTACGATTGGTTATCAAATTAAAGAAGTCTTAAAGATTCATCACCATATGAGCGAGAAAGCCGCTCATCAAGAAGCTTTGAATTTATTAAGAAAAGTTCGCATTCCTGATCCAGAAAAGCGCATGAAAGATTATCCTTTCCAATATAGTGGTGGGATGCGTCAAAGAGTTGTTATTGCCATCGCTTTAGCGTGCCATCCTGAAATCTTAATCTGCGATGAACCAACAACCGCTTTAGATGTGACTGTGCAAGCGCAGATTCTTCAATTAATTAAAGAATTACAAGCAGAATATAAATGGACAACCATCTTTATTACGCATGACTTAGGTGTCGTTGCTAATGTGGCTGACCGCATTGCGGTTATGTATGGAGGTCAAATTGTTGAATATGGGACCGCGGAAGATATTTTCTATGATCCGCGTCATCCTTACACTTGGGCGCTTTTATCAAGCTTGCCGCAATTAGGATCGAAAGATGAGCCATTACTATATATTAAAGGCAATCCCCCATCTTTTAATGAAGAAATTATTGGTGATGCCTTTGCCATTCGTAGCGATTATGCGATGAAGATTGATTATGTTAAAGAGCCACCAATGTTTCAAGTTTCTGAAACGCATTTTGCAAAAACTTGGCTCCTGGATGAACGCGCGCCTAAAGTCAAAAAACCTGCAATAATCCAAAATTTACGTCAAAGAATGAAAATTGCAGCCCAAGAACTTAAACGGGAAGTAGGTGATAATGATGAAGACGAATGATAAATATAATCACTTCCCTGAACAAAATGACAATAAAAAAAGTTTAGGCGTTTCAGTGAAGAAAACCGCTAATAAATTAACGAATTTTATCAATAAACGCCGGGAACTGCATGTTCCAGAAGATAAATCTTTAGATAAGATTGTTCCTGGTTATGAAGATAATATTATTTCAATGCGCAATGTCAAAATTGCTTATAAACGCGGGATGGATGAACGTGTTGTCGTCGATGATTTTACCTTAGATATTAAAAGAGGAGAAATCTTTGGTTTAGTAGGTGAATCAGGTTCTGGTAAAACGACTGTTGGTCGCACGATTATGCGCATGATTCCAATTAAAAGCGGTGAGATTCTTTTTAATGGTCACCGGATTTCTGGCAAGATTCCGCGTTTAACTCAACGCGAATTAAAAACGAAGATACAAATGATTTTCCAAGATCCGAGCGCTTCGTTAAATGATCGGGCAAATGTTGACTATATTATTTCCGAAGGAATCCGCGCTTTCCACATGTATGATGGTGAAGAAGATCGCCTTGATAAAGTGGAAAAGACATTACAAGAAGTTGGCTTACGCCCAGAACATTTAAGACGATATCCCCATGAATTCTCTGGTGGTCAAAGACAACGCATTGGCATCGCGCGTTGTATGATTATGAATCCTGAAATGGTGGTAGCGGACGAACCTATTTCTGCCTTAGATGTATCGATTAGAGCGCAAGTACTTAATTTAATTAAAAAATTCCAAATTGAAAAGAAGATGACGGTCTTATTTATTGCTCACGATTTATCGGTAGTAAAATATATTTCTGATCGTATTGGGGTTATTTATGATGGCCGTTTAGTTGAATTAGCGGAGGCTAATCGTTTATTTGAAATGCCTTTCCATCCTTATACTAAATCGCTTTTATCAGCGGTGCCGATTCCTGATCCGAAGGAAGAAAAAAATAAAAAGATTATTACCTATGATCCACGAATGCATCATTATCGTTATGATGATTTACCGGCCTTTTATGAAGTGGAACCTGGACATTATGTCCGGGCGAATAAAACGGAATTAGAAAAATATAAAAAATTACTCGCTAAAGAAAGGAAAAATAAAAAATAATGGAATATATTGAACAAGCACCAAAAGTTGAAAACAAGAAAAAGAAAAGAATTTTTTATGGTGTTGTTTTTTCATCTTTAGCCTTGGCAGTTGCTGGTTTAGCTACTGGTGCTTATTTTCTAATTTCGCGAGTTTTTATCGAAAGAATGAATATCGAATTTTTAGAATATTCTACTAATATTGATGATCCTGATGCTGGTATTACGATTGAACGAGTAGAAAATAGTGAAGATTTACCTTCCCATTTCCGCATCCCTAATGTCATTGATGGTTTACCCGTTAAAGAAATTGCTGCGAGTGCTTTTGCTGGTTTGCATCAAATTGAATCAGTGCAATTGCCTAATTCTTTAATAACTATTGGGGAAAATGCTTTCTCTAATTGTCAAAATTTAAAAAGTTTTAATGTACCTTCTAGTTTAACTAACATTGGCTTAAATGCTTTTTATGGTACTGCGTGGTTAAATGAACAACCTGAAGGTGAAGTTCGCATTGGTAATTTCTTATATTCTTATAAAGGTTTATTACCTGAAAATACAGCGATTGCGGGTAGTGAAGAGACTTATCAATTTTTAAGCGCGAGCGAAGAATATAACTTAGTAATTCCGCTCTATCAAACACCTTATATGTCCGATGGTGTCTTTGCTAATCAAGATGGTTTAGTTTATGTTGATTACCCTGATACTTTTAATAATGTAGTCAATAATGTTTTTCAAAATTGTATTAATTTAGAAACGGTTATTTTGGGTGATAATGTTACTTCAATTGGTGAATCTGCTTTTGCTAATTGCTCCTCTTTAAGTAATGTTAGTTTCCCTTCTTCTTTAGTTTCAATCGGGGCGAATGCCTTCCAAAATACTGCTTTAAATGGCACCTTAACTTTTGGTGATAATTTAACATTTATTGGCGAAGGAGCGTTTAGAGATTCTCCTCATCTAGAAGGTTTCGTTTTCCCGCAAAACCTTACGGCGATCTCTGCAAATTTATTTAATGGTTGCACTGCTTTAACGGAAGTTAGTTTTGTTAATAATGAAAATAGCACTGATAGTAAAATAACTTCAATTGGGGCTTCAAGTTTTATGGGCACAAATATTAGTGAATTTCATGTGCCTTTTGCAGTTAGAAATATCGCTCAAAGTGCTTTTGCTAATTGTCCATTGTTAGAAACAATTTATTTACTTGATGCAAATGTCGCTAATCTTGATAGCGTTAAATATGGCTTATATACTGCTGGTAACCAAATTTTAATGAATTCACCCAAATTTAAAGAAATTCTTTTAGTTGATGGCTCTAATCAAGTGATTAGCAATTTAAATGAAGTTACTTTCCCATCAACTTTGACATCATTTGGCTCTTCTAGTGGTAATTCGAGCTCGTTTGTTGGGACAGCAATTTCAGTAGTAAATTTTGGTCAATTAATGACCTTTGTTCCTGGTGGTTTTGCTAGTAATGTTTCAACTCTAGTTGAAGTAAATTTCCATGCGGAAAATAGTATTACCGCGATTGGTTCTTCGGCTTTTAGTGGCACTTCCATTAGTGAAATTATCATTCCTGATAATGTTCGCTCAATTGGGACTAATTGCTTTGAAAATTGTTTGAATCTCACTAATGTTAAATTACCAGTTACTTCCTCCACCTTTATTATTAGTATTGCCTCCTTTAAAGGCTGCTCAAATTTAACAACTATCGATATTCCTTCTTATGTTGGGGAAATTGCTCGCGAAGCTTTTATGGGTTGTCCTTCTTTGGTTAATGTTAATTTTACAGAAGATTCGCGTTTAACAACCATCGGAGCGAGTGCTTTTGATAGTTGCACTTCCCTAGTGACTTTTAATTTACCAGCGACTGTGCGTGCTTTAGGTGAAGGAGCGTTTAATGGTTGCTCCTCTTTAAGTAATTTTAATTTTAGTGCGAATGCTCCAATTACTTTTACCACAATTAATGCGAATACCTTTAATGGCACCCTAATTGACGCCTTAGTGTTACCTGAAAGCATCTCAACAATTAATGCGAATGCTTTTAATGGTATGACGCATTTAAATAGTTTGACCTTAAATAATGACCGCGTAGTAACTTTACGCGATGTTAATGCCTTTAACGAAACGCTTATTACCTCTAATAGTGGGGCCATTTATGTCCCTAGCGACTTAGTTGATAGTTATAAGAGTGCCTCTAATTGGTCAACCTTTAGTGAAATTATTTTCCCAATTGCCTAAAAATAAAATTCTATCTTTAAATAATTAAGGCCTTATTGGCCTTTTTTATTACTTTGACTTTGTGTCAAAAAATTATTATATTTATAACGCTATGAAGATACGAAATAAGGAGAGAATTTCTTCGCGTTCAGATGAAATTATTAATGCCTGCGCGCTTTTATATCAAGCTAAATCTTTTAAAGATATTACGCTTTTAGATATTGCGAAAGAGACTTCTTTTACCCGTACTTCAATTTATAATTATTTTCATTCCAAAGAAGAAATATTCTTAGCCCTTTTAGAAAGAGAATATCGTTATTGGGTAAAGGATTTACATGATATTTTGCAAAGTTATTCTACTTTAGATCTATGCCATTTCGCGGATTTAATTGCTAGTAGTTTAAATAAGCGTATTTTACTTTTAAAGTTATTAGCAATGAACCATTATGATATGGAAGAAAATAGTCGCTTAGAAAATCTTATTGCCTTTAAAAAAGCTTATAAAGAAGCTCTTCTAATAATGGAACAATTAATTCATAAATTCTTTCCAGCAGCAACCATAGAGGATATCAATAGTTTTATTTATTCTTTCTTCCCATTTATTTTTGGTATTTATCCATATTGCTATACGACTACAAAACAAATCGAGGCAATGAAGCTGGCTGATGTTCATTATTTAATTTATTCAATTCACGACTTAGTGTATCAAACAACTTGCTTATTATTAGATAAATTTAAAGATTAATGACGATCTAATTTTAACATTGAACGAATTAAATTTTCTTTAGTTAAAATTAAGAATAAAACATAAATTATGCCACCTAAAATCACAATGGTAATTAATTCAAAGACGCGCGAAAGGACATCGCCAGTATAAATAAATAAGACTTCTTGAATATAGGGTCCAAGGAAATACGCTAAAAGGAAGACAATAATTCCGCCAGCAATTATCTTTAAATTATTCCAAGACAAAATTGTTAATTTAATTTCTTTTTGGACTAAGAATAATAAGATAATTAAGACGATGAAATCGCTAATGGCAGTTGCTAGGGCAACACCTAACGCCGGAGAATCTTTAAAGACCAATAAACCAAATAAAACGGATAAGAGAATATCTAAAGTGACTCCCACGCTTAAGGCATATAAATAATATTTTTCCTTCTTTAGAGGGATTAAAACTTGAGTGTATAAAATATTAGATAAGGAATAAGTTAGCATCATGCTACTTAAAGCAATTAAAACATTGCTCGCTTCTAAAAACCCCTCACTTGCGTACGATCCAGAAATTAAAGAAGTAATTGGCTCTGCCATTCCGCACATTGAAGCAATCGCAGGCACAACAATGAAAAAAGCAATATTTGCGGAGTATTTAGTTAAATTAATGAAGTTTTGCTGGTCTTTTTTACTAACATAATAAGTCGCACGCGGCATAAAAACCCCACTTAAAGCAGTTATAATACCAATAATTATTTCAATGCCTTTAATTCCGACCGCGTAATCACCGACGCTGCTTTTGCTTTCATCTAAAAATCCTAAGACGAAGGTGTCGCTTTTTTCATATAGAGCAATAATTAAAGTAATTAAAAATAAGATAAATATTGGCCGAAAATATTGTTTAAAATTATAGCGTTCAACTTTATAAAATTTTACTAATTTTGGTAGATAGATTAAGTTAGAAACTACCGTTAAAATTGTTACTGAAATGGTGCAGGCGGCATATAACGCGATGCTTTCAGGATAACGAATTGCGACAAAGATTATTGTATCAACGATACTTAAAATAATCATTGAGCGAATCGCTGTGTATAAATGTTTCTCTAAGGCAGTATATATCCATTCAAAAGAGAAAACACCAGCGAGAAAATTAATACTTAAAATTAAAATAATTGCTTGATAATCATAAACTGTTCCTTGGTTTTCTTTAAATAAAGGAACAGTAAATAAAATTAAACATTCAATAGCAAACGATAATAAAGTAGTGACGGCTTGGATGATAAAAAATTCTTGGGTTTTTTGCGATAACAATTTAGGATTATCTTTAACCTTTACTATTTCTCTAGTGGCAATATTTGGAATAGAGATTCTCGCTAAAATTAAAAAATAATAAACAAAAGAATTCGCCCAAGTATATATCCCCAAATTAGTGTCCCCTAGCACCCGGCAAACATAAGGAAATGTAATAAAAGAAAGAATTAATAAAGTTGCCGTACGGATGATATTTATTAAGACATTTACATGAATATTGGTTTTCATAAATCTTTATTATTTTAGCAAGATATATTGACAATAACATATCTTTTTAAGATATCTTTTTAATTATTTTCGCTTAGTAGCCTTTTGTTAATAATCACATTGTTTTGGAAACAATCATTTCGATAAGATGTTGCGAATTTGTGGTAATAATATGAAAAGAGACTTTACCTAGATTACTGTCTAATTTACTCAAGGTCTATTTTTAAATGTCAATTCTAAGCGAAAATGTCCCAACATTTTTATAAACATTAACGTAGAGAATAACGATTATTTTTGAACGCTTCTTGGAAGGAGTCATAATTTGGA